>NZ_JBEOZK010000034.1:0-58080 GCF_040297565.1 Streptomyces sp. NPDC001728
CTGCTCGGCCGGTTCCTGCCGATGGTGTTCGTCCTCGCGCTGGCCGGTTCACTCGCCGAGCAGACGCCCGTACCCGAGACCGCGGGCACCCTGCGCACCGAGAAACCGCTGTTCACCGGCCTCCTCGTCGGCACGATCCTGATCATCACCGGTCTCACCTACTTCCCGGCCCTCGCGCTGGGACCGCTCGCCGAAGGGCTCGCAGCATGAGCGCCATCACTCCTCCCCGGGCACCGCACCCGGACGTACCCACGGGGCACAAGCCCGAGGGCGGACGGGTCGGAGGGGGCCTGTTCGATCCGAAGCAGCTGGTCAGGTCCTTCCCGGACGCGATCAGGAAGCTCGACCCGCGCGTGATGGTCAAGTCGCCGGTCATGTTCGTGGTGCTCGTCGGCTCGGTGGTCACCACCGGGCTGGCGGTGGCGCACCCGGGTGACTGGTTCGGCTGGGCGATCACCGTCTGGCTGTGGCTGACGACGATCTTCGCCAATCTGGCGGAGGCGGTCGCGGAGGGCCGGGGCAAGGCCCAGGCCGACACCCTGCGCAAGGCCAAGACCGACACCATCGCCCGCCGCTTGACCCAGGACGGCAAGAGCGAGGAGCAGGTCCCCGGCACCGAGCTCAGGATCAGCGACCTCGTGGTCTGCGAGGCCGGCGACATCATCCCCGGCGACGGCGACGTCGTCGAGGGCGTCGCCTCCGTCGACGAGTCGGCGATCACCGGCGAGTCCGCCCCCGTCATCCGCGAGTCGGGCGGCGACCGGTGCGCGGTCACCGGCGGCACGAAGGTGCTCTCCGACCGGATCGTCATCAAGATCACGACGAAGCCGGGCGAGACCTTCATCGACCGGATGATCAACCTGGTCGAGGGCGCGGCCCGGCAGAAGACCCCGAACGAGATCGCCCTCAACATCCTGCTGGCGTCCCTCACCATCGTCTTCCTGCTCGCCGTGGTCACCCTCAAGCCCTTCGCGATCTACGCCGGGGCCGACAAGCAGACCTCGATGATCGTGCTGGCGGCGCTCCTCGTCTGCCTCATCCCGACGACCATCGGCGCGCTGCTCTCCGCGATCGGCATCGCCGGCATGGACCGCCTCGTCCAGCGCAACGTCCTCGCGATGTCCGGCCGGGCCGTCGAGGCCGCCGGCGACGTGTCGACGCTGCTGCTCGACAAGACCGGCACCATCACCCTCGGCAACCGCCAGGCCTCGGAGTTCGTCCCGGTCAAGGGCGCCACTGACGCGGAGGTCGCCGACGCCGCCCAGCTCTCCTCGCTCGCCGACGAGACCCCCGAGGGCCGCTCGATCGTCGTCCTCGCCAAGGAGAAGTACGGGCTGCGCGAGCGCCACCAGGGCGAGCTGGCGCGCGCCACGTGGATCGAGTTCACCGCCCAGACCCGGATGTCGGGCGTGGACGTGGACGGCAAGAGCATCCGCAAGGGTGCCGCGGGCTCCGTGGTCACCTGGGTGAAGGAGCAGGGCGGCCAGGTCTCCGACGACGCCGACACCCTCGCCAACGCCATCTCCGAGGCCGGCGGCACGCCCCTCCTCGTCGCGGTCAAGGACGGCAAGGGGGCGCGCGTTCTCGGCGTCATCCACCTCAAGGACGTCGTCAAGGACGGCATGCGCGAGCGGTTCGACGAGCTGCGCCGCATGGGCATCCGTACGGTCATGATCACGGGCGACAACCCGCTGACCGCCAAGGCCATCGCCGAGGAGGCCGGAGTCGACGACTTCCTCGCCGAGGCCACCCCCGAGGACAAGATGGCCCTCATCAAGCGCGAGCAGGCCGGCGGCAAGCTCGTCGCCATGACGGGTGACGGCACCAACGACGCCCCCGCGCTGGCGCAGGCGGACGTGGGCGTGGCGATGAACACGGGCACGTCGGCCGCGAAGGAGGCCGGCAACATGGTCGACCTCGACTCCAACCCGACCAAGCTCATCGAGATCGTCGAGATCGGCAAGCAACTCCTCATCACCCGAGGCGCGCTGACCACCTTCTCCATCGCCAACGACGTCGCGAAGTACTTCGCGATCATCCCGGCCATGTTCGCGGTCGCCTACCCGTCGCTGGACAAGCTCAACATCATGGGCCTGGCCTCGCCGGAGTCCGCGATCCTCTCCGCGGTCATCTTCAACGCGCTGATCATCATCGCGCTCGTGCCGCTCGCCCTGAAGGGCGTGCGCTACCGGCCGTCCAGCGCCGACTCGATGCTCCGCCGCAACCTCGGCCTCTACGGACTCGGCGGCCTGATCGCCCCGTTCATCGGCATCAAGATCATCGACCTGCTCATCTCCCTCATCCCCGGAATCGGCTGACCATGACGAACAACTCCGTAGGAAACGCGGGACGTCTGCTCTGGGCCGCTCTCCGTGCCCTGCTCGTCCTGACCGTGGTGACGGGCGTGCTCTACCCGCTCGCCGTCACCGGGCTTGCCCAGCTCGCCTTCCCGGGCAAGGCGAACGGTTCCGAGATCAAGGACGCGAGCGGCAAGGTCGTCGGCTCCGAGCTCATCGGCCAGACCTACAACCTCCCGCTGAAGGACGGCGAGGAGACCGCGAGTGCGGACCTGAAGTGGTTCCAGCCGCGCCCGTCCAACGGCCTCGGCGTGAACTCCGTCAACACCCAGTACAAGCTCATCCTCTCTGGTGCCACCAACCGCTCCGGCGACAACGGCGCCGTGACCGACAAGGAAGGGAAGGCCGTCTGCCCGGAGAAGCCGGAGGAGGGCACCCTGTGTGCCCAGGTGACGGATGCCAAGGCCGCCGTCGTCAAGGACAACTCCACCCCCGACTTCAAGGTGAAGCCGTCCGACGTCCCCGCCGACGCCGTCACGTCCTCCGGATCGGGCCTGGACCCGCACATCTCCCCGGAGTACGCGAAACTCCAGGCCCACCGGGTCGCCGAGCTGAACCACCTGGACGTCTCTGCCGTCGAGAAGCTGGTTGCCGACCACACCGACGACCGCATCCTCGGCTTCATCGGCGAACCCCGCGTCAACGTCCTCCAGCTCAACATCGCGCTGAAGAACCTCGTGACGGCCAAGGGCTGATGGTCTTACGCACGACGCAAGGGAGCCGGCAGCCCGGGAACGCCCCGGCTGCCGGCTCCCGACGCGCATCCGACGCCATGCTCAAGACGAAAGGCAGTACGCGGATGACCCGGGTCCTGGTCGTCGAGGACGACGCGCAGCTCGCGCGTGCTCTGACGATCAACCTCAAAGCACGCACGTACGACGTGGACGCGGCCCACGACGCCGCCACCGCGCTCCGGCTCGCGGCCACCGAGCCACCGGACGTGATCCTCCTGGATCTCGGGCTGCCGGACATGGACGGCATCGACCTCATCCGGGCGCTGCGAGGCTGGAACCGGGCTCCGGTGCTCGTGCTCTCCGCCCGCAGCGGGTCCGAGGACAAGATCCGCGCCCTCGACGCGGGTGCGGACGACTACATGACCAAGCCCTTCAGCATGGACGAACTCCTCGCCCGGCTGAGGGCGGCCACCCGCCGTCTGGAGGAGTCGCCCGTGCATGCGCGGACGGGCACCGGAGTGGCGGGCGGCCTGGTCACGACCGATGACTTCACAGTCGATCTCGTGGCGAAGAAGGTACGCCGCGGTGACCGCGACATCCGGCTCACACCGACCGAGTGGCACCTGCTGGAGATCCTCATCTGCAACCCCGGCGTCCTCGTCAGCCAGCAGCGCCTCCTCAAGGAGGTGTGGGGGCCGAGCTACGGCACCAAGACCAACTACCTGAGGGTCTACATGGCGCAGCTGCGCCGCAAGCTGGAGGCGGATCCGTCACACCCTCGCTATCTGATCACCGAGCCCGGCATGGGATATCGATTCGAGACGTGACGCCTCGCCCGCACACGTACCCGCTCTGTCCGACATCGACGAGAAACGACACCATGGGACGCGGAAAGCTTCGTATCTACCTCGGCGCGGCACCGGGCGTCGGCAAGACGTACTCGATGCTCTCGGAGGCCCACCGGCGGGTGGAGCGCGGCACCGACTGCGTCGTCGCCTTCGTCGAGCACCACGGCCGGCCGCGTACGGAGGTGATGCTGCGCGGCCTGGAGGCGATGCCGCGCAAGGAGATCGCGTACCGGGACACGGTCTTCACCGAGATGGACGTCGACGCGGTCCTCGCCCGGAAGCCCGCCGTCGTGCTCGTGGACGAGCTGGCCCACACCAACATCCCCGGCTCGCGGAACGCCAAGCGCTGGCAGGACGTCGAGGAGCTGCTCGCGGCCGGCATCGACGTCGTTTCCACGGTCAATATCCAGCACCTGGAGTCGCTCGGCGACGTGGTCGAGTCGATCACCGGGGTACGGCAGCGGGAGACCGTCCCGGACGAGGTGGTGCGCCGCGCCGCCCAGATAGAGCTGGTTGACATGTCGCCGCAGGCCCTGCGGCGGCGGATGGCCCACGGCAACGTCTACAAGCCGGACAAGGTCGACGCGGCCCTGTCCAACTACTTCCGCCCCGGCAACCTGACGGCCCTGCGCGAACTGGCCCTGCTCTGGACCGCCGACCGGGTCGACGAATACCTCCAGGAGTACCGCACCGAACACCGGGTCTCGAAGATCTGGGGCTCCCGGGAGCGGATCGTCGTCGGCCTCACGGGTGGCCCCGAGGGCCGTACCCTGATCCGCCGGGCCGCCCGCCTCGCCGAGAAGGGCGCGGGCGGCGAGGTCCTGGCCGTCTACATCTCCCGCAGCGATGGCCTCACCTCTGCCTCCCCGAAGGAACTGGCCGTCCAGCGGACTCTCGTCGAGGACCTCGGCGGCACCTTCCACCACGTCGTCGGCGACGACATCCCGGCCGGCCTCCTCGACTTCTCCCGAGGCGTCAACGCGACGCAGATCGTCCTCGGCGTCAGCCGCCGCCGCTCCTGGCAGTACGCCTTCAGCCCCGGTGTCAGCGCCACCGTCGCCCGCGAGTCGGGTCCGGACCTGGACGTCCACATCGTCACCCACGACGAGGCGGCGAAGGGCCGCGGGCTGCCCGTGGCGCGTCGCGCGAAACTCGGGCGGTCCCGCACCATCTGGGGTTGGGTGGTCGGCCTCGCCGGCCCGGTGGCGCTCACCCTGCTGCTCAGCGGCGCCCTGCCCGACATGGGTCTCGCGAACGACGTCCTGCTGTTCCTCACGCTCACCGTCGCCGCCGCACTCCTCGGTGGCCTACGCCCGGCCCTGGCCTCGGCGGCCGTGGGGTCGCTGCTGCTCAACTACTACTTCACCCCTCCGATACACGAGCTCACGATCGCCGACCCGAAGAACGTGGTCGCCCTGGTGATCTTCGTGGGAGTGGCGATCTCCGTCGCCTCCGTGGTCGACCTTGCCGCCCGCCGCACCCACCAGGCCGCCCGCCTGCGTGCCGAGGCGGAGACGCTCTCCTTCCTCGCCGGCAGCGTGCTGCGCGGCGAGACCGGACTCGACGCACTGCTCGAACGGCTCCGGGAGACCTTCGCCATGGAGTCCGTCGCGCTCCTGGAGCGCCACGACGACACCGAGCCGTGGACGTGCGTCGCCGCCGTCGGCCCCTGCCGCCCGGCTGGCCGGCCCGAGGACGCGGACGTCGACATGCCGGTCGGCGACCACCTGGCGCTCGCGCTGACCGGCCGCGTCCTGCCGGGAGAGGACCGGCGCGTCCTCGGCGCGTTCGCCGCGCAGGCCGCGGTCGTCCTGGACCGGCAGCGGCTCGTCGACGAGGCGGAGGAAGCCCGCCGACAGGCCGAGGGCAACAAGATCCGTACCTCGCTGCTCTCCGCCGTCAGCCACGACCTGCGCACCCCGCTCGCCGGCATCAAGGCCTCGGTCTCCTCGCTGCGGGCGGAGGACGTCGAGTGGTCGGAGGAGGACCGGGCCGACCTGCTCGCGAACGTGGAGGAGGGCGCCGACCGGCTCGACCACCTCGTCGGCAACCTCCTCGATGTCTCCCGCCTGGAGACCGGCACCGTCACCGCCGTCCTGCGGCAGACCGACCTCGACGAGGTCGTTCCGATGGCCCTCGTCGGCGTGCCCGACGACAGTGTCGAGCTCGACATCCCCGAGACCCTGCCCATGGTCGTCGTCGACCGCGGCCTGCTCGAACGGGCCGTCGCCAACGTCGTCGAGAACGCGGTGAAGTACAGCCCTGACGGAACCCCGGTCCTCGTGGCCGCCAGCGCGATCGCCGAGCGCGTCGAACTCCGGGTCGTCGACCGTGGCCCGGGCGTGCCCGACGAGGCCAAGGACCGCATCTTCGGCGCCTTCCAGCGCCACGGCGACGCCCCGCGGGGCGCGGGAGTCGGCCTCGGCCTCGCCGTCGCCCGCGGCTTCGTCGAAGCCATGGGCGGCACGGTCACGGCGGAGGACACCCCGGGCGGCGGCCTGACCATGACCATCAGCCTCCGCAGGGAGGACGGCGCCCCGCCCTTCCACCCCGAGGCGACGACCGCGACGACGTGACCGCTCGGAACCGTACGGCCGGATGATCAGTCATCCACCAGGGTGCCGGCAGGGCACCGAGGACGCGGACGAAGGGGGAGTGCTGGTGAGCGAGACGGAGCACTCGCGAACGAAGGCGCGCATGACCGGGGTCAAGGCACTCGCCGCCGCCCTGGCGATGGCGGCGGCCGGTAGTGCGGTCTGGTTCGGATTCGCCGGAGGCACGGCGACCGGCGACGACCTGGGGGACGGCTGCCGGGGGTCGCTGGCGGTAGGAGAGGCCCGGACGTTCTTCGCCGGTGCCGACCTGGAAGTGCGCGGGCACACCGGTGAATGGGTCGGATACGACACGGAGTGGTGCTCGGTCACGGCGCGCGGACAGGCCTCGGGGCCCACCCTGCGGCTGCAGATCCGCCCGGTCGCCGCACACCGGGCCAGCGGTGCGGCGGAAGAGTCCTCGGCGACGCCACTCGGACACGGATGGGACGGCTCGTTCGTCAGCCGGAACCGGCCCGAGGCGGCGGTCCTCGTCGACTGCGCCGCGCTGCCCGGCAAGGGCCTCCTGATACTCGCCGAGGCCACCGCGAAAACCGAGGACCTCACCAGGACGCAGCTCCTCCAGGTCGCCCGGCTCGCCACGGAGACGGCCCGGACCGCGGCCGGCCGCTTCCACTGCGAGGGACCACTCGGCACACGTCCCTCCGGCGTGGACCTCAGTGGCTGGCGCGATGTCCCGCCCGCCCGCGCGACCGGAACCTGCCGCGACGTGGTCTCCGCCGCGACGGCGGCCCGACTGGGTGTCACGGCGGTGTCCGAGAAGCCGGCCGGCCGCGCGCTGACGGAGGCCTGCGCGCTGAGGCGCGGGGCGACGACGGTCGCCGATCTGACCGCCTACTACGGAGCCTCCGCCGAGCAGGAGATGTATCTCGACGGCCGCTACCCCGGCAGCGTCAGGGGCGCCACCACGCGCGCCCCCACCTGCGAGGGAGCCCTCGGGACCGCGTACGTCAAGCTGGTCGGTCCGTCCGGCGGCCAGGGCGGTCCGGGGGACCTCCGGCCCGCCGACGTCCAGGAGCTGCTGGGCCGCTTCGCGGCCACGTCGACGGCCCGCCACGGCTGCCCCGGGTGAGCCGGCACGAGGAACGGACGTTCAGGCGTCCGGGCCTGGGCGTTTCCACCCCGGGCGGCATCTGCCGCGCAGGGGCGGACCCGGCTCTGTCGGAACTGGCCACCGACGGACCGTAGGCCGGTCGGTCCGTCGGTCCGTCGATCAGGAGGCATCCGCCGGGGCGGACCGATCGGTCGCGGTGCCCGTCTGGGTTTCCGGCGTCTCCGGCGTCGGCGCCGCAGCGGCGTCGAGGTTGCGGGCCGCCCGGTCGAAGTAGCGGAGCGGCTCCACCGGGAAAGGCATCACGCGGCGACTGCGCGACCTGGCCGACGGCGAAGGCGTAGTCCTGCACCTCGATCGTGGCGCGGGCGGGATCGGTGACCCGGTAGTAGACGACCGCGTCGCCCTTGACCGAGACGTTGTCCCGGGTGATGCCCTCGTGCGTCGGGATCGGCAGCGTCGCGACCTGGACGTTCACCTTCCGCATGCGGTCCGCGACCGGGATCAGGACGGTGATGCCGGGGCTGACGATGGCCAGGCAGCGCCCTTCCGAAGCGGAACACCGCACCCCGCTCGACCTGATTGATCACACGCGTCCCACTGCGCATCAGCAACAGAACGAAGACGGCCAGGACGACGACTCCGACCACTGCGCTCCCCCTGGCGCCCTCCTTCATGAACCCGGTTCGACACTGGTCAGGACGGCTGAGCGGGACCCGGGGATGCGCCTCTAGCGTCAGGAACACGTCAAACTTGTGGTGTCGGCGCCGGTGCCGGAGTGTGACGGGGGCCGGGCGCGCATGATGGAGGGAGAGCGTGTGGGTGTGGCGTGTCGGTAGGAGCCTCCGATGGCGCGAGGACGATTGCGGATCTACCTCGGGGCCGCCCCGGGGGTGGGGAAGACGTACGCCATGCTTGAGGAAGGGCAGCGGCTGCGTGCGAGCGGCACGGATGTCGTCGCCGGTTTCGTCGAGCCGCACGGGCGACGGCCGACCGCCGCGATGGCCGAAGGGCTGGAGACGATCCCCCGACGCACCATGACTCACCGCGGGGCGGCCTTCACCGAGATGGATCTGGACGCGGTGCTCGCCCGGCACCCGCAGGTCGCCCTGGTCGACGAGCTGGCCCACACGAACGTACCAGGCTGCCGCCACGCCAAGCGCTGGCAGGACGTCGAGGAACTCCTCGACGACGGGACGGACGTCGTCACCACCCTCAACGTCCAGCACCTGGAGTCACTGGGCGACGTGGTCCGGCAGATCACCGGCGTCCCGCAGCGCGAGACCCTGCCCGACGAGGTCGCGCGCCGCGCGGACCAGATCGAGCTGGTCGACCTTCCACCGGAGCTACTTCGCCGCCGCATGCTGCACGGAGACATCTACCCCGCCGACCGCGTCGAGGCCGCCCTCACCCACTACTTCCACGTCGGAAACCTCACCGCCCTGCGGGAACTCGCCCTGCTGTGGCTCGCCGACCGCGTGGAGGAAGGACTGCAGCGCTACCGTGCCGAGCACGGCATCACCGCACCCTGGGAGACCCGCGAACGCGTCATGGTCGCCCTGACAGGCGGCCCGGAGGGCGAGACCCTGATCCGCCGCGCGGCCCGGGTCACCGCCCGAACGCCCGGCAGCCAGCTTCTGGCGCTGCACGTCATCCCGAGCGACGGACTCGTCCATGCCGACCCGGCCGCCCTCGCCGCCCAGCGTGCCCTGGTGGAGTCGCTGGGCGGCAGCTACCACCAGACGACCGGCGACGACCTCCCCGAGACCCTGCTGCAGTTCGCGGAGGCCGAGAACGTCACCCAGATCGTGCTGGGCGCCAGCCGGCGCGGACGGCTCTCCACCTTCCTGTACGGAAGCGTGGGACACCGGACGATCCAGCGTTCAGGCCCGATCGACGTGCTCGTCGTGACCCACGAGGAGGCCGCCGGCTCCTCCTCGCCCCTGCGGCTGCCGCACCCGACACGCGCCACCGGACCACGTCGGTTCTGGGGCGCGATGCTGCTGGCAGCGGTGGTGCTTCCGGCACTGACCCTGCTCCTGGTCGCGCTACGGGGGCACGTGGACCTGGCCCTCGTGCTCGTGCTCTACCTCCTGACCGTCGTCGTGATCGCCCTCTTCGGTGGTCTGCCGCCCGCCCTGTTCGCAGCGTTGGCCGCGGGACTGCTCGCCGACTACTACTTCACCCTGCCCCTGCACTCGCTGGACGTGGAGCACACGTCCGACACCGCCGCCCTGCTGGTTTTCGTCGTCACGGCCGTCGTAGTCGGTTCGGCCTCGGGAACAGCCGCGCGCCGCACGTACGAGGCCGTCCGCGCGCGGTCCGAGGCGCGTGCCCTGAGCAGGCTCGCCACCTCCCTGATGCACGGCCAGGACCTGCCGACCCTTCTCGAACAGGTTCGCGAGGACTTCGGCCTGGACGCGGTCAGCCTGCTGCAGGAGGACACGGAGCACCCTGCCGATCCTCGCTGGTCGGTCGTCGCCGCGGCCGGAGAGAACCCTCCGGAACGTCCGTACGACGCGAACGTCGAAACGCCCGTCGACAGCCCCGCCGCCGACGGACCGACACTGGCGGCCCGCGGTCGCACCCTCAGCGGTGACGACCAGCTCCTGCTGGGCGCGTGCGCCGCGCAGCTGGTCATGGCGTACGCGCACGGGCGGCTCGCCGCCCTGGCGGCCGAGACCGGCCTTCGCGCCGAGGCGGAACACACGCGGTCCTCGCTGCTTCTCGCCGCGAGCCGTGATCTGCGGGCCCCGTTGCACGCCGCCGAGGAGGCGTTGCGACGCCTCCCTTCCCCTCCCGCCGCAGCGGACGGACGGCCGTCCGTCCAGCGCGACGACGCCCGGCTCCTCGACACGGCCCGGTCATCGGTACGCCGTGCCACCCAGCTCGTCACGGACCTCGACGACCTCAGCCGCCTGCGTGCCGAATCCCTGGACCTCTACCTACGCCCGGTCGACCTCGACGAGGTACTGACCGCGGTCCTGGACACCCTCGGCCCCGGCAGCGACAGGATCCGCTGCACCCTGCCGGAGCACCTACCCGACGCGATCGCCGACGCGGCGGTGCTCACCCGCGTACTGGCCGCGCTGACAGCGGAAGCCCTGCGCCACACCCCGCCCGAGGAGCCCGCACGCCTGACCGCCGAGGTACGGTCCGGTCGGCTGGTGATACGAGTGGGGGACGGAACCGGAGCCGGGTCGGGCAGCGCGGCGTCGATGACGGATGCGAGCCCACCGACGGACACCGTGATCCTGCGGCTGGCCCGCGATCTGGCCGAGGCCATGGGCGGCACGCTGGACTCCGTGGCGTCCGGGCCACGGTTCGCGATGGCGCTCACTCTTCCGGCAGCGGTTCCCCACACGGCGCGTCCTCCGTCGTAGCCACTCGGCGGTATGGGACGCCCCGCTCGCTGCCGTCGCCGGAATCGCGGCGGTCGGGAGCGTCAGCCCGCAGCCCATGTCGCGAAGGGAGTTGTCCATGGGGGAAGCCTGGACGTCGACGGGCGTCGCCCGCGCCGATCCGGAGGAATCCTGCCGCAGCCCTGACGCCGCGCCCGCTGCCAAGGCGGCACGCCTGGACGGAGCCCAGCGGGCCACGCGGTCCACGAGATCGGCGATGAGGTGGGGCTCATCCTCGATCACGAGGTGTCCGGCGCCCTCGATGACGCCGAGCTCGACGCCGAGCCGCCGGTGTACGGCGGCCTCAAGCGGTCGAGGGGGCAGGAACACGTCGTGCCCGCCGGTGACGACCCGGCGGGGGACGGGCCGGTCGGGCACGGCAGCCGGCCCCGGGGCACCGCCGGACCGGGCGTGCCGGGCGACGAGTGTCATCAGGTCGCCGGCGTCTGCGGTGACCAGCGTGGAAAGGATCTTCACGACGGTGGTCTTGGGGCAGGGTGGCTTCCTTTCCACGGCTCGTGCGGCGGCCCGTGCGCCGAGTTTGTCGGCCAGTTGTTCGAGCGGGTCGGCGGAGGCGCGGGCGGTGGTCGACTTTGCCGACGGGGTGGGCTGGATCTTGTCGCCCGGGGCGGTCATGTGGTGAGGGCGTACGGCGGTGCCGAGGATGTGGGTGGCGGTAGGCATCGGGTTGACGGGCTTGATGCCGCAGAGGTGAAGTGCCCCTGGCGGTACTGGTTCTCCCTAGATTCACAGCGGGTCTTCAGCCGCTTCACCGGTACCGGCCTCTCCTACGACAACAACGGGGCTCCGATCACCCTCGGGCCCGACGGCACCGCGTACGTGGGCGTCTTCAACGGCATCGTCGCGGTCCGCGGCAGCGCCTGACCCCGCCCGGACACACGACAGCCGCCCCGGGACGCGTGTCCCGGGGCGGTCTCCCGTACCGCTCACTCCATATCGGGCGTCTTCCCGACGGTGGTCTTCATGTCGATCACCGCGAAGGCGGCACCCTGCGGGTCCAGGATCGCCGCGAACCGGCCGAAGGGGCTGTCCATCGGACCGAACACCTTGCGCCCGCCGAGCCGTTCGGCCGCCTCGACGGCCTTGTCGCAGTTGTCGACGCCGAAGTACAGCTGGATGTAGGGCGGGATCTCGGCCGGGAAGCCCTCCGCCGTCATCACCATCCGGCCGAGCACCGGCTGCGGGCCACCGAGGTCGAAGACCCGGTAGTCCATGTGCTCGTCCTTGATCTTCTGGGAGCTGTAGCCGAAGACCTCGGTGAAGAACGCGTCGGACTTCGCGGGCTCCCGGGTGAAGACCTCGGCCCAGGCGTACGAGCCGGTCTCGCCCTCCAGCTCGAAGCCCGCGTGCTGCCCGGCCTGCCAGACGCCGAACGCCACGCCCGAGGGATCCTGGGCGATGCACATCGAGCCGAAGTCGCCGACCTGCATCGGCTCCATCAGGACCGTGCCGCCCGCGCGGCGGATCTTCTCCGCCGTCGCGGCGGCGTCCGGGGAGGCGAAGTACAGACACCAGGCCGACTGCGGCTCCCCGTCCTGGCCCGGCATCGGGGGCACGACGGCCGCGACCGCCTTGCCGTTCTTGTACGCCTGCGTGTAGTTGCCGAATTCCGACGAGGACTCGCCGAAGGTCCAGCCGAGCACGTCGCCGTAGAACGTCTTGGCGCCCTCGACGTCGGTGAACATCGCGTCGGTCCAGACCGGCGTGCCTTCAGGTCGTGCGGCCATGACGGTGACTCCCACTTCCGATTCGACAGGGTGACGATGTCGGGCACGATGCCCGCCTCGATGACGTGTTCCTGTGTGCCACGCTAGCCACGCTCGCCCCGGAGCGCTCGGTGACGCGATGTGACCGGCCCCGAATGCTGCGACCATGCACGGCATGAGGACACAGGGGGGCGACGCCATGATCGAGGTGCCCGGGGGGCGGGTCACGCTGTCGGACCGCCGCACGGAGCGGAGCTGGACGGTCGACCTCGCCCCGTACGGCCTGAGCGCCGTCCCGGTCACCCGGGAGCTGTACGAGCAGGTCACGGGCGACCACCCCGGCACCGCCCGCGGCGACCGGCTGCCGGTGGAGGGCGTGTCCTGGCAGGACGCGGTCCGCTTCTGCGACGCCCTCTCGGCCAGGGAGGGACTCCGGCCCGCGTACGGGGTCCCCACCGATCCCGATGACGAGTACGGGCCCGCCTGGGACCGGACCGCCGACGGCTACCGCCTCCCCACCGAGGCCGAATGGGAGCACGCCTGCCGCGCCGGCACCACGGAGCCCCGCTACGGCCCGCTCGACGAGATCGCCTGGCACCGGGGGAACTCCGGCGAACGCCTCCACGAGGTGGCGGGACTGCGCCCCAACGCCTGGGGCCTCCACGACATGCTGGGCAACGTCTGGGAATGGTGCTGGGACCTGTACGACGCCGAGGTCTACGGCTCGTACCGCGTCCTGCGCGGCGGCGGCTGGTTCGACCCCCACTGGAGCTGCCGGGCCTCGGTCCGCCGCCGCAGCCACCCCACCCTCACCCTGGACGACGTGGGCTTCCGCCTGGCCCGCACTCTCCCGGGCTGACCGCCCGGCCCGCGTCGACCATCGGCCCGCGTCGACCACCGGGAAGGGCCGACCGCCGGGCCGGTTCAGCCGGGCATCCTGCCCAGGACGTACCGGTGGAACCGCGCGTCCGCCAGCGGCGGCTCGGGCCGCCACACCCGCAGCACCTGGGCGGAGGGCAGGAACAGCGCCGTCGGCAGGCGATCGGGACGTGTCCACTCCCAGCGCTCGATCTTGTCCGGCTCGGCCACGGCGGGCACCCCACGGAAGCCGCGCAGGACGGTGGCGGCGGTCATCCGGGTCAGCTGCGTGGACGTGACCGAGTCCAGGAGCAGCCCGATGACCTCCACGTCGGCGGCCTCCGCGACGAGCGTCGTCTCCTCGGCCAGCTCGCGGACCACCGCCTCCTCGACGGACTCCCCCGGCTCGACCTGTCCGCCGGGCAGTTCCCACACCCCGGAGCGGTGCAGTCCCAGGAGTACCCGCCCGGCGTCGTCGGTCACGACGACCCCCGCGCCGAGGGAGGCACGGGCGGGCGGCGGCTGGACATTGCGCCGGGCGGTGGCGGCCCGGTCGGTGCTGTTGCTCATGCCCGCACTTCTACCAGCACGCACTGACAGCCGACCCGGGCCTCCCGTCCTCTCAGGCCGTCGGCGGTGCCGGTGGGACAACCGCCACCGGGCAGTGGGCCTCGTGGAGGACCGCGTGGGCCACCGAGCCGATGAGCAGGGAGCCCAGGCGGTGGCGGTGGTGGCGGCCCACGACCAGGAGGGCCGCGTCGCGCGAGCCCTCCACCAGGCGGCCCGCCGCGTCTCCGGGGACCACCGCGGGGACCAGCTCGACCCCGGGCCGGCGCTCGGCGAAGGGACGCAGCCGTTCGGACTGCTCCCGCTCCGCCTCCCGTACGAGCTCCTCCGTGTCGTCCGCGAAGGCCGGCGGCGGCGGGACCTGGAGGGCGGGGGAGGGGGCGACGACGAGCGCGCCCGGCTGCGGCGGGACCCGGAAGGCGGTCACGGCCTCCAGCGGTACGCCCCGGTGGTGCGCCGCCTCGAACGCGAAGGCCACCACCTCGTCCGCCGTCTCCTCCACGTGCAGGCCGAGCAGGACCCGGCCGGCCTCCGCCCCGCCGTCCAGGGAGGCCGCGCGTGCCGCGTGCGGGACGACCACGAGCGGGCACGGCGCGGTCGCGGCGAGCGTACGGCTGGTGGAACCGAGGAGCAGGGAGGCGACGCCCCCGTGTCCACGGGAACCGGTCACCAGGAGCCGGGCGCCTCGCGCCGCCACCGGCAGGGCGTCGTTCACGGTCCCGTCCAGGGACTCGTACCGAACGGGTGCGCGGTGCCCGCGTTCCTCGACGACGGTCCGCACGGCGTCCAGCACCGTGTCGGGCAGCTCGGGGGCCGGGCCCAGGGAGGCGATGCGGGCGGCGCCGAGCTGGAGGGCGTCGGAGCGGACATGGGCCACGACCAGCGGTGATCCCAGGTGCTCGGCGGAGCTCAGGGCCCATTCGAGGGCGCGGAGGCTGTGCTCGGACCCGTCCACGCCGACGACGACCGGCGGCTCGGACGCGGTGCTCGTGTCACTCATGGAGGAATGACTCCCGCACCCGCCCGTACGCCACACCGGTCAGAAGAAGTCGGGACCGGGCGGCCCGACGGGCCGCCCGGTCCCCGGACGGAGCGGTCAGGCGCCCTGCTCGCTCCGCGCCGCGCGCTCGGCGTCGCGCTCCTTGATGCGGACGGTCTCCTTGCGGACCTCCGCCTGCGTGGCGCGCTCCTTCTGGAGCCACTCGGGCAGCTCCTGGCGCAGCTCGTCGATCTGCTCGGTGGTGAGCGGCTCGGTGATGCCGCCGCGCGCCAGACCGGCGATGGAGATGCCGAGGCGCTGCGCGACCACCGGGCGGGGGTGCGGGCCGTTCTTCCGGAGCTCCTGGAGCCAGGCGGGCGGGTTCGCCTGGAGCTCGGTCAGCTCGGTGCGCGAGACGACACCCTCCTGGAACTCTGCGGGGGTGGCCTCGAGGTACACACCCAGCTTCTTCGCCGCGGTGGCGGGCTTCATCGTCTGGGTGTTCTGGTGCGACGTCATGGGGTCAAGGGTATCGAGCGTGCGGACGAACTCCGACCACGGCAGCTACCGGTAACCTGGCCGGGTGACTGGCTCGGACGCTTCTCCCTCAGATCCCCGTACGGATTCCCCCGCCGGCTCCCCGCCGTTCCGGCTGGCGTACGTGCCCGGTGTGACGCCCTCCAAGTGGGTGCGGGTCTGGAACGAGAGGCTGCCCGACGTCCCCCTCTCCCTCCTCGCCGTGACGCCCGCCGAGGCCTTCGGCGCGCTCCGGGAGGGCACGGCCGACGCCGGCCTGGTCCGGCTGCCCGTGGACCGGGACGACCTCAGCGCGATCCCGCTCTACACCGAGACGACGGTCGTGGTCCTCCCCAAGGACCACCTGTTCGCCGCCGCCGAGGAGGTCTCGGCCGACGACCTCGCCGACGAGCTCGTCCTGCACCCCCTCGACGACACCCTCGGCTGGGAGCGCCCGCCGGGCCGCGCGGCCAACGAGCGCCCGGAGACGACCGCCGACGCGATCGAACTGGTCGCCGCCGGTGTCGGCCTGATCGCCCTCCCCCAGTCCCTCGCCCGGCTGCACCACCGCAAGGACCTCACCTACCGGACGCTCACCGAGGTCCCGCAGTCGCGGGTGGCGCTCTCCTGGCTCGCCGCCGACGAGGCGCCCGACCTGGTGGAGGAGTTCATCGGCATCGTGCGCGGTCGCACGGTGAACAGCACCCGGGGCCGCCGCGCCGAGGCCCAGAAGGGCCAGAAGCAGCCGAAGGAACAGAAGGGCGGCCAGAAGTCGGGGAAGCCCGCCAGGCCGGGGAAGCCGGCGAGCGGCTCCCGTACGGCGGGCAGGCCCGCGGCCCGCAAGAGCGGCGGCGCCGCCGGGGGCTCCGGCAAGGGCCGTACCGGTGGGAAGCCGCGCCGGAAGTCCTGATCCTCCGTACCGCCCCTCCTGCATACTGACCCCTCCTGATCACCGAGATCACGCAGGAGGAGCTTTGGCCGCCAGTTTCAGGACCGTCGTCGAGGTCGCACCGGACCACCTCGACCAGGCCCGGTCCATCGACCGGGTGTTCCAGGACGCGATCGCCCCGGCGACCGTCAACTTCGACTTCGACGCGATACGGGAGGCCGCAGCGGCCGTCCCGGACAGCACCGTGGTGAAGATGGTGCGGGGGTGGGGGCTCCAGGAGTACGCCCCCGTCCTCGTCATGGTGCTCTCGCTCAAGGAGGCCGTCCGGCAGGCCCTGCCTCCGGAGTGCGCGGAGGCCGGCTTCTGGGCCACCGTCGAGCGGGAACTCGTCGGGGCCCTCACGGGCCTCGCCGCGCAGGAGGGGCAGCCCGGGCTCTCCTTCTACGAGGAGTCGGGGGAGCGGACCCGCTTCTACCGGGACCTGTTCTTCGCCCTCCAGGACGAGGAGACGGGCGGGCACATGTACGCGCTGGCCTTCTGTGTCGACGTGACCGTCGAGCTGCCGAAGACCGAGGCCGTGGCCCTGGAGCTGACGGACGTGGTGCCCTTCGCGGTGCGGCTCAACGCGATCGTGGTCCGCCAGGCCCTGGGCCTCGCGGCCTGACGTTCCCCGTCGCCGTCCGTCGTACGCGACCGTGGGCCGTCGTGCGTCCTCGTGGACGTACGCCCTACTGCGCCGTACCGGCCCGCCGTCCCGGGCCGGAACCCCGTACGAGCTCCCGGGCACCGCGCACCGCACAGCGCCAACACATGGGCACCCGCCCGCCCCCGTACCTCCGCGCCTTCCCGCGACACCTCAGCCCTTGAGCCGCCGCCGTCCCGCCCGCGCCGCCGCGACCAGTTCAGGAACCGTGGCGATCTTGACCCGGGGGCGCCCCGCGTCCCTCCCCCTGGCCCGCTCGGCCCGTTCGATGGCCGCGAGCCCGCGCGCGTCGACCAGGTGCCGGCTGCGGGTCCGCGTCAGCCGGCGGAACTCCTGGGCCGTACCCGTGGGCTTCGGCAGCGCCCCGGCGACCGCGTCCGCGAGCAGTGTCCCGACCGTCTCCTCCGCGCACGACCGGTTGGCGCCGATGCCGCCGGACGGCCCCCGCTTGATCCAGCCGACGACATAGCTCCCGGGCAGCCCGGTCACGCGTCCCGCCTCGTGCGGCACCGTTCCGCCGGCCTCGTCGAAGGGCAGCCCGGCGAGCGGGACGCCCCGGTAGCCGATCGCGCGGACGAGGAGACCCGTGCCGATCTCCGTACCCGAGGGCGAACCCTCCTCGGTGACCCGAACGGTCCGTACCGAACCGTCGCCGAGCGCCTCGACCGGGGCCGAGTGGAAGCGGAGGACGATCCGGCGCCGGCCCGGAGCGGGGGGCCGCGTCCAGTCCACCGTCTCGCGGACGACATCGCTCAGGAGCGCGGCCTTCTCGCCGGTGGCCGCCGCGTCGACGGCCGCTCCGGTGCGCGGGTCGCGGTCGTCGACGACGAGGTCCACCCCCGGCAGGTGCTTGAGGGCGAGGAGTTCGGAGCCGGTGTACGCCGCGTGCTCGGGGCCCCGGCGGCCGAGGAGTACGACCTCGCGGACCGGGGTGGCGCGCAGTGCCGCGAGCGCGTGGTCGGCGATGTCCGTGGCGGCGAGTTCGGCGGGGTCCATGACGAGGACGCGGGCGACGTCCAGGGCGACGTTGCCGTTGCCGACGACGACGACCCGTTCGGTGGAGGCGGCCAGGTGGACGGCGTCGGCGCCGGTCTCGGGGTGGGCGTTGTACCAGGAGACGACGGAGGTCGCCGAGACGCTGCCGGGCAGTTCCTCGCCGGGGATGCCGAGCCGCCGGTCGGAGGGCGCGCCGACCGCGTAGACCACCGCGTCGTGGTGCGCGGCCAGTTCCCCCGCGGTGACGTCCTTGCCGACCTCCACGCCGAGCCGCATCGTGACCCGGGGGTGGGAGTGGAAGCGGGCGAAGGTGTCGCCCGCGCCCTTGGTGGCGGGGTGGTCGGGTGCCACGCCGTACCGGAGGAGTCCGCCGGCGACCGGGAGCCGGTCGATCAGCGTCACCTGGGCGTTGGTGTGGAGGAGCAGGTCCTCGGCGGCGTACATGCCGGCCGGTCCGGTGCCGACGACCGCGACGCGCAGCGGCCCGAAATCGGCGGGCAGCGACCGGGCGAAGGCGGGCGCGCCCCAGGGGTGGAAGGTGGGGGAGGCGGGCGTCGGCGCGGGTGTCCGGCCCGCGTAGTAGGCGGCGTTGATCGCCTCGTACTCACGGAGCCGTCCGGTGAGCCGGTCCGCGGGGAAGATCGCGTCGACCGGGCAGGCGTCGGCGCAGGCCCCGCAGTCGATGCAGGTCCGCGGGTCGATGTACAGCATCTCCGTGGTGCCGAAGTCCGGTTCCTCGGGCGTCGGGTGGATGCAGTTGACCGGGCAGACGGCGATGCACGTCGCGTCGTTGCAGCAGGTCTGGGTGATGGCGTAGGTCATGGCAGCGGCTCGGCTCTGCTCGTCGGGGTCTGCTCGTGGGTCTCGGCGGGGCCGCGCGGGCGGGTCGGCGCGGCGTGCGCGCGAGCCGGGTCCGCGGGGGCGGCTCAGAGGAGGTGGGCGCGCTTGTAGAAGAAGAGCGCGGGACGGGTGAGCATGCCGACGTCGGAGAGGAACTCCATCAGCCCGGCGCAGCTGGCGCGGAGCTGGGACTTGTAGTGCTCGTTGGCGGCGGCCTCGCGGCGGGCGCGCTCCGCGTCGAGCCCGGCGCGCACGTACACCTCGGGGTTCACCAGGTTGGTGATGATGTAGTACGCGGCGATGGCGACCACGAGGGACTGGAACCGGCGGCGGGCGCGGCTCGCTCGGGCGAGGTGGCGGCGGGTCTCGTCCCGGGCGAACTTCATGTGCCGGGACTCCTCGACGACATGGATGTTGTTGATCGTGCGGACGAAGGGGACCACCCGCTCGTCGCGCATCCAGTCGCGCTGCATGACGTCGAGGACCTCCTCGGCGACGAGGATGCCGGCGTACGCGGCCTCGCCGAAGCCGACGGTCTTCATGAAGCGTCCGAGTTCGAGGACCGTGCGCCGGGGCCGGTAGGCGGGTGCGCCGAGCTTCTGGGAGCCGCGGGCGAACATGATGGAGTGCCGGCACTCGTCGGCGATCTCGGTCAGGGCCCACTGGAACCGGGGGTCGGTGTGGTCCATGAGGTAGATGTCGCGGAGCACCATCTGCTGGAGGATCATCTCGAACCAGATGCCGGTGCTGGCCACCGAGGCGGACTCCTGCCGGGTCAGCTCCTTGCGCTGGTCCTCGGTCATCTCGTTCCAGTACGCGGTGCCGTAGAGGCTGTTCCACTCGGGGCTCTGGCCGTGGAAGTCCTTGTCGAGGGGGGTGTCCCAGTCCACCTCGACGGCGGGGTCGTACGAGAGCTTGGCGGCCGACCGGAGCAGCCGCTCGGCGACGTCGTCCTGGTCGTGGTTCTCCGGGCGAACGCTGCTGCTTGCCATGGTGCGGCTCCTCGGGGTCGCTCGGTCGGCTCGGGCGCTTGTTAGACTCCGCGTCTAGCAAGCTTGTTAGACGGAACGTATAGCAAGAGCCGCGGGAGGCCCACCCTTCGGTACGGACTTTCTCTCCACCGGGCTGCCCGGGTACGCGAACGGGGCCGGAGCCATGGCGGCTCCGGCCCCGTTCCCCGGGCCAGGACGTGCTGGTCGGGACGCGCTGGTCGGGTTGTGCTGTCGGGGGGGCTAGAAGGTCAGGTTCCAGGCGTCGATCCTGCCCGAGTCCTGGCTCGCGTTGTCGTTCACGCGCAGCTTCCAGACCCCGTTCGCGACCTCCGAGGAGGCGTTGACGGTGTACGTCTGGGCGATGTTGTCCGTGCTGCTGCCCGTGTGGTTGTGCAGCGTGTACACGGTCCCGTCCGGGGCCACCAGGTCGACCTTCAGGTCACCGATGTAGGTGTGCTTGATGTCGACGCCCACCTTGAGGGTGGCCGGGGCGTTGCCCGTCACCCCGCTGACCGTGATCGGGCTCTCGACCGTGGAGTTGTCCGCGATCGTGACGTCCGTGAGGTTCTCGAAGTACGCGCCGGGGGGCTGGGTGGAGCCGCCGGTCGCCTTGAGGGCGTCGACGCGGCCCTCGCCGAAGAAGCTGTTCTTCGCCGTGGTGCCGGTGCAGCGGTTGTCCGCCGGGCAGGCCAGGTCGGTGGCCTGCTCACCGAGCTTCGCCCGGATGTCCGCCGGGGTGTACGCCGGGTTGGCGGAGGCCAGCAGCGCGGCCACGCCCGCCACGTGCGGGGAGGCCATCGACGTGCCGCTCATCGAGGTGTACTTGCCGCCGGGGATCGTGCTGTAGACGGACTCGCCGGGGGCCGAGACCTCGATGACGTCACGGCCGTAGTTGGAGAACGAGGCCTTGGACGAGCCGCTGGTGCCGTTCGCCGCGACCGTGACCACGCCCGGCAGCTCGGCCGGGATGTCGAGGCAGTCGTTGGTGATCGTCCGGGTCACCGGCGTCGAGTCGTTGGGGCTCGACGAGTCCGTGGTCTTGTTGGCCAGGTCGACATTGGAGTTGCCGGCCGCCGCGACCTGGAGCGAGCCCTTGCTCTCGGCGTACGCCTGGGCGCGGCCCACGCCCTCCAGGATGGCCGCCTGGTCGAGGTTGTTCGGGCAGTTGAACTGCCACGGGTCCGTGTAGTAGCTGTTGTTGGTGACCTTGAAGCCGTGGTCACCGGCCCACACCAGACCGCAGATGGTGTTCTCCGCGAAGAACAGGGTGCTGCCGGGCTCGGCGATGCGCACCGAGGAGATCTTCACGCCCGGCGCGACGCCGACGGCGCCCTTGCCGTTCTTGGCCGCCGCGACCGTGCCGGCGACGTGGGTGCCGTGCTGGTCGACGTCGCGCCAGGCTCCGGCGCGGGTGTCCGTCTTGCCGTACGCGCAGGAGACCGAGTCCGCGGCGTTGAAGTTCGGCGCCAGGTCCTGGTGCTGGTCGTCCACGCCGGTGTCCAGGATGCCGACCTTCACCGAGGCGGAGCCCGGGTTGACGGCCCAGGCCTGGTCGGCCTTGATCTGGGTCATGTCCGAGCGGACCGGCTCCGTCGTGGGGGCTGCGGACTGTGCCGGATTGGCCGGGAGCGCCGGGTTGTAGGCGTCGGCGGGGACGTCGGAGGTACGTGTCGCGCCGACCTTCTGGACGCCGGAGACGCCGCGCATCGTGGCGGCGAACGTGGCGGAGGTCGAGTGTGCGACGATCACGCCGATCGCGTCGTACGAGGAGAAGACCGAGCCGCCGTTGTTCGCGATGGCGGTGCGGACGGCGGTGGTGTCGCCCGGGGTCGTGACGACCAGGTAGGCGCGGGTGCCCGCGGCCCAGGCGGCGGGCGCAGCGGCGGCTGCCGGTGCGGCGGCCGGACCGGCCGGGCGGGCGGCGAGGGGCTCGTTGTCCAGGGGGGCGGCCTGTGCGAGGCCGGCGGTCGTGCCGAGCACCAGGGTGGTGCCGAGCGCGAGGGCCGAGAGTCTCATCCGGCCGGATATGTGGGAAAACAATGCGTCCTCCGATGGTCCGGTGGCGCGGGTGGCGCCCGCCGGGCCCTGTGGTGTGTGGGGTGGAGGCAAGATCCCAGACTCCCCGGGCGGAAGGAAGCGTTCGGACACGGCCCGGGGAGATCCTGGACAGGTGTCCATCTATGCTGGACATCTGTCCAGGAAGTCAGAGGCGCAGGAGCAGGCGATGGAGACGACCGCGAACGTGCTGGTGGGCCTGGTGGCCGCCCTGCACGCGTACATCCTGGTCCTGGAGATGTTCCTGTGGGAGCGGAGGCCGGGGCGCGAACTGTCGGGCTTCGACGCCGAGATGGCCCGCGCCACCGCGCCGCTCGCCGCCAACCAGGGCCTCTACAACGGCTTCCTCGCCGCCGGACTCGTCTGGGGGCTGATCGCGGGGGACCCCACCGGATACCGGGTGCAGATCTTCTTCCTCGCCTTCGTCGTCGTCGCGGGCCTGTACGGCGGTGCCACCGCGAACCGCCGCATCCTGGTCGCCCAGGCGCTCCCCGGCGCGCTCGCCCTCGGCGCCGTACTCCTCAGCCGGTGAACCGGCCGGCGGAGGCGGCACCGGGCGACCCCCGGGCCGCCAGGACCCGGGCCAGGCTGCGGCAGGCCCTCCTCGACGAGTGCGCCGAGCGCCCGCTGCCCGAGGTCACCATCGCCACCCTGGTCCGCCGGGCCGGAGTCGGCCGTGCCACCTTCTACGTCCACTACGCCGACCTGGAGGCGCTGGCCGTCGACGCCTGCGCCGACGTGGTGCGCGAGGCGGTCGACGCCCTGCACGCCTGGCGCGGCGTCCCCGACCCCGCGGCCCCACCGCCCGCGCTCCGCGAGTTCCTCACCGGCCTCGCCCCGCACGCGGGCCTCTACCGCGCCCTGCTGCGCCCGGGAGGCGGCGGACCGCTCGGCCTCGTGCTCCACGAGGACCTGCGGGCCCGCAGCTTCCACGAGCGCAGCCTGGCGGGCGCCCCCGAGCCGGAGCTGATCGCCTCGGCCGTCGCCGCGACCTTCGCCGGGGTGCTGGCGGACTGGCTGCACGGCCTGGTCGAGGGCGACCCCGACCGGATCGCCCACCAGGTCTGGCGCCTCCTTGTCACCCTGCACCGCACACCCCTGGCATAGCGGGGCCGGCCCTTCGGCTACTTCAGGTACGGGTCCGAAGTCCCGATCCTGCCGGGGCCGTTCGGGACGTACACCCGAAGGTTGCCCTGGCCGGGGGCGGCGACGGTGAGGGTGCCGCCGGTGACGACGCGGACGTCGCCGGTGACGGCGTCCGTGTACGTGCCGTCGGGGATGCCCGTGTAGGTGGCGCCGCCCGTGACCGTGACCAGGGCGAAGCTGTCCGTCCCGCCCGCGGTGTGGCGGCGCTTGAACGCCACGCCGCCGGAGATGCCCTCGGTGGAGTACTGGCCCGTCTGGAGCGCGGGGATCGCGCGCCGGATCAGGTCGAGCCGCTGCAGGTGCTGCACCAGGGGCTGCCGCAGGGTCGTCGCGACCGCTCCGGAGGCCGAGGTGACCCGGGAGAAGTCGGAGGCCGTGACGGATCCCGCGACATGGTCACCGAAGCAGGCGCGACCGGTGTCGGCGAGCCGACAGGTCGGCCCGCAGTCGATCTTCTTCCCCTTCTGGAACTCGATCTCGGAGCCGTAGTAGAGCGTCGGGATGCCCCGGAAGGTCCACATCAGGGACATGTTCTCGGCCCAGGCGTCCGTGCCGCCCGCGTACCGTTCGCTCGACTTGTTCGGGCCGTAGTCGCGGCTGTCGACGTAGACGACGTTGTAGGTGGCGTCGTTGTAACTGTCGTCCGAGTCCTTGCCGTTGAAGAAGGCGTTCGACGCGTCGCCGAATTTCATGTGCGTGTGCATGTGCATGCGCATGCCGATGACGTTCATGCCCGAGAACCCGCTGTGGACGGGGGTGTGGTAGCTGCTCCCGGACCGCCGCGAAGCCCACGCTGCTCACCAGCGGGCCGAGTACGAAGCCTGCGAGCGCCAGTACAGGAGCGGCTGCGCCGCGTGGCGCGGGAGGCGCGGCTGAGCGGGAGGCCCGCCGTCCCGTGCGAGCCGACTGCGGCACGAAGTTCACCGACGAGCGGTGGAAGGTCATCGAGCCCGCCGGGTGGGACGTGTCACGGGGAGACCCACCCGCACCTGTGCGGCGACTGCAAGCAGTGCGCCGTCACATACGAACGCCAAGCCGAGCGTACCTAGCACGGGCGCCAGGAGTCTGGGGCCAGCTCTGCGGCCGCCCGCTGGCTGGGGCCGGGTCCCGTCGCACAGGACTCGGACCACCTTTGACACCACGCTCCATCCCGCCAGCCCTACACCGTGTCCGTCGCCACCGGTCGCCCGGGATCTGCTGCTCGGGCTCGGGTCCGCCGAAGAACCGGAGCCGACGCTTCCCGGTCTCAACGCGGTGACCCAGGAGGCCGTCGAGGAGGCCGGGGAGACCGGCCGCCCAGTCGAGGACGTATCACAGCGAGGCATCGCCGATCGGGTCTTCGCCGAGCCCGAGGGCGGCTTCACCGCCGAGCTCTCCGCCGCACCCCGATGGGTGCCGCGGGAGGACGGGAGCTGGAAGGACCTCGACACATGGGGTCGTCGTTCGCGGCGTTGCCCGACTTGTGCCCGACTTGGTGTGCTGGCTGCCGCCGCGGTTGTTCGACGGGTCGCCGCCGTTGAAGCGGGCGGTGAGGACGAAGCAGATCGGGTCCTTGCGCGAGTCGGTGCCCAGCGGCTTCCCGGTGGCGGGCGTCGTGGGCGCGTCCCCGGTGGTGGCGGTCGCGGGGGCGGAGGCGGCGTCTACGCTCGGGGCGGCCCGTATGTGTGAGGAACGTCGAGAGGTTCCCGATGAAACTGCCCGCCGCGCTGAGCGCGTTCAACGAAGGGCTGGCGTTCCTGCTGGAGCTCGCGGCCCTGGCGGCGCTGGCCTGGTGGGGCTGGGACAGCGCGGAGAACACGGCGCTACGGCTGCTGCTCGCGTTGGCCGCGCCCGCGCTGGCGGCCGTCGTCTGGGGCCTGTTCGCCGCCCCGAAGGCCCGGATCAACGTGCCGCCGGCGGCGGTCCTGGCGGTGAAGGCCCTGGTCTTCGGCGCGGCGGCACTCGCCCTCTACGCCCTGGACCGGCCGGGCTGGGCGATGACGTTCGCGGCGGTGGCGCTGGTCAACACGACCTTGGCGACGACGGACCGGCGGGCGGCGATGCGGCGGGGCGCCTGAGGGGGTTCAGTCGGCGCGGCGCCCGGGAGTCGGCGCCGCGCCACGTCTGACGGGGTGGGTCACGGCCGGGGCCAGGGGCGGCCCTCCAGGCGTTCGATGTCCCGGTTGAAGCGTTGCAGGTAGGCGGCGAAGTGGGCCACGTCCTCGGGGGACCAGTGCTCCATCACCCGTTCCAGGCCCTCGATGTTCGAGGTCCGGTCGGCCTCGAGGCGGCGCTCGCCCTCCTCCGTGATGCGGAACTTGCGGGCGATCCCGCCGTCCGGGTCGGGGATGCGCTCCACGACCCCGGCGCGCAGCATCGCCGCCGTCTGCCGGTTGAGGGTGGAGGCGTCGAGGCCGAAGGCCTCGCTGAGCTGTCCGATGGACATCGGCCCGTGCATCCGGATGCGGGTGAGCAGGACGTACGCGCTGCGGTCGAGGTGGCCGCCGGCCGCCCGGGAGCGCGGCCCGTACAGATGGGCGTGGCGTCCGATCAGCATGCTCTCGAACTCGACCAGGTGGGTGGGCTTGTCCATGCGTCCATTCTCCCCTGCCGCCGGAGTGTATGCATCCAGCACAACTTGTGCATGCTGCAATCGATGTGCATGATGCATACTACAGTTCCGAAGAATCGAAGAAGCACCGAGGGAGAACCCGTGGACGGCTCCAAGCCCGACGCCCGACCCGGAGGCGTCGTCGGCGTCCTCGCGCTCGCGGGCATCGTGGCCGCACTCATGCAGACACTGGTGGTGCCGCTCATCGGCGACCTCCCCAAGCTGCTCGACACCACCGCGTCCAACGCGTCCTGGGTCATCACCGCCACCCTGCTCGCGGGCGCCGTCGCCACCCCCGTCGCGGGACGGCTCGGCGACACCCTCGGCAAGCGGCGCGTCCTGCTCGTCTCCGTCGTCCCGCTCGTCGTAGGCTCGGTGGTCTGCGCGCTCGCCTCCTCCGTCGTCCCGATGATCGTCGGACGCGGACTCCAGGGCCTCGGCATGGGCGTCGTCCCCCTCGGCATCAGCCTGCTGCGCGACATCCTGCCGCCCGAGAAGCTCGGCGGCTCCATCGCCCTGATGAGCGCCTCCATGGGCGTCGGCGGCGCCCTCGGCCTGCCCTTCTCCGCCGCCGTCGCCGAGAACGCCAGCTGGCGCGTGCTCTTCTGGGTCGCCGCCGGCCTGAGCGTCGTCGTCGGCCTCCTGATCTGGCGCGTCGCCCCCGCGGGCCACCGCGCCCCCGCCACGGGCCGCTTCGACATCCCCGGAGCCCTCGGTCTCGGCGTCGGACTCGTCGCCCTGCTGCTCGCCGTCTCCAAGGGCGCCACCTGGGGCTGGGGCAGCGCCACCACCCTCGGCCTCCTCGCCGTCGCCGTCGTGGTCCTGCTCGCCTGGGGCCGCTGGGAGCTGCGTACCCCCGAGCCCCTCGTCGACCTGCGCGTCACCGCCCGCCCGGTCGTCCTGATGACCAACCTGGCGTCCGTCCTCGTCGGATTCGCCATGTACGCGCAGTCCCTGGTCGTCCCCCAGCTGTTCCAGCTGCCCGAGGCCACCGGCTACGGACTCGGCCAGTCGATGATGGCCATGGGCCTGTGGATGGCCCCGGCCGGCCTGATGATGATGATTCTCGCGCCGCTCGGCGCCAGGCTCTCGGCCGCCCGCGGCCCCAAGGTCACGCTCTCCGTCGGCGCCCTGGTCATCGCCGCCGGATACGGCTCCTCGCTCGCCCTGATGGGCTCCACCTGGGGGCTGCTGGCCGTGACCCTCATCTGCAACACCGGCGTCGGCCTCGCCTACGGAGCCATGCCGGCCCTCATCATGGGCGCCGTCCCGTTGCGGGAGACCGCCTCCGCGAACAGCTTCAACACCCTGATGCGCTCCATCGGCACCTCCGTGTCCGCCGCCGTGATCGGTGTCGTCCTCGCCCAGATGACCACGGACTTCGGCGGCCACGCACTGCCCTCCGAGGACGGCTTCCGCGTCGCCATGCTCATCGGCTGCGGGGTCGGCCTGGTCGCCGCCGTCGTCGCCGCCCTGATCCCGGCCCGGTTCGCGGCGGCCGGTGCGGGCGACCCGGCCGGCGCCGGCGCCGGGAGCGCTCCGGTGGCCCCGTCCGAGGCCACCGCCTGAGAGACCGACATCCCGAGAGCCCTCAGGGGAAGGGTCCCGCCCACCGCAGAGACGCGGTGGGCGGGACCCTTCGCCGTACGGCGACCGCCCTACGACCCGGCCCCGCCCGGCGCGGCGCCCCGGTCCTCCGCCTCCAGCGTGAACAGAGCCCCGTCCGGGTCCCGCACCACCGCCCGGCGTCCTTCCTCGCCCGCCGGAGAGTGCGCCCCGCCCCACTCGCCGCCCGGGACCAGCTCCCCGCCGTGCTCCACGACCGAGGCCTTCGCCGCCTCCAGGTCCCGCACCCGGAACCGTACGAGCCACCGGGGCCGCGTCTGCGGAGTCGACGAGGCGGACTCGACCGGACCGCTGTCCAGGCGGGCCACGGCCTCGCCCTCGCGCCGCAGCACCACCGCGTCGTGCTCGTACGAGACCTCGCAGCAGCCCGGAGTCCCGTCCGCCCACCGGAGCACCCCGCCGTAGAACACCGCCGCGTCGAACGCGTTGCGGGTGTGCAGCTCCAGCCAGGCCGGCGCCTGCCGCTCACCGACGTGCCAGCCCGACATCAGCTCCCCCTCCCACACCCCGAACGCCGCGCCCTCCAGATCGGTGGCGAGCGCCGCACGGCCCGGCGGGAACGCGACAGGGCCCACCCCGACCGTGCCGCCGCGTTCCCTGATCCGGGCGACCGCCGTATCGGCGTCGTCGACGGCGAAGAACACCGTCCAGGCCACCGGCATCGCCGGCTCGGCGGCCAGCGCCGCGATCCCGGCCACCGGTACGCCGTCCCGCTCGGCCACCGCGAACGCCTCGCCCAGGGAACCGTGCCGGAACGTCCAGCCCAGCACCGCCCCGTAGAAGCCCTTCGCCGCGCCGAGATCCCGTGCGGCCAGATTCAGCCAGCACGGTGCTCCCATCGCCTCCCCGGTCTTCGGCCCCGACACCGGCACCACCTCCTCGTCCTGCCTCCAGCGTGCGTCGTGCGCGCCATCCCCGCCTCGTGACGGCGCATGCGCCGGTTCACCCGTCTGCCGCCGATCTCCACCCGCCCGGGTGCGCCGGGCGCCGGGAGGACGGATACCGTCCGGTCATGCGCTCGCCGTACGTCACCCTCCGTGAATCCCCCGAAGGCACGGGTCGCAGGGCGGGTGACGGCGGCCGAACGCACCCCACCGTCTCCCTGCTGCTCCGCCCGTGGGCGTACGAGGACGTCGGGACGCTCGTACGCCACCACCGCGACCCGCAGCTGCGCGCCTGGCTCGCCACCCACCTGGACACCGCCGAGCAGGCGCGCACCTGGGTGGACGCCCAGAACGAGGGGTGGGCGGCCGGACACCGGGCGGCGTTCGCCGTCACCGAGGACACCGCGACGGGCCCTTCGCCGGCGCTCGGCCACATCTCCCTCACCGGCGCGGGCGCGGCACCCGTACGCGTCGGCTACTGGACGGCCCCCGAGGCGCGCGGGCGCGGGGTCGCCACCCGGGCCCTCACGCTCGTCACCCGGTGGGCGGCGCACGGCGACGGGCCCTTCGCGGGGCGCGCCCTGGAGCTCGTGCACGCGGTGGGCAACGAGGGCTCCTGCCGGACCGCGCTGACCTGCGGCTACGCCCTCACCGACACCCTGCGGGCCGCCCCGCCGGTACGGCCGAGGGCCCAGCACCTTCACACGGCGGCGGGACCCCGGCTCGCCCGCGCGGCCCAGCGCGCCGCCCAGGAGGCGTAGGCCCGTACACCGGCGCGGGAGACGGGACGGCGTCAGGCCGTGCGCTCCCGGACCTCGGCCCGCAGCGCGGTGGAGAGCTGGTGGTGGAGGACGCCGAGGACCGGCTCGTCAGGGGCGAACAGGGCCCCGGCGAGCTTCCAGTAGCGGACGATCAGCGGACCCTCCTGGGCCGCCAGCAGACCGGTCAGCCGGCGGCGGAACGCCGGGGTGTCACGGACCCCGAGCGCGTGGGCGTAGGCGGCGACGAATCCGTCCAGGGCGCCCGCCTCCGCAGGGCCCAGCCCGGCCCGTACCGCGTTCCAGGACGCCTCGTACGCCTCCGCCAGCCCCTCGTACAGCACGTCGGGCCGGTACTCCCCGTCCGGCAGCGGGCGCGCCGCCCGCACCTCGGCGTCGTCCGGGCGACGGCCCGAGACGAGCGCGTGCAGCCGCGCGAAGGCCAGTACCTGCGCGGGAGTGGGCTCCGCCGGAGCCGTCGGCACCACCGAGTCCAGGACCGCCGTCACCACCCGGCCCGGCAGCCGGGCCGGCAGGACACGGCGCCAGAACCGGGTGAGGGCCGTCGTGTCGGGCGGCAGCGGCACCGCGCCGACCAGCCGCAAGCGGTCAGACCGCTCCTCGGGCGGGGCGTCCCTGACCAGCCGCAGCGACGCCTCGCGCCAGCGCAGCGCGGCCAGTTGGCCGCCCAGCTCGCACAACCGGCCCGACACGGCCTCCTCCAGGGCCTCGTCGCCGTCGAGGGCCCGCTCGACGGCGGGGACGGGCAGTTCCAGGGAGCGCAGGGAGCGGATCAGGACGAGCCGGTCGAGCGCCTCGGGACCGTACCTGCGGTGCCCGCCGGAGCTGCGCACGCCCTCGGGCAGCAGTCCCCGGTCCGAGTAGTAGCGCACGGTCTTCACCGTGGTCCCCGCGCGTTCGGCGAGTTCCCCGATGCTCCACAGCCCGTCGGTCGACACGTCGTGAGCCTCCCTCAGGGGCCCTGCCGGAGCCCCGCGTACGTCTCTGGTGGACGCGTTCAGTGTGCGGCACGGGGCCGCCCCGCCGTACGGCCTGACCGGTCCTCCGCCGGACTTGAATCTCCCGCAGGGGGAGTTCCTAGCGTGGCGGCACAGCGACCCACTGATGTGCCGAGGAGACGACCATGACGGCGTTCGTGCTGGTGCCGGGCCCCTTCACCGGAGGCTGGGTGTGGGCGGAGGTGGCCGCCCTGCTGCGGGAGGCGGGAGCCGAGGCGTACCCGGTGACCCTGCCCGGCCTCGGGGAACGGCGGGACGAGACAGGGGAAGAGGCCGGAATCGATCTGGAGACGCACGTCGAGGACCTCGTACGGCTGGTCGACGGGATCGACGCACCCGAGGTGGTCCTCGTGGGGCACGGATACGGCCTGTTCCCGGTGTTCGGCGCCGCCGACCGGCGTGCCGGCCGCGTCGCCCGGATCGTCTCGGTCGACACGGCGCTTCCCGAGAACGGCGCGGCCTGGGTGGACTCCGTACCCGACCCCGAGGTCCGCGCACGGCTGGCCGAGGCGGCCCGCGACGGCGAGGACATCGCGTGGGTCGCGCCGCCGCGACCGGGCGACCGGGCGCGCTGGGGCAGTACGGAAGGGGTACCGGCCGAGGCACTGGAACGGTTGGAGCGACGGGCCGTGCCGCAGCCGGCCGGCACGCTCACCGGGCCGCTCCGGCTGACCGGCGCGGCGGCGGCGCTGCCGTCCACGGGCGTCCTGTGCACCGCTAACGGGGGGAGCATCGACCTGGTGCGGATGCTGGTGGAATCGGGGCCGCCGCAGTTCCTCGCGCTCGCCGACGACCGGGTGCGCTTCCTCGAGATCGACACCGGGCACTGGCCGATGCTCTCGGCCCCCGCCGCGCTCGCCGGGGCGCTGCTGCGCGCGGCGGCCGGGGAGGGCCACCGCGTGACCGCACCGGAGCAGGCTCACGAGCGGCCCGCGCACGATGTGCCGTTCCTCCTCGACGTGCCCGAGGGGTACAGCGAGCGCCGGGGCAGGGTCGATCTCCATCTGCCGGACGGCGAACGGCCCCGGCCAGCCGTCGTGTTCGTGCACGGCGGCCCGGTCGCCCCCGAGCAGCGGCCCACCCCGCGCGACACCCCGTTCTTCCTCGGGTACGGCCGCTACGCGGCGAGCCTGGGCGTGGTCGGCGTGACCCTGGACCACCGGCTGCACGGTCTGGCGGACTACCCGCTCGCCGCGGAGGACCTGACGGAGGCCGTCGCGCTGGTGCGCGCCGATCCGAGGGTCGACGGGGACCGGATCGCGCTCTGGTTCTTCTCCACGGGCGGGCTGCTCGCGGCGGACTGGCTCGCCGCGCCCCCGCCGTGGCTGCGGTGCCTGGCCGCGACCTATCCCGCCCTGGCGCCGCTGCCCGGCTGGCGGACGGTGGAGTCCCGCTTCCGCCCGGCGGAAGCGCTCGGCACGGAGGCCGGGCCGCCGATCGTGCTGACCCGGGCCGGACTCGAACACCCGGCCTTCACGGCGACGGTCGAGGAGTTCCTGACCGCCGCCGTGAGGAACGGGACCGACGTCGAGATCGTCGACGTACCGAACGGCCACCACGGCTTCGAGGTGACCGACCGCACCGAGGAGTCCCGCGCGGCCGTGGAACGGGCGATGCGGGCCGTCCTCGGCCGGCTGCGGGACTGACCCCCGCAACCCCCGGGGCCCACGCGCGGGGACGGACGCGTCAGGGCCCGCCCGGCGTCAGAACGCGCCGAGCGAACGCGCCGGATAGCGCGTCGCTACGCTCCCTCCCCGCGCGTCCGCAGCCCTTCCGGGGACCAGCCTCGCCGCGGCACGGAGGCCAGGAGGAGCCGGGTGTACGGGTGCTCCGGGGCGTCCAGGACCCGTGAGGTCGGACCCGCCTCCACCACCTGGCCGGACTTCAGCACCATGACCTCGTCCGCGATGTGCCGGACCACCGCCAGGTCGTGGGTGACGAACAGGTAGCCGATGCCGGCCTCGCGGCGGATCGTGGCGAGCAGGTCCAGGATCTGGGCCTGGATCGACACGTCGAGCGCGGCGACCGCCTCGTCCAGGACGAGCACCCGGGGCTCCACGGCGAGGGCGCGCGCGATGGCGACCCGCTGCCGCTGCCCGCCGGAGAGACCCCGGGGGAGGGCGCCCGCCTCGCGGGCGCCCAGGCCCACCTGGTCCAGGAGCTCGCCGACCCTGGCCTTGCGGGCGGCGGGGTCCAGGTCGGTGTGCAGGCGCAGCACCTCGTCGAGGCAGCCGGACACGGTGATCCGGGGGTCGAGCGAGAGGTACGGGTCCTGGAACACCATCTGGATCTCGCGGGCCCTGGACAGCCGCTCGGCCCGGCCCCGGGGCCGCGTGGAGCGGTCCCGGCCGTCGAGGCGGACGCTGCCGCCGTCGGGGCGCTCCAGACCGACGAGCATCCGGACGGTCGTCGTCTTGCCGCTGCCGGACTCCCCGACGAGCGCGAGGGACCTGCCCGGCGCCAGGGTGAAGGACACGTCGTCGACCGCGGTGTGGTCGCCGTACCGCTTCCGCAGGCCCTCGACGACGAGGCCCTCCTTCGTCAACACGGTCACAGCGTGATCCCTTCGTCGGCGCGGTGGCAGGCGGCGAATCCCTCGCCGTGCCGGGCGAGCACGGGTGCCTCCTCGGTACATCGCGGCAGCGCGTGGGCGCAGCGCGCGGCGAAGGCGCAGCCGGGCGGCTGCTCGGCGAGGGACACGGGCCGGCCCGGGATGGGCCGGGGGGCCGGTGCGCCCGCCTCGATGCGCGGGGTGCAGCCGAGCAGGCCCGCGGTGTAGGGGTGGCGGGGCCGGTCGAACAGCTCGTCGGTGCCCCGGGTCTCGACGATCCGGCCGGCGTACATCACGTACACGCGGTCGCAGATCGCCGAGGCCAGCTCCAGGTCGTGGGTGACGAAGAGGAGTCCGGTGCCGCGTTCGGCGCGCATGCGGGTCAGGATCGCGATGATCTCGGCCTGCGTCGTGACGTCGAGGGCGGTGGTGGGCTCGTCGGCGACGAGCAGGTCCGGTTCGGCGGCGAGGGCGGCGGCGATGACCACCCGCTGGAGCATGCCGCCGGAGAACTCGTGCGGCCGGCGGCGCAGGGCCCCGCGCGGGTCGCGGATGCCGACCGCGTGGAGGAGTTCCTCGGCGCGCGCGGTGGCCTCACTCGCGGGTGTACCGGCCGCGCGCAGTCCCTCGGTGAGGAAGTCGCCGACCCGGCGCAGCGGGTTGACGGAGGCGCGCGGGTCCTGGAAGACCATGGCGACCTTCCGGGCCCGCGTCGCGGCCAGCTCCGTACGGCTCATGGCGAGCACGTCCCGGCCGGCCACCTTGACCCGGCCGCTGGTGTGCGCGCCCGACGGCAGCAGTCCGAGGACGCTGCGGCAGGCCACCGACTTGCCGGAACCGGACTCGCCGACCAGGCCGACGGTCTCCCCGGGCCGCACGGTCAGCGATACGCCGTCCAGGATGGGGCGGGCGGCGCGGTCGCCGTCCAGCCGGATCCCGAGGTCCTCGATCTCCAGGACCGGTGCCCGGTCCGTCTGTTCTGTCATGGCGTTCACCGTTCCCGCCGAGCGATCCGGTCGGCGAGCCCCTCGCCGACGATGCCGAACGCCACCACGGCGAGCACGATGCACACCGAGGGGGCGAGGGCGGGCAGCATCGCCCCCTGCTGGACGGCCGACTGGCCTTCGTTGATCATGGCGCCCCAGTCGGCGGTCGGCGGCTGCACGCCGAAGCCGAGGAAGGAGAGCGCCGCCAGGTCCATCAGCGCGTACCCGAAGTTCATCGCGGACTGCGCGAAGACGGTGGGCGCGATGTTCGGCAGGAGGTGGCGCACACAGACGGTCCAGCCGGACCAGCCCTGCACCCGGTACGCCTCGATGTACGGGCGTGCCTTCTCCTGCCGGGCGATCCCGCGGACCAGACGGCCCACGTACGGGGTGTACGCCACGGCCATCGCGATCACCGGCGCGGTCATGCCGGAGCCGACGACCGAGACCAGCAGGATCGCGAGGAGCAGGCCGGGGATGGCGAAGATCATGTCCATCGAGCGGGACAGGACGGAGTCCGCCCAGCCGCCGCGCCAGGCCGCCACCACGCCGAGCAGGGTGCCCAGCAGGGTGGACACGACGACGACGAGCAGGGGACCGAGCAGTCCGGTCCGGGCGCCGTGCAGCAGCCGGGACAGGATGTCCCGCCCCGACTGGTCGGTGCCGAGCAGGTGGGTACCGCTGGTCCCGGTCAGGCTCGCCGACAGGTCCAGCGCCTCGGGGTCGTACGGGGCGAGGACGGGGGCGAACACGGCGACCAGGACGAGCGCGGCGAGCACCACGACCGAGAGGGTGAAGAGGGGGCCCTGCGACAGGAGGCGCAGGCCGCGCAGGCCGGGCCTGCGGTAGGGCACCGGCGTGGCGGCGGTGGTGGTGGTCATGAGGAGCCTTCCCCGTGGAGTGAAAGCCGGGGGTCGATGAGAGGGGCGAGCAGGTCGACGACGAGGTTGACGAGGACGAACGCGGCCACGCTGAGCAGGGTGATCGCCTGGACGACTGCGAAGTCCTTGGCGGTGACCGACTGCACCAGCAGCGAGCCGAGGCCGGGCACGTCGAAGGCGGTCTCGACGATCGAGGTGCTGATGAGGAGTCCGGCGAGCATGGTGCCGCCGACGGTGACGACCGGGCCCAGCGCGTTCCGCAGCACGTGCCGGCGGATCACGGTCCGGCCCGCGACACCGCGGGCCCGGGACACCTCGACGTGCTCGCGGCCCAGCTCGTCGAGCATGGCCGAGCGGGTCACCCGGGCGAGCAGACCGGCGAAGGTCAGCGCCAGGGCGACGGCGGGCAGCGTCAGGTGGTAGAGCCGTTCCGACAGGCCGGTGGGCGTGCCGCCCGGCCCGGGGAACCAGCCCAGCTGGACCGAGAACACCGAGACGAGCGCGATGGCGGTGACGAACGACGGGGTCGCCGTGGCGACGCCGGTGCCCATCAGCACCACCCGGTCCAGCGGGCCGGGCTTCAGCGCGGCGAGGATACCGGCCGTCACGCCGAGGACCGCGACGAGCACGGCCGCGTAGCCGACGAGTAGCGCGGTGCCGGCCAGACGTGAGCCGATCAGCTCGGCCACGTCCTGGTGGAACTGGGCGGAGGTGCCGAAGTCACCGCGCACGACACCGCCGAGCCACTGGAGGTACTGCGAGGGCAGTGAGTCGTCCAGGTGGTACTGGGACCGCAGGGCCTCCACCGCTTCGGGGGTCGCGGGGCGGCCGTGGAGCAGGAACGACACCGGGTCGCCGGGGGCCAGGTGGACGCTGCCGAAGACCACGAGCGAGGTCACGAACAGCACCGCCACCAGGCCCAGGAGCCGTCCGACGAGGTAGCGGGTCATTACTTCGCGGCCCCGATCGTCGCGGCCCACGGGTAGTAGAGCTGGGCGATGCCGGTGGGCGCGCCGGTGATCCGCTTGCCGAGGAAGACCGTGAAGGGGGCCTCGTACACGGGGATGATCGGGAGCTCGGCCATGGCGATGCGCTGGAGCTCGGCGGTCCGCTCCGCGCGGGCGGCGGGGTTCGGCTCGGAGTTGGCACGGTCGAAGGCGACGTCGTACTCGGCGTTCGACCACTTGCCGTAGTTGCCGAAGTCCCCGGTGCGCAGGTACTGGTAGAACTCCAGCGGGTCGGGCGTGTTGTCGTACCCGTTGGTGATGACCAGATCGAGCCCGGTGCGGGCGTTCGGGTCGACGAAGATGCTGCTGTACGCGTCCGGGGAGACGGACTTGAGCTCCACGTTCAGGCCGATCTGGCGGCCGGCGGCCTGCACGGCGTTGGCGACGACGCTGATCTCGGGGGAGAGCGTGCTGGTGGCCACGGTGAGCGTGCGGCCGGTGGCGCCGGCCTCCTGGATGAGCTTCTTCGCGCCCTCGACGTCGTACGCCGGCTCGGGCAACGTGTCGTAGAGCGCGGCGGTCTTCTCTGGGGCCAGCGCCCAGGCGCCGCGTGCGGCGGGAGCCTTGGCGGGGACGCCGACACCGCCGGCCGCGGCCTTGATGATGTTCTTCCGGTCCAGCGCCATCGAGAGGGCCTTGCGGACCCGGAGGTCACGGAGCGTGCCGCGGAAGTCGAGGACGGCGAGGTTCGACGCGGCGGTGTTGGGGCCGAAGAGGAGCGATCCCTTGTCGCTGGAGCGCAACTGGCCGAAGGAGGAGGACGGCACCATGTAACCGCCGTCGGCCGTGCCGGAGCGGAAGGCGTTGGCGCGGGCCGCGGCGTCCTCGATGAAGGTGAACTTCACGGCGGCCGACTTGGGGGCCAGCTTCGGGTCCCAGTAGGCGTCGTGCTTCTTCAGGGTGATGTCCGAGCCCTGCGACCACTTGTCGAGGGCGTACGGGCCGGTGCAGTTCACCCCGCCCTTGGGGGTTCCGTAGTCCTTGCCGGCCTTCGCGAGGTAGGCGGCGCTCTCGATGGTGCCGGGGGAGGCGGCCATCAGCTCGTTCAGCAGGACGTCGGCCTTGCCGAGGCGGAGCGTCACCTCCAGCGGGCCGGTCTTCTCGATCGCGTCGACGTTCTTGAAGACGGAGCCCCAGGGGGAGCCGGTGGCCGGGTTCATCTGCCGCTTGAGCGAGGCGACGACGTCGTCGGCGGTCATCGTGGTGCCGTCGTGGAACTTGACCCCCGGGCGCAGTGTGTAGACGAGGGTGCGCGGGTCCGGCTGGGTGTACTTCAGCGCGAGACCGGGCTCGATCTTCATGTCGGGGGTGACACGGAAGAGCTGCTCGCACACGTTCGCGAGGACGGTGTTCGGCGGGTAGTCGTACGCGAGGGCGTAGTCGAGCGTGTACGGCTCGGCGTACAGCGACCAGGTGAACGAGTCCAGGTTGCCCTTCGCGGGGGGCGAGAGCGGGGTGACCTTGAAGTCGCCGCCGGTGCCGCCGCCGACGGTCGGCTGCTGCGTCGTGGCGCCGGAGCAGGCGGCGGTGGTGGCCGCGAGAGCGGCGGTACAGGCGAGTAGAGCGATGGCTCGGGGCATGCGCATGCAGACCCACCCCTTTACGGGTGTAGTGACGGGCGCTGGGGGATGGAGCGAGTATTGATGCGGGAACGTTCCCGCACAAGGGTTTGCGGGAACGGTTTTCCGCAGGTCGCGAGGGTGGCAACATCGTTTCCATGACTGATGTCCCACAGCCCGGAGGGCAGCCCTCGCCGCCCCTCCCGCGCGTCCGCCTGATCGACGTGGCCCGCGAGGCGGGGCTGTCCAAGACGACCGTCTCGGCGGCGCTCAACGGCACCGGAAGGCTCTCTCCCGAAGTCCGGGAGAAGGCCCGCGACACCGCGCGCAGAATGGGCTACCGGCCCAACGCCACCGCGCGGCACCTGCGCGCGGGACGGGCCCGGTTGATCGGTTACGTGATCGGGGAGTTCGCGGACGCCCCGTGGAGCTTCCTCGAATCCCCGTACTTCGCCCGGCTGACCGCGGCGACCTCGGCGACCGCGCTGCGACGCGGCTACGCCGTGGTGCTGCTGCCCGCCGGCTCCCTGCAGAGCGAATGGGCCGACCTGTCGCTCGACGCCGTGATCGTCGCCGACCCGGTCGCCGACGACGCGGTCGTGGAGGACCTGATCGCCGCTCGCATCCCGGTGTTCAGCGACCGTTCGGTCGAAGGACGGCCGGGGGCGTACTGGATCGACGTCGACGCGGGAGCCGCCGTGCGCCAGGCCCTGGACCACCTCCGGGACCAGGGCGCCCGGCGGCCGGTGCTCGTCGTGCCCGACAGCACCACCCGCTTCCACGTCGAGGTCGTCGCCGCCCACCGCGCGTGGTGCGCCGCGCACGGCCTGCCGGAGCGGGTCGTACGTGTCACCGCGCACGGGAACGGTCCCGTCGTACAGGCCGTGGAGGCCGCCCTGGAGAGTGCCGGGGAGGACCGCCCCGACGCCCTCCTGATCGTGGCCGAGGTGAGCCCGCCCCTCGTCCTGGAGGCGGTGCGCCGCCACGGATACGAAGTTCCCGGTGACCTCCTCCTCGTCTGTGTGAGCGAGGACGTCACCGCCGAGCACACCGCCCCGACCGTGACCACCCTGAGCCTGCGGCCCGAGGCGGTCGCGGAGGCGGGCGTCGAGCACCTGGTGGCGGTCCTGGAACACGGCCTCCGCGAGGTGCCAGGGGCGATCGTCCCCACCCGCCTCCACGTACGGGAGTCGTCGGTCAGCGCCGTTCAGACGGAGTGCACGAGCCGGCCGCCGACATAGGTCTGCTCGACCCTGGCCTCCGCGATCTCCTCCGGCGGCGCCGTGAGGATGTCGCGGTCCAGGACCACCAGGTCGGCGAGGTTGCCGGCCTGGAGGCTGCCCGTGTTGTCGAGACCGTTCACATGCGCGGTGCCGGCGGTGTAGGCGGCGAGCGCGGTGGTCAGGTCGAGCCGCTGCTCGGCGTAGAAGACCTTCGCGTCGGGGTTCTCGGGATCCTTGCGGTTCACGGCCACGTGGATGCCCATGAGGGGGTCGGGACTGCTGACCGGCCAGTCGCTGCCGGCGGCGAGCGTGGCACCGGCCCGCAGCAGGTCTCCGAACGGGTACTGCCAGGCCGCGCGCTCCGGGCCGAGGAACGGGATCGTCAGCTCGTCCATCTGCGGCTCGTGCGCCGCCCACAGCGGCTGGATGTTGGCGACGGCGCCCAGCTCCGCGAAGCGCGCCAGGTCCTCGGGGTGGACCACCTGGAGGTGGGCCAGGTGGTGGCGGTTGCCCCGGCGACCGTTGGCCTTCACCGCGGCCTCGACCGCGTTCAGGGCCTCGCGCACGGCCCGGTCGCCCAGGGCGTGGAAGTGGACCTGGAAGTCCAGGGCGTCCAGCTCGGTCACGTAGCCGCGCAGCGCCTCGGGGTCGACGAAGCTCAGGCCGGAGTTGCCGGTGGCGCAGCCGCAGCCGTCCAGGTAGGGCGTGGTCATCGCGGCGGTGAAGTTCTCCGCGACGCCGTCCTGCATGATCTTCACCGAGGTCGCGCGGAACCGGCCGGTGTTCAGCTTCTCGCGCCGGGCGACCAGCTCGGAAATCTGCTCGGCGCCCCGCGTCCGGTCCCACCACAGCGCGCCGGTCACCCGGGCGGTGAGCGAGCCGTCGAGCGCGGCCGCCATGTAGGCGTCCGAGGGGTCCGGCTGGCCCATGAGCTCACCGAGCATGGCGTCCTGCCACGCGGTGATGCCCAGGGAGTGCAGCAGCCGCTGGGCCCGGAGCAGCCCGTCGAGGCTCTCCTTCGGCGTGCCGCGCGGCACCAGCCGGGAGACCAGCGCCGTGGCGCCCTCCTGGAGCATGCCGCTCGGGGTGCCGTCCGCCTCGCGCTCGATGCGGCCGTCGGCGGGGTCGGGGGTGTCCGCGGTGATGCCCGCCAGTTCCAGCGCCCGCGTGTTGGCCCAGGCGCCGTGGTGGTCGCGGTTCGACAGCAGGACCGGCCGGTCCGAGACGACGGCGTCCAGCAGCTGCCGGGTCGGCAGCCCGCCCTCGAAGCTCTCCATCGACCAGCCGCCGCCGGTGATCCACGCGCGGTCCGGGTGCGCGTCGGCGTAGGCGCGGATCCGGTTGATGTAGTCGTCGACACCGACCGTCTCGGTGAGGTCGCACTCGGCCAGTTCCACGCCGGCGGACACCGCGTGGATGTGGGCGTCCTGGAAGCCGGGGATCAGCAGCTTCCCCGTCAGGTCCACCACCTCGGTGCCCGGACCGATGAGCTCCCGCACCTCGTCGTGACCGACTGCCACGATCCGGTCGCCGACGACGGCGACCGACGACGCCCGGGTACGGGCGGAGTCCGCGGTGAAGACGGGACCCCGGGTGAAGACCAGATCGGCCTTGGCCATGCGCATGCTCCAGAACGTGAGGTGGCGGTGGGTGTGGGCGCCATGGAAGCGGGAAGAGCGTTTACACGTCAATGGTGTTGACGTAAGGTCCCGGCCATGTCCGAACGTGTGGTTCCCGAAGGCAGCCGGCAGCGACGCCGGCCCACCAAGCAGGGCGCCGTCCTCTCCGAGCAGCTGATCGTCGACACGGCGCTGCGGCTGGTCGCCCAGCACGGCGCCGAGGCGCTGTCGGTACGCAGGCTGGGGGCCGCGCTCGGTGCCGACCCGAGCGCGCTGTACCGCTATTTCCGCAACACCGACGCCCTGCTCCTCGCCCTCGCGGACGAGCTGATCGGCCGGGCGCAGGAGGGGTACACGGAGACGGGTGACTGGCGGGAGGACCTGCGGTCGATGGGCCTGCGGATCCACGCCCGCTATCTCTCGCACCCCCAGGCGGCGGTCCTCGCGGCGCACCGCACCACGGGACGCCGCCACGAGACCCAGGCCGTCGAGCGGATCCTCGGCATACTGCGCAAGGCGGGATTCCCGGACGCGCTCGCCGTGCGGACGTACCACGCCTTCGTCGATCAGGCCCTCGCCTTCGCGGCGCAGGACGCCGCCGCCCTGGCCCTGCCGACGGCGGCGAGGGAGGCGGACGAGACGGTCTGGCACGAGGTGTACGGCAGGCTGTCGCCGGACACCCATCCGCACATCGCCGCGACCTTCCCGCTGCTCGCCGTCGACATGGTCGGCAGCGGCTACCCCTTCGCCCTGGAACTGATGCTGGGCTCGATGGCGGCGCTGTTGCCTCCGGGGGAGGAATCCGGTCGGGAGTGAGGGCGGCCGGGGTCCGGGGGCACACGGAGGTACGCCGAGGGGCGCGGCCGAGGGTATGGCGGCGGCCGGCGTCCGGGACGGGCTGGGCACACGGAGGTACGCCGAGGGGCGCGGCCGAGGGTATGGCGGCGGCCGGCGTCCGGGACGGGCTGGGCACACGGAGGTACGCCGAAGGGCGCGGCCGAGGGTATGGCGGCGGCCGGCGTCCGGGACGGGCTGGGGACACGGAGGTACGCCGAAGGGCGCGGCCGCATCATGTGGCCGCGCCTCCGGGATCCGGCGGATCAGGCGAAGAAGCGGTACACCGCCTGCGCCACGCACGCCGGCTTGGCGACGCCGTCGATCTCCACGGTCAGGTCCACGACGACCTCCACCCCGCCCTTGACGTCCTCGACGGACACCACACGGCCGTGCGTACGGATCTTCGAGCCGACGCGCACGGGGGAGGGGAAACGGACCTTGTTCAGGCCGTAGTTGACGGCCATGGACACGCCCTCGACATGGAGCAGCTCGCTCCACATCGGGATGAGCAGCGAGAGCGTCAGGTAGCCGTGGGCGATGGTGCCGCCGAACGGACCGGCCGCCGCGCGCTCCGCGTCGACGTGGATCCACTGGTGGTCGTCGGTGGCGTCGGCGAAGGTGTCGACCCGCGGCTGGGCGATCTCGACCCAGGAGCTGTGGCCGAGGTCGGCGCCCGCCTGGGCCTTGATCTCGTCGATGCCGTGGACGGTGAGAGCCATGGTGGTACTCCTCAGGGGGATGGGGGGACGGGAGGGGATGTCAGGTGTCGCTGCCGTAGCGGGCCCGGATCGGGGCCTTGAGCAGCTTTCCGGTGGCGTTGCGGGGGAGGTCCGGTGCGAGGACGACACTCTTGGGGATCTTGTAGCGCGCGAGCCGGGCCTCCAGATGGGCGATCAGCTCCTCGGCGGTGACGGTCGATCCCGCGCGGGTGACGACGACGGCGCGCCCCACCTCGCCCCACCGGGCGTCGGGCACGCCGATGACGGCCGCCTCGGCGACGTCCGGGTGCCCGAGCAGGGCGTCCTCGATCTCGGCCGGGTAGATGTTCTCCCCGCCCGAGATGATCATGTCCTTGAGCCGGTCGACGAGCCGCACATAGCCGTCCTCGTCGACCGTGGCCACGTCGCCCGACCGGAAGCGCCCCCCGTCGTGGAAGGCCGAGGCGGTCGCGTCCGGAAGGTTCCAGTAGCCCGGGGTCACGTTCGGTCCGGCGACGACGACCTCGCCCTTCTCGCCGGGTCCCGCCTCCTCGCCGGAGGGCAGCAGCACCTCGACGTCGGTGAAGAAGTGCGGTACTCCCGCCGTACCGGCGTGGCTCAGCGAGTCCGCCCGGTCCAGGATCAGGGCGCCCGGCGCGGTCTCCGTCATGCCGTACCCCTGGACGAAGGCGAGGCCCCGGTCCAGATAGGCGTGGGCGGTGCGGGTCGGCACCGGGGCGCCGCCGCAGAGCAGCGTGCGCAGGCTGGTCAGGTCCGCCTCCGCCCACCCGGCGGTCGCCGCCATCGCGTCGAACATCGTCGGCACGCCGAACATGAAGGTCACCCGGTGCTGTGCCACGAGCCGCAGGGTGCGCTCTGCCTCGAAGGACGGCTCCAGAAGGACCGTGCCGCCCTTCAGGAGGATCGGCAGACAGCTCATGTTGAGGGCGCCGGTATGGAAGAGCGGCGCGGCGACCAGGGCCACCTCGTCGCCGGCGAGGTCCGTGTCCACGAGGACGTTGAGGCTGTTCCAGATGATGTTGCCGTGGGTGAGCACGGCGCCCTTGGAGCGGCCGGTGGTACCCGAGGTGTACATGATGAGGCAGACGTCGTCGTGCCCCACCTCCTCGTCGACCGGCTGGGTGGACGAGGCTGCGAGCAGCTCCTCGTACGAGGCCCCCGGCCCGCCGTCCACGGCGAGGACCGTGCCGACAGCGGCCCCCTCCACCAGTTCCCCCACCCGCTCGGGCGACTGCCCGGCGTGCACGAGGACGGTGCTGCCCGAGTCGGTCAGCTGGTGGAGCAGCTCCGGTACGGCGAGCCGGGTGTTGAGCGGTACGAACACCGCCCCCAGCAGGCCGGCCGCGAAGAGCGTCTCCAGGTAGGACGGATGGTTGGGGCCGAGGAACGCCACGCGGTCGCCGTGTCCGATCCCGGCACCCCGCAGGGTGTGGGCCAGCCGGGTGCAGCGGTCGTGGAGTTCGGCGTAGCCGATCGCGCGGCCCTCGTGGAGGAGAGCGGTGCGCCGGGGCGACCTGCGGTCGCGGCGTGCGGGCCACGAGCCGATGCCCTGGTTGCGCATGGTGTGATCCCTCAGCTTCCGGTGATTCCGAGCAGTCTGGCCGCGTTCTCCTTGAGGATCTTCGGACGGACCTCGTCCTTGATCGGGAGCTCCGCGAAGTCGGCCAGCCAGCGGTCGGGTGCGAGCAGCGGGAAGTCGGAACCGAACAGCACCTTGTCCTTCAGGAGGCTGTTGGCGTACCGGACCAGCTGCGGCGGGAAGTACTTCGGCGACCAGCCCGACAGGTCGATGTACACCTGCGGCTTGTGGGTGGCCACCGCGAGCGCCTCGTCCTGCCACGGGAACGACGGGTGGGCGAGGATGATCTTCATCCCGGGGAAGTCCGCGGCGACGTCGTCCACGTCCATCGGGTTGGAGTACTTCAGCCGGATGCCGCCGCCACCGGGAGCGCCCGCGCCGATGCCCGTCTGTCCGGTGTGGAAGACCGCGATCGCGCCGGCCTCCTCGATCGCCTCGTACAGCGGGTACGCCATGCGGTCGTTCGGGTGGAAGGCCTGGATGTTCGGGTGGAACTTGAAGCCCTTGACCCCGAACTCCTCGACGAGCCGACGGATCTGACGGACCGCCGCCTTTCCCTTGTACGGGTCGACCCCGGCGAACGGGATGATCACGTCGGGGTTGGCGAGGGCCGCCTCGGCGATCTCCTCGTTCGGCACCGGCGGGGTGCCGGTGGCGGACTCCGCGTCCACGGTGAAGACCACGCACGCCATCCGGCGCTCGCGGTAGTACGCGGCGATCTCCGGCAGTGTCGGGTGGCGGTGCTCCGCCTTGAAGTACGCGCCCGCCGCGGCGTCGAGCTCGGCGGAGAGCGAGGCCCCGCCCTTCTCGGACACCTCGGCGTGGGTGTGCATGTCGATGGCGACGAGCTCGTCGAGGTTCAGCATGCCGGGTCCCTTCACAGCTTCGGGGCGGGGATGCCGAAGGTCTCGGGGGTGCGGCCGACGGTCGAAGGCCAGGCGGCGGCGATGGCCTCCGCGCTCCAGCCCCCGTCGGCGTAGGCCACCGACACCTCCTGCGGGTGCGACCACAGGGCGAGCTTGTCGCCGCCGATGCCGACGCACTGGCCGGTGATGCCCGCCGAGGCCTCCGAGGCGAGGAAGGTCACCAGACCGGCGACGTCCTCGGGCGTACCGAAGCCCTCACCCTTGCGGAGGCTGTCGGGGAAGGCGATGCCCTCCTGCTCCAGCGCCTCGACGTGCGGGGCGAAGACGGGGATCGTCTTGGTCATCGCGGTCGCGGCGACCGGGATGACGGCGTTCGCGGTGATGCCGGCCTTCGCCAGCTCCATCGCCCAGGTGCGGACCATGGCGGCGATGCCGGCCTTGGCGGCGGCGTAGTTGGTCTGGCCGAAGTTGCCGCGCTGGCCGGCCGGGGAGCCGGCGACCACGATCCGGCCGCCCTCACCCTGGGCCCGCATGCGCTCGACGGCGGCGCGGACGCAGGTGAAGGTGCCGCGCAGGTGCACCTCGACGACGGTGTCGAAGTCGTCGTCGGTCATCTTCCAGAGCACCCGGTCGCGCAGGACGCCGGCGTTGGTGACCATGGCGTCGATGCGGCCGTAGCTGTCGACCGCGCGGGCGACCAGGGCCTCGGCGGCCTCGGTGGAGCCGACCGGCACGACCTCGGCGACGGCGCGGCCACCGTCGGCGGTGATCAGGCGCACGGCGTCGGCGGCGGCCTCGGCGTCCACGTCGTTGACGACCACGGCGGCGCCCGCGGCGGCCAGCGAACGGGCGTAGGCGAGACCGAGTCCGCGGCCGCTGCCGGTGACGACGGCGACCTTGCCGGTGAGGTCCACGCGGGCGGGGCGGGCCGAGAGATCCAGATCAGTCATGAGCGGGGGTCCTTCCGTAGGCCGGGTGCGGGGCGCGCGAGGAGCCGCGGCCAGGAACACGCACCGACGGCGCCAAAGTTAGGCACTTTCTCGTCTGCGGTCAATCAACTGCCGAACATTGATGTTCGAGGCCGGTCTCCGCGCCTACGCTGTCCCCGTGATCCCTCCCCACCCGGAACAGGGACCCGAATCCGGCCCGGAGACGGCCGGACGCGGAGTCCCGCCCCGCCCCCAGTCCCTGATGCTGAGCTTCTTCGGCATCCATGTCCTCGGCACCGGCACCGCCCTGTCCTCGGCGAGCGTCATCGACGCCTTCGCCCGGGTCGAGGTGGGTGAGGACGCCGTCCGCTCGACCCTCACGCGCATGGTCGCCCGGGGTCTGCTCGCCCGGCACCGGCGTGGTCGCAGGATGTACTTCTCGCTCACCGCCCGCGCCGCCCAGGTCCTCGCCGACGGCGAGGAGAGGGTGCGGCGCACGGGCGCCGTCAACGACGACTGGGACGGCACCTGGACCCTGGTCGGCTTCTCGCTGCCCGAATCCTGGCGCCGGGAACGCCACGACCTGCGCTCACGGCTCGTCTGGGCCGGCTTCGGCCCCGTGCAGAGCGGCCTCTGGGTCGCACCCGGCCGCGTCGAGGTCGCCCCCATCGCCGCGGAACTCGGGCTCGGCGACCGTATCAAGGCCTTCCACGGCGAGGCCGCCGCGCCCACCGAGGCCGGGCCCCTGCTCCGTACCGCCTTCGACATCGACGCCATCGCCGGGGAGTACCACGCCTTCCTGGCGCGCTGGGGCGACACCGCCGCCCCGGCCGAGGCCCGGGACGACCTTGGCCGCCTGCTCCTGCTCCACACCGACTGGCTCGACCTGGTCCGGCGCGACCCGCACCTGCCGGCCGAACACCTGCCCGCCGACTGGCCGGCGGTGGGCGCGGAGGCGCTCTTCCGTGAGCTCTCCGGGCGCTACGAGCCGGGGGCCCGGCGGATCGCGGAGGAGATCCTCGACCGCTGGGAGCCGCCGGAGGAGCCCGAGCCGGCAGAGGGGTCCGGGCGGCCGTAGGGGGTCGGGCCGCCGGAGGGGCCGGGGCGTAGCCCCTCCGGTACTTCGCCCGCCGGGGACGAAGCCCCAGGTGGGCGCCCTGACGGCACCCCGTCGGCGGTTCTTATGTCAACACCATTGACCTTGTTGCGTGCGGCGGAGTCTCATATCGGCAATTCGGAGGTTCCCCCTCGCCCGGGGCGCCTCCGCGAAACCGAAGGAACGCCCATGGACCCCCTCGCTTCGCTCCGGGACGCCGACCCCACCCCGTTCTGGCTCGACGACCCCCGCCGCCCACAGCCCGCCCCCGCCCTCGTCGGCGGCACCACGTGCGACCTCCTGGTGGTCGGCGGCGGCTACACCGGACTGTGGACCGCGCTCCGCGCCAAGGAGCGCGACCCCAACACCGACGTGGTCCTCGTCGAGGCGGACGAGGTCGGCGGCGCCGCCTCCGGCCGCAACGGAGGATTCTGTGAGGCGAGCCTCACCCACGGCCTCGAGAACGGCATCCAGCGCTGGCCCGACGAGATCGGCCTCCTGGAGCGGCTCGGCCGCGAGAACCTCCAGGGCATGCAGGACACCCTGGAGCGGTACGGCATCGACTGCGACTGGGAGCGCACCGGCTCCTTCGCCGTGGCCACCGAGCCCCACCAGGTCGAATGGCTCGCGGAGGGGGCCGAGGCCTCCGCCCGCTACGGCGGCAACTCGGTGTTCCTCGACGCCGACGCCGTCCGCGCCGAGATCAACTCCCCGACCTTCCTCGCCGGCCTGTGGAACAAGGACGACGTGGCCATGGTCAACCCGGCCCGACTCGCCTGGGGCCTCAAGCAGGCCTGCCTCGACCTCGGCGTCCGCATCCACGAGCGCACCCCCGCGACCTCGCTCGAAGAACAGGGCGCAGTGGTCACCGTCAAGACCCCCTTCGGGCGGATCACCGCCGGCCGGGTCGCGCTCGCCACCAACGCGTTCCCCTCCCTGCTCCGGCGCCACCGCCTGTACACCGTGCCGGTGTACGACTACGCGCTGATGACCGAGCCGCTCTCGGACGAGCAGCTGGCCGGCATCGGCTGGAAGAACCGCCAGGGCTTCGCGGACAGCGCCAACCACTTCCACTACGTGCGGCTCTCCGCCGACAACCGCATCCTGTGGGGCGGTTACGACGCGATCTACCACTACAGTGGCCGGGTCCGCGCCGAGCACGACCGGCGGCCCGAGACGTTCGCCACCCTCGCGCGGCACTTCTTCACCACCTTCCCGCAGCTCGAAGGCATCCGATTCACCCATTCCTGGGGCGGAGCCATTGACACGAGTACACGTTTCTGCGTTTTCTTTGACACGAGTCACCACGGCAAGGTCGCCTACGCGGCGGGGTTCACCGGCCTCGGCGTCGGCGCCACGCGCTTCGGCGCGGACGTGATGCTCGACCTGCTGTCCGGCGAGAGCACCGAGCGGACCGGACTGGAACTCGTACGCCGCAAGCCCCTGCCGTTCCCGCCCGAGCCGATCCGCTCGGTCGGGATCAACATCACCACCTGGGCCATGACCCGTGCCGACCACAACCAGGGCCGTCGCAACCTCTGGCTGCGCACCCTCGACCGCTTCGGTCTCGGCTTCGACAGCTGAGCGGGCAGCCGCACCGCCCGCTCTTCCTTCCCCTTCGCATCACCCGCGCCGCACCCCGCTCCGGGGCGCGGCGCGGCAGGAGACCCCACATGAACGCACCCGACGTCCGGCCGAACGCACCGGCGACTCCGGAACCGGCCCGCAGCGCCGCGACCGACCGCAGGAGCCTGTTCCGGCTGATGCCCATGCTCACCGTGGCGAACGCCGCGATGTACATGGTCTACATGGGCATCGGGGCCGTTCTCCTCCCGATCCAGGTCGAGCTCGTCGACCCGGCGGACAAGGTCGCCAACTTCGGCCTGGTCTCCGGCGTCTCGGCGATCTTCGCCACGCTCTTCAACCCGCTCGCCGGACTGCTCTCCGACCGTTCGGGGCGGCGCAACCCGTGGATCCTGGGCGGCGGCCTCGCCGCGCTGGGCGCCCTCGCCCTCCTCGGTGCCGCCCGCACCGTCATCCTGGTCACCATCGGCTGGTGTCTGGTCCAGGCGATGATGAACATCTACCAGGCGGCCCTGACCGCCGTCGTCCCCGACCGGGTCCCGGTCGAACGCCGCGGTCTGGCCTCGGCGATGGTCGGCATCGGCACCCCCATCGGCTCCGCCGTCGGCATCTCGGTCGCCGCCCTTTTCGTGCCGGCCGACGTCTCCACGGGCTACCTCTTGATGGGCGCCGTGATCGCCGGCGCCGCCGTCCTCTTCACCGCCGTCGTGCGGGAGGAGCGCCGTCCCGCGGCGGCGCCCGCGCCGCTGCGCGGCCAGCTCGCCGCCTTCGCCCGGACGCTCGGGTCGCACGACTTCCGCTGGGTCTTCATCGGCCGGTTCCTGATGATGCTCGGCTTCTTCTCGGTCGCGCTGTTCCAGCTGTACATCCTCCAGGACCACATCAAGCTTCCCCCGGGCACCAGCCCCACCGAGGCCGTCGCGTTCATCGCGCCCATCGACGCGGGCTGCACCCTGCTCGCCACGGTCCTGGGCGGACTCCTCTCCGACCGCATCGGCCGCCGCAAGCCGATGGTCCTGCTCTCCTCCGCCCTCGCCGGCGTCGCGATGCTGGTGCCCGTGGTGAAGCCCGACTGGACCGGCATGCTGATCTTCACGGTCATCAGCGGCCTGGCCTTCGGCTGCTACATGGCGGTGGACACCGCGCTCGTCACCCTGGTCCTGCCCAGCGCCGAGGATGCCGCCCGCGACATGGGCGTCCTCAACATCGCCAACGCCGGACCGCAGATCCTCGCCCCGTTCCTGGCGTCCATGCTCGTCGCCTCGGTGGGCTACGACGGCCTGTACATCGCGGCCGCGGTGATCACCATGTTCGGCGCCGCCTCAGTCATCCCCATCAAGTCGGTGCGCTGAGCCCCCGAAGGGTGTGCCGGGCCGCCGAGGCCCCTCCCTTCCCCCTCGCTCGCGGCCCCACCGGAGCCGCGACGCCGGGCGGCGCGACCTGACCGAGCGCCGCCCGGCACCCCTCCTGATCGAAGGGACCTCGCGTATGTCCAGGACGATGCGCAGACTCGGCACCGCGGCAGCGGGAGCCGCGGTGCTCGCCGCCATGGGTGTCACCGCGTACGCCACGACGCCCGTGGCCACCGCCCCCTCCCGGCCCGAGGCCGGCGCCACCGGCGCCCGCCCGCTCGCGGGCATGCGGATCCTGATCTCCAACGACGACTCGATGCAGGCCGCGAAGGCGAGCAACTCCGACGGTCTCGGCCTGTACGAGCTCCGCCGCGCGATGTGCGCCGCCGGCGCCGACGTCGTCGTCATGGCCCCCTGGCAGGTCCAGTCCGGCAAGGGCACCGCCGTCACCAACGGCGGCGTCCTCACCGCCCAGCACCGCACCACCCTGCCCGCCGGTTACGAGAACGACTGTGCCGGAGCCCCCGCCCGGGGCGCCGTCTACGGCGTGTGCGTCGCCGACGGCTCCTGCGCCAAGGACTCCCCGAGCGCCACCCCCGCCGACACGGTCAAGCTCGCCCTGCGCGCCGGACTCCGGGCGAAGGCGGGCTGGACCGAGGCCCCCGACCTCGTCCTCACCGGCATCAACTCCGGCCCGAACATCTCCGCGAACGTCAACGACTCCGGCACCGTCGGTGCCGCCGTCGCCGCCATCGACCAGGGCGTCCCCGCACTCGCCTTCTCCTCGGCGGGCGACGAGAGCAACGCGTACTTCCCCCGCGCCAACTACCGTGCCAACGCCGAGTTCGGCGCCGCCTTCGTCGGGGGCCTCCGGCAGCGCGGCCTCCTGACCGCGGACTTCGCGCTCAAGGTCGACTACCCCGACGTGAGCACGGGCCACCCCGCCGGGCCGCCGCGCTGGACGAGCGTCGGCCACGGGCAGGCCGTCTGGCACGCGTACGAGCAGGTCGGCGAGGACTCCTTCGCCATCGGCCTCGGCCTGTGCGACGAGGTGCCCGGCGAGCCGTGCACCGAGACCCGCGCGGACGCCGACTCCACCGCCCTCTTCCGGGACGGCCGGATCTCCGTCACCCCGGTGACCGCCGACCGCACCTACGGCGTCAAGGCACCGGACCCCGCCACGCTGCGGAAGGTCCGCACGTACGTCGAGCACGAGGCTCCCCGCCGCTGACCCCGGACGCCCGCCGGGGGATCTCAGCCGTTCTTCAGGGCGCGGTCGAGCAGGGGGAGCAGCCGCTCCCAGTGGCGCCGCGTCCCGGAGGCGCTGAACGCGTCGGTGTCGGCCATGGTGAAACCGTGGACGGTGTCGGGGTAGACCTCCAGGGTGTGGCGTACCCCCGCGGTCTCCAGGGCCCGGCCGAGCCTCCCGCAGGCCTCGGGCGACAGGTCGTTCACCGCGAGCCCGAAGTGCACCTCGGCGGTCACCTTCGGGGCGAGCAGATGCGGGCTGTCGGGTCCGTCGGTCACCAGGGTGCCGGGATGGAACCCGGCGACGGCGGCCACCCTGTCCGGGTGCGCCGCCGCCGTGCGCAGCGCGAGGACGGCGCCCATGCAGTAGCCGGTCACGGCGACCGGTCCGGCGTCGACCTCGGGCCGCGAGGCGAGGAACCCGAGGTAGGCGTCGGCGTCGCGCAGGACACGCTCGGTGGTGTGCGCCTCGACGAGCGGCGTCAGCCTGGCGAACACCTCGGGCCTGGACTCCGTCGAGATGTACGCGGGAATCCCGGCCACCGGCGCCGGGCCGTGCCGGTAGTAGAGGTTGGGGGCGAGGACGTAGTACCCGTGCCCGGCCAGTTCGCGGGCGATCGTCTCGATCGCCGGCCGCAGACCGATGGCGTCCGGGTACAGCAGCACCCCGGGCCGGCGCCCGCCGCCTTCGGGGAAGGCGACGAAGGCGTCGGCCTCGCCGTCGGGCATGGGAATCCGCAGCGTCTCAGTGTGCATGGGGTACGTCCTTCCGGGGCTCACGCCAGTAGATCACCGGGCAGGAGGCCGCGACCAGCGGGTTCAGGACCGGGGTGGACGAGAACAAGCCGTCGGGTACGGCCTGTTCCCGCTGCCGGCCGACCCGCACCGCCGTCGGCCGGCACGACCCCGCCCCCGGCTCACGGCAGGCTCAGGGCCACCGCCGCGCAGTGTCCCGAAGGGACGACGACATCGGTGAGGGACCAGCCGGGCGGCGCGGCGGGTACCGGCCCCGAACCGACGTAGTCCGCGGCCGGATCCTCGGACAGACCCACCCCCAGGCCCTTCAGATACGCCTCCTTGCGCGTCCACACCCGGGTGAAGGCGAGGGCGCGTTCGGCCTCGGGCAGCGCGGCGAGTTCCGCCGCCTCCCGGGGGTGCAGGACGTCGGCGGTCTCGGCGACCGTCGCCGGCGGCGGCACCGCCTCCACGTCCACGCCCACCGGGCTGGTCGCGAAGGCGAGCAGGCTCAACCCCTCGCAGTGGGAGAGCGAGAAGTGCAGCGCGTCCCCCGGCAGCACCGGCCGGCCGTGCGGCTCCCCGCACCCCGGGCACGGCGCGCGCGAGACGGTCACCGCACGGGGCGCGAGGCCGAGGTACGCGCCCAGGAGCCGGCGCAGCCCCACATGGGCGCAGAGATACGCGTCCCGGTCCGCCTCCCGCAGGAACTCCGCCGCACGCGCCAGTTCCTGACGGTCCAGCAGGGACGGGGCGTACCGCGCGGCGGTGACCCGGTGGGCCGCCGTGTCGACCAGCCACACCTGCGGCGTGCCCGCCACCGGCGAGGAGGCCGGCGGCGGAGCCACGTACACGGCGGCCAGCGAGGCGGGTGCCAGCGCGGGCGCGGCGGCGAGCGGGGACGGCGGGGGCTTCGGAGGCGAAGTGGTGATCAGTTCGGTCATGGCGTCCTCACACCGTGGCGGGGGAGTCGTCGGGAACGGGAACGGCGGCGGCCGGAACGTCCGCCGAGGCCGGGGCGCGCAGCGCGAACAGCGCGAAGACCGGGGAGAGCACGGCCACCGCCCCGCAGAGCAGCCAGGTCCGCTGGACCCCGAGGCCCAGCGAGACCGTGCTGAACAGGGCGATGGACACCGGCGCCGTACCGATGCCGGCCAGCGCGAGGGTGGACATCGCCGCCCCCATGTGGCCCTCGGGCGACGCCTGCTGATAGACCGTCACGATCGCCGGACCGTTCAGCCCGGACAGCAGACCCACCCCTGCGGCCACCGCCGCCAGCGTGACCACGGACGGCATCAGGGCCATCACCACGATGCCCACGGCCAGGCCCGCGCCGCTCACCACCAGGCGCGCGAACAGCGGGATGCGGTGCGCGAAGACCGCGCCGAGCGCGCTCGAAGCGAGCGCCCCCGCCCCGAAACAGGCGAGGACGCCACCGACCGCGGCGACCCCCCAGCCGTGATCGGTCACGAGCAGAGGCAGCGCCACCTCGGCCGGCCAGCTGAAGGCCAGGTCCATGGTGAAGGAGGCCAGGAACATCCAGCGCAGCCGGGGATGCGCCGCGAGCAGCCGGAAACCGTCACCGGAACGCTTCACCAGCGACACCCCGGGCTCCCGGCGCGGCCGGGTGAAGCCCCGGGTGACGTACGAGGCGCACCCCAGCCAGACGGCGCAGCTTCCCGCGGCCACCGCGAGCGCCACCCACAGGTGCCCCACGGTGATGAGCCACGCCCCGGCGGGCGCGCCGGCGATCGGGGCGACCCGGAGCACCATCCCGTACAGCGAATTGGCGCGGGCCAGGTGCTCGCGGGCGGCGAAGTGCGGCAGGAGCACCCCGGACGCGGGACCGGTCAGACCGAGCAGCGACCCCTCGACCACGGCGACGAGCGCGAGCGGCCAGAGCCGGTCGGTCCCGGCCACCACCAGGGCGCCGGCCGCGAGGACCGCCACGCGCGCCGACGTGGCCCGCAGAATGATGATCCGGGGACCGAGGACGTCCGCGACGGCGCCCCCGAAGATCAGCATCAGGGCCCGGGGGACGGTCGCCGCCAGCATGAGGAGGGTGACGGCCCGGGTGCCCCCGAGCTGGACGGCGGTCCAGTTCATGGCGATGAGCAGGGCGAAACTGCCGCCCTGGACCGCGGCCTGGCCGCCCACGAGGGCGCCCACCTTGCCCCAGTGCACGGTCGCCGGGGATGTCGTGGCCATGGGTGCTCTTTCTCTCGGTGTCAGGCGGTCTTCGGGAAAGGGGAGGGACTGGAGGAGTGGCATGGGTGCGGGTGCGGGTGCGGGTGCGGATGGCGGCGGCGGCGGCGGTGGTGCGGGTCCGGGTACGGGTGCGGCCCCGCCCCCCTGCGTTTCAGCCGCGCGGGCGGACCCTCAGCCGGGCCGTTCCCGGGCCGCCGCGCAGCGCCGAGGCCACGGCGAGCGCCGCCACCCTCTCCTCCGCGGCGACCAGCGCCGCCGCCTGCCGGGCCGTGCGCGGCGCGGGCCCCCTGGTACGCAGCTCGAGACGGCCCCCCAGATAGCCCCGGCCCGCCGCGCGGAGGGCCCGCCCGGCGGCGGCGCGGGCCGGTCCGGCGCGCTCGGGGCGCACGGTGACCACGGGCAGCTCGGAGAGCGCGAACCGCGCGCACACGGTGCCGAGCCCCGCGTCGCCGCCGCCCCCCGTCCCCCTCGCAGTGCCGCCGGAGCCGGGGTTCCCGCCGGGCCGTCGGCTCCCCGGCCCGCGGCCGTCGCCGCCGGGACACGGTGTTCCCGGCGCGGTCATGACGGGCCTCCGGAGCCGCCCGCGTCCAGCGACGCCGGGACCGGAACGTCCGCTCCGGGGGCGGCGAACGGGCCGCCGGGCCACCAGAGGTCCTCCGGCGCGAGGGCGTCCGCCGCGTACTTGCCGAGGGCGCTCACCAGCAGGCGGGTCTCCAGGGCCAGCGCCTCGGCCAGACGGACGAGACCGTTCTCGGGGTCCTCGTCCACCGCGATCAGCGCCGCCCGGCCGAGGCCCACCGCGCGGGCGCCGAGGGCGAGCGCGCGTACCGCCCTGCCGCCCTCCCACATGCGGCCGGTGGCCAGCAGGCACCCGTGGGCGCCCTCGGGGCGCCCGCCCGAGGCGGCGACCAGCCGCAGGCAGTCCGCCAGGCTCAGACCGACCTGGTCCAGGAAGACCCGGGGGGCCCAGCCGGTCCCGCCCTCGGCGCCGTCGACGGTGACGGCGTCCGCGCCGGCCCGCCAGGCGGTCGCCGCCGCGCGGGCCACGTCACGGCCCGGGTGGAACTTCACCCAGGTGCGGGCCTTGGGGAAGTTGTTCCGCATGAACCGCAGTTGCTGGCGGACGATCTCCTCGGTGAAGGTGCCGGGAGTGGCGCACCGCAGCCGATGGCCGTCACCGTCCCTGTCGTCACCGAGCACGTCGCGGACCGTGAACCGGCCGGCGAGACGCTCGGCGTCGGCCCGGCCGACGACGGTCATCCCGCCCAGGCCCGGCTTGGCTCCCTGGCCGGTCTTCAGCTCGAAGGCGAGCCGCCCCGAATCGAGCAGCGGGCGGGTCCCCGGGTCGCTGTAGACCAGGTTCCACACCTCCGAGTCGGCGTCCTCGGTGGACTGCTGGACCACCACCCCGCCGACCCCGTCGGCCACGCACTCCGTGTACGCGGCGATCCGGGCGAGCAGCGCCGAGCGCACGCCATCCCCCGCACCCCGCCGGTAGCCGTGCACCGGCACCATGTTCTCGCCGATCACCATCGGGATGCCGAGCCGCGCCGCCTGCCGGCTCGCGGCCACGCCCAGATCACCGCTGCCCGCCCTGGTGGAGCCGAACGCCGACAGGAACAGCGGGAGTTCACTGGTGAACCCGCCCACGTCGGTACGCAGCTCCACGTCGTCGTGGCCCGGTTCCCGGCCCAGCTCGATCAGCTTCTCCAGCCGCCGGGGCATGAACACCGGCGGGGCGACCCGCGCCCGGTCCAAGGCGTCCGGCGGCGGAGCCGCGAGCCCCGCACCGGCCTGTCCGTCCGCCGGGTCGCCGCCGGTCTGGCCGTACAGCTCCTCGCCGTAGCCGCCCGCGGGAGGGAACACCTCCGCGGTGCCGTTCCTGGCCCGCGCGCGCACCGCGCCCTCGGGGAAGCCCGCCGCCCGCAGCCCGCTCACGGAGCCACCACCCCGGGGAGCTTCGGGTAGGCGCTGACCTGCCAGAGCGAGTCGAGCCCGGTGAGGAAGCGGACGAGCCGCTGGAGGCCCATGCCGAAGCCGGCGCTGGCCGGGATGCCCTCGCGGGCCAGGTCCAGGTACCAGGCGTACTTGGCCGGGTTCTCACCGCTCTCGCGCATCCGGGTGACGATCGTGGCGTAGTCGGCCTCGCGCTCGCTGCCGCTCACCAGCTCGCCGTAGCCGCCGTGCGCGAGCAGGTCGAAGTTCCGCAGCACGCCCGGGTTCTGGGGGTCCTCGCGGTCGTAGAAGCCGCGCGAGCCCTTGGGGTAGTCGTTGACGAAGAAGGGCCGGTCGGCCTCCAGGGAGAGGATGCGCTCGCCCGTCCAGTCGATCTCGGCGTCCGGGCTCTGCGGATGCCCGCCGTTGACCAGGCGGGTGACGGCCTCCTCGTGGCTGCACGAGTCGAACTTGCCGGTACGCAGTTCGGCGAAGTCCAGTTCTTCCCGGCCGAGTTCGGCCAGAACCTCGGGAAGGGCCGTCCATACGTGCTCGACGATGTGGGTGAGCATCCCGGCGGCCACGTCCTGCGCGTCCTCCCGGCTCGCCCCGGCGATCTCCACGTCGATCTGGTGGAACTCGACCAGGTGCCGTCCCGTCGATGCGGTCTCCTCGGGCTCCACACGGACGTTGGGCGCGATGTAGAAGAGCTTCGGGAAACCGTGCAGCGAGGCCTGCTTGTAGAGGATCGCGCTGGTCATCAGCTTGTACGGGTGCCCGTAGTAGTCCACGTCCAGGGCCTTCGCACCCCGCCCGCCCGGGTCCGTGACCGGCCCGACCAGCGGCGGCAGCAGCTCGGTGAACCCCTCGCCGCGCAGGAACTCCCGCGCCGAGTAAAGGGCTTCCTGCTGGACCAGCATGGCGGCGCGCAACTGGGGCGAACGCAGGTGCTCGCCGAGGGGCGGCGGCGACTGGGGGGCGGGGGAGAGGAGGGGGGTGGACTGTTCCATGGGACGACTCCGTTCGGATGGGCAAGCGGTGAGGTGAGGTGCGCTTCGGTTCGCTCGGGGTGGGGCGGGTCGGCTCGGGGCGGTGCGAGACGGGTTCAGCGGCAGCCGGCCGTGTCGTCGCGCGCCGTGTCGAAGCGGGCGGCCACCCCGTGGAGGGCCCTGAGCAGCCCCTCCGAGGTGAGCGCCGACCGGGCGCCGGCGACCAGCGAGGGCGCCACCGGCATGGCCCCCGCGTCCGACCAGCGCAGCCGGCCGCTGTCGTCGACGAAGCTGCGGGACCGGCCCGCGTTGTCGGGGTGCAGGCAGTAGGGGACGTCGAGGTGGCCACGGGCGAAGGCGGTCCGCAGCGCCCGGCCGAGGTCGGCGTCGAGATCGAGGACCCCTTCGACGAACGCGCGGGCCTCCGCGTACACCTCGCTGTCGGCCCCGTCCGGCCCGCCGGAGGGCGGGGTGCCCCCGGCGGGGTGCTCCGTCAGGACGGCCGTGGACGCGGCCGTCTCCAGCGCGCGGACGTTCTCGTCGACGGTCGGGATGCGATGCGCCTCGGCCGCCGTCTTCACGATCAGCCGGTGCGCCCCGGAGCGGACGGCGAGCCGGGCGGAGGCCTCGAGGAGCCGGGTCGCCCCGTGCGCGGTCCGGGGGAACACCCCCATGTACGTGTAGAGCACCACGTGCCGGTCCACCTCGGCGGGGAGGAACTCCGCGGCGAGCCTGCGCAGCGCCCGTACCGCCTCCTCGTCCTGGACCGGATCGGTCTGCTGGGCGTAGCTCAGCGAGACGCTGCGGATGCCGTGCCGGGCGAAGAACAGCCCCTCCAGGAGGCTGAGTGCCACGAGCAGCCCCGGCGGGCACAACTGGCCGAGCATGCAGCCGCCGAAGGTCTCCAGGTGGGGCACCCGGGGTTCCGGGACGAGGGACGCGAGCAGCTCGCAGCCGCGCGCCCAGTTGTCGACCGACTCGGCGAGCGGGGTGCGCCCGTAGGGCAGGCAGTACGAGACCGGTCCGCCCTCCGTGGCGTCCAGACCCGCCGCCGCCAGCGCGCGGATGATCGCCTCCGGGCGCGAGGAGCCGTGCCGGACCTGGACGGGAAAGCTCGCGTCGAGCAGCCCGTCGAGGAGGTCGCGGGTCAGCGCCGTCGGGTGGCTGGCGATCGGGTAGCCGTTGAGCGGCAGCCCCTCGGCCAGGGAGGCGCGGGCGCCCGCCGCGTCGCCCACCCGTGTGTAGCTGTCGATGGTGAGGGTGCCCACGGTGGTCGCCGCGGCGGCCTTGGTGCGCTCCAGACCCGCCCGCATCAGATGCGGGTCGCTGAAGCCCATCCGGGGCTGGACCACGAGCCGGCCGTCGGCGGCGGCTGCCGCCACGAACGCCCCGAAGGAGCGGGCGGCGGGCACACCCGGGGTGTCGCCCGGACCGGCCGTTCCCCTCCGGGCGGACGGGGTCAGGATGCCGCTGGTCATGCCGTGACCCGCAGGGCCAGGGAGCGGTCCAGACCGGACACGAGGGTGCGGAGCCCGGCGACGTCCCCGTCGTCGAACACCGCCTCGCAGCCCGCTTCGAGGAGGCGGGCCGCCCGCTCGGGGTCCCGGGTGCCGGCGACCCCGAGCTTGCCGCCGATGACGACGGGCGTCGTGCCGAGGCCGGGCTCGGTGCGCAGCCGGCGCACGGCCGAGAGGCCGTCACGGTAGCCGTGCCCATTGACGCTGCTGATGACCACCAGGCCGGGCGTGTGCGTGTGGCACGCGGCGGCCAGGCGGTCGTCCGTCACACACGGGCCGATGTTGACGACCCGGTGCCCGAGCTCCTCCAGGAGGAGCTGCAGATAGACCAGATTCCATGTGTGGGAATCGGATGCGGTGCCGGTCAGCAGAATCTTCATGGCTTCACCCTAGAATTCGAAAAGCGGTGCCAGGGGAAGTTGGAGCGGCAGATTCGCGGCAGTGACCCGAAGTCGTGAAGAGGGAAGGGCCGGGCCCCGCGGATTCCCGCGGGGAAGACGGTGCGCTGGGGAATCCTTGCCACGGGCGGCATCGCGGAGCGGTTCACGGCGGACCTGCTGACGCTGGAGGAC
>NZ_JBEOZK010000035.1:0-38137 GCF_040297565.1 Streptomyces sp. NPDC001728
CACGCTGTTGAGTTCTCAAGGAACGGACGCTTCCTTTGTACTCACCCTCTCGGGCTTTCCTCCGGCGCTTCCTTCGTTTCCGACTCTATCAGATCTTTCCGATCCGATTTCCTCGGTGCTTTCCGGTCCCTTTTGTTTTCACTCCGGGGGCCTTTCGGCGTTTCCGACTTTATCAGAAGACCTGAGTCGGATTTCCCACCTCCCGTGGAACCGTTCCTGCACACGTCGGCGCCGGGGGTTCCCGTTCTGGCGGAGCCGTAAACGTACTGGAGCGGGGCGCCCCGATGCAAATCGAGGGGCCCCGCTCCGGTGTCGCGCTGGTCAGACGTCTCAGACCTCGACGACGACCGGGAGGATCATCGGGCGCCGGCGGTAGGTGTCGGAGACCCACTTGCCGACGCTGCGGCGGATCAGCTGCTGGAGCTGGTGGGGTTCCACGACGCCGTCCTGGAAGGACTTGTTGAGCGCCTGGTCGATCTTCGGGAGCACCGCGTCGAACGCGGCGTCGTCGATCCCCGAGCCACGGGCGTGGACGTTCGGGCCGCCCACGATCTTGCCCGTGGAGGAGTCGACCACGACGAAGACCGAGATGATGCCCTCCTCGCCGAGGATCCGGCGGTCCTTGAGGGAGGTCTCGGTGACGTCGCCGACCGAGAGGCCGTCGACGTACACGTACCCCGCCTGGACCTTGCCGGTGATCCGAGCGCGGCCGTCGACCAGGTCGACGACGACGCCGTCCTCGGCGATGACGATGTGGTCCTTGGGGATCCCCGTCATCGCGCCGAGCTCGGCGTTGGCGCGCAGGTGGCGCCATTCGCCGTGGACCGGCATGAGGTTCTTCGGGCGGCAGATGTTGTAGAAGTACAGCAGCTCGCCGGCCGAGGCGTGGCCCGAGACATGGACCTTGGCGTTGCCCTTGTGGACGACGTGCGCGCCCCAGCGGGTCAGGCCGTTGATCACGCGGTAGACCGCGTTCTCGTTGCCCGGGATGAGGGACGACGCAAGGATGACCGTGTCGCCGGGGACGATCCGGATCTGGTGGTCGCGGTTCGCCATCCGGGACAGGGCGGCCATCGGCTCGCCCTGGGAGCCCGTGCAGACCAGCACGACCTCGTCGTCCGGCAGGTCGTCGAGGGTCTTCACGTCCACGACGAGGCCGGCCGGGACCCGGAGGTAGCCCAGGTCACGGGCGATGCCCATGTTGCGGACCATGGAACGGCCGACGAAGGCCACCCTGCGGCCGTACTCGTGGGCGGCGTCCAGGATCTGCTGGATGCGGTGCACATGGCTGGCGAAGCTGGCCACGATGATGCGCTTCTGGGCGTTCGCGAAGACCGCGCGCAGGACGTTGGAGATGTCCTTCTCCGGCGGAACGAAGCCCGGGACCTCGGCGTTCGTCGAGTCGGACAGCAGGAGGTCGATGCCCTCCTCGCTGAGCCGCGCGAAGGCGTGCAGGTCGGTGAGGCGGCCGTCCAGCGGCAGCTGGTCCATCTTGAAGTCGCCGGTGGCGACGGCCATGCCCGCGGGGGTGCGGATGGCGACCGCGAGCGCGTCCGGGATGGAGTGGTTGACCGCGATGAACTCGCAGTCGAACGCGCCCAGGACCTCTCGGTCGCCCTCCTTCACCTCAAGGGTGTAGGGGCGGATGCGGTGCTCCTGGAGCTTGGCCTCGATCAGGGCGAGGGTCAGCTTGGAGCCGATGAGCGGGATGTCCGGCTTGAGCCGGAGCAGGTAGGGGACAGCACCGATGTGGTCCTCGTGCCCGTGCGTGAGCACGATGCCCTCGATGTCGTCGAGGCGGTCCCGGATGATGGTGAAGTCCGGCAGGATCAGGTCGACGCCGGGCTGCTCCTCCTCGGGGAAGAGGACGCCACAGTCGACGATGAGCAGACGGCCGTCGAACTCGAAGACCGTCATGTTCCGGCCGATCTCGCCGAGCCCGCCGAGTGGGATGACGCGCAGGGCGCCCTTCGGGAGCTTCGGCGGAGCACCGAGTTCAGGATGCGGATGACTCAAAAGACTCTCCTCACCACGCACGCCACGTACCTCTTGGCACGTGGCGCGCATGACATTCGTGCACTTGCTGTTGTCAGTGTTCAGTTGTGAAGTCCGTTGTCAGAGTTCTACCCCGCCGGCGGCCAGGTCGACCTTGAGCTGCTCGGTCTCCTGCGGGGAGAGCTCCACGAGCGGCAGCCGCAGCGGGCCGGCCGGGAGGCCCTGGAGGGCGAGCGCGGCCTTGGTGGTCATGACGCCCTGGGTGCGGAACATGCCGGTGTAGACGGGGAGCAGCTTCTGGTGGATCTCGGTGGCCTTCTGGACCTCGCCGCCGAGGTGGGCGTCGAGGAGGGCCCGGAGTTCCGGGGTGACGACGTGGCCCACGACGGAGACGAAGCCGCAGGCGCCGACGGAGAGCAGGGGCAGGTTGAGCATGTCGTCGCCGGAGTACCAGGCGAGGCCGGAACGGGCGATGGCCCAGCTGGCGCGGCCGAGGTCGCCCTTGGCGTCCTTGTTGGCGACGATGCGCGGGTGCTCGGCGAGCCGGACGATCGTCTCGGTGTCGATCGGGACGCCGCTGCGGCCGGGGATGTCGTAGAGCATCACCGGGAGCTCGGTGGCGTCGGCGATGGCCGAGAAGTGCCGGTACAGGCCCTCCTGCGGGGGCTTGTTGTAGTACGGCGTGACGGCGAGCAGGCCATGGGCGCCGTCGCGCTCGGCGGTGCGGGCGAGCTCGATCGAGTGGTGGGTGTCGTTGGTGCCGATGCCGGCGACGACGTGGGCGCGGTCGCCGACCGCCTCCAGTACCGCTCGTACCAGCTCCGATTTCTCCGCGTCGCTGGTGGTGGGGGACTCGCCGGTGGTGCCGTTGACGACGAGGCCGTCGTTGCCTGCGTCCACCAGATGGGTGGCCAGTCGCTGGGCACCGTCGAGGTCGAGTGCGCCGTCCGCCGTGAAGGGCGTGACCATGGCGGTGAGGACCCGCCCGAAGGGGGTCTGCGGAGTGGAGATCGGAGCCATGGGTAACACGCTACTCGCTGCTCAGCGCCGGGTGTCCCCGAGGGGGACAGGAGAAAGGGAGCCCGGCGCTGCCTGCTCGGGGGTTCAGGCAGCGCCGGGTCCGTTTGATCAGCCTAGATGAACTTCGTGAAACGTCGCAATACGGACACTTCGCGCGAGCCCTTCGGACGTGTGTGCGTTACGGGGCCACACGGCCGTTCTTGTTGAAGGCGGCGTGGGTCAGCGGCATCAGCCGGGCCCAGTGCTCCTCCATCTTCTCGCCGACCATCTCGATCTCCCGCTGCGGGAAGGACGGGACCGCCGCCAGCTCGTGCTGGGTGCGCAGGCCGAGGAAGTGCATCAGCGAGCGGGCGTTGCAGGTGGCGTACATCGAGGAGAACAGACCGACCGGGAGGACCGAACGGGCGACCTCGCGGGCGACGCCGGCCGCCAGCATCTCCTGGTAAGTGGCGTACGCCGTCCGGTACGACTCCTCCATCGTCCGGCTGACCACCTCGTGCTGCTCCTGGGTGCCGTCGACGAAGACGTACTTGCCGGGGCGGCCCTCCTGGACGAGCTTGCGGGAGGTGTCCGGGACGTAGAAGACCGGCTGGAGCTCCCTGTAGCGGCCCGATTCCTCGTTGTACGACCAGCCCACGCGGTGCCGCATGAACTCCCGGAACACGAAGATCGGGGCGCTGATGAAGAAGGTCATCGAGTTGTGCTCGAACGGGCTGCCGTGGCGGTCCCGCATCAGGTAGTTGATCAGGCCCTTCGAGCGCTCGGGGTCCTTCTGGAGCTCTTCGAGGGACTGCTCGCCCGCGGTGGACACCCGGGCCGCCCAGAGGACGTCGGAGTCGGCCGCCGCGCTCTTGACCAGATCAACGGTGACGTCGCTCCGGAAGTCGATCTTCACGTTCTCGGTGGGGCTGTCGGTCACCAGCGGTCCTTCCGTTCGGTTGTTGCAGTCGCCCACTCTAACGACGTCCTACCGGAGGATGAGATTCGGCCGCTTTGGTGAAAAAGGGCACCAAAGTGCCGGTTCTGTCGTCTCTACCTGTGAAGGACGACGACTACCGAGGAGAGTGGCCCTGATGTTCAGCCGGAGAGAGGCCGTACCGTTCGCGTTCGTCGCGGAGGCCGACCACTTCCGCAGTAACGTCACTCCACCGCCCCGGGAGCGCCTCAACGCCTCGCAGATCGTGGGCCGTACGCTGATCGGACTGACCGTGGTGGCCGGCCTCGTCGGCTCCCTGATCTTCGGGATGCCATCCCTGCAGTCGGGCGGGTCCGCCGCTCACCAGCAGCAGTCGGAGGCCTCCGACAACCGCTGAGGTAGCCTCACCGGGCACTGCCCCTTCGAGCGTGCTTGTGAGTGAGGAACCGTCGTGCCCCTGCCCTTTCTGACGGCCGACCGTGCTTTTGACACGACCGACCACGTCGCCCTGCCGTTCGACGACCACGATCAGTGGCGCCGTCCCTACCGGCCGGGGTCATGGCGGGTCGGGGCGGCGGCGCTGACATTGCTGCTCGCCTCGTTCGTGCTCCTCGCCGCGGTGATCATCGCGGCCGCCGGAGCCTTCGGCGGGGCGTCCGCCACCCTGGGCATCGCGGTGCTCGCCATCCTGGCCGCCCTGCGGATGCTCCGTATGGGCACCTGGGTGAGCCGCGCCGGAGCGCGCCGCGTCGCCTTCTTCTCGACCGTCACCGTGCCCTGGGCCAAGGTGACTTCCGTGCGGACCGTGCAGCAGCCCGTGCGCTGGCTGGGACTCCCCCGCACCGTCCAGGGCCAGGCCCTGGTGCTCGGCCGGCAGGGTGGTGAGCAGCTGCTGCTGCTCACCGACCACAATGCCGACTTCCTCTCCCGCGTCGAGGCCTTCGAGCGGGCCGCCGACACGGTCGAGGCCTGGAACTCCGAGTACGGCGTGGTCCCGGCCGCCACGCGCTGACCGGGACCTTCGGGAACACCACGGCACGGCGGGCAGCACCCGCCGTGCCGTCAGACGCCGACCGGACGCCCCTCGTGGAGCGCGATGGCCCGCTGCATCGCCTTGCGGGCCCTGGGGGTGTCCCGGGCGTCGTGATAGGCGACCGCGAGCCGGAACCAGCAGCGCCAGTCGTCCGGTGAGTCCTCCGTCTCGGCCTTGCGCCGGGCGAAGACCTCATCGGCCGAGTCGCGGTCGATCCGGCCGCCCTCGGTGCGCTTGAGTTCGTCGACGGGCAGACCGCCCTCCGCCTCCAGTTCGGTGGCGAGGCGGTTCGCCCGACGGGCGAAGCGGGTGTTCTGCCAGAGGAACCAGCCGCCGACGACGGGCAGCAGGAACGCCACCCCGCCCATGGCCATGGCGGCCGGCTCGCCCGTGAGGAGCAGCAGGACGCCCTCCATCCCCACCACCCCGAAGACCAGCACGAGGACGGTGGCGAGGAAGACGTACGTGATCTTTCCGCCCATGCCCGTCAGCCCAGGTCCAGGAAGTTCTCCAGGCCGAAGGTGAGGCCCGGAGTGCTGGTCACGCGGCGGGCGCCCAGAAGGATGCCCGGCATGAAGCTGGAGTGGTGCAGCGAGTCGTGGCGGACGGTGAGCGTCTCGCCCTCGCTGCCGAGCAGCACCTCCTGGTGGGCCAGCAGGCCCCGGAGGCGTACGGAGTGGACCGGGACGCCGTCGACGTCGGCGCCGCGCGCCCCGTCCAGGCCGGTCGCGGTCGCGTCCGGCTGGGCGCCGAGGCCGGCCCCCGTGCGGGCGGCGGCGATCAGCTGGGCCGTCCGGGTCGCGGTGCCGGAGGGGGCGTCCACCTTGCGCGGGTGGTGCAGCTCGACGACCTCGACCGACTCGAAGTACGGGGCCGCGAGCTGCGCGAACCTCATGGTGAGGACCGCGCCGATCGAGAAGTTCGGAGCGATGAGGACGCCGGTCTCCGGGGAGGCGGCGAGCCAGGTCCGCAGCTGCGCGAGGCGGTCCTCGGTCCAGCCGGTGGTGCCGACGACCGCGTGGATGCCGTGGCGCACGCAGAAGTCGAGGTTCGCCATGACCGAGTCCGGGGTGGTCAGCTCGACCACGACCTGGGCGCCCGCCTCGGTGAGCGCCTCCAGCTCGTCCCCGCGGCCGAGGGCCGCGACCAGTTCCATGTCCTCGGCGGCCCCGACGGCCCTCACGGCCTCGGAGCCGATGCGGCCCTTGGCTCCGAGGACCGCCACACGCAGCTTGCTCATTGCTCTTCCTTAGGGGACTAGGGGTCAGGAGACCGCTTGGTGGAGGCGGTCCGCCTGCTTGTCCTTCAGCGGGCCGATCACCGAGAGCGAGGGCCGCTGGTCCAGTACATCGCGGGCGACCTCCCGGACCTCGTCCGGGGTGACGGCCGCGATCCGGTCCAGCATGTCGTCCACCGACATCTGGGTGCCCCAGCACAGCTCGCTCTTGCCGATGCGGTTCATCAGCGCACCGGTGTCCTCCAGGCCCAGCACGGTCGAACCGGAGAGCTGGCCGACGGCGCGGGCGATCTCGTCGTCCGTGAGGCCGTCGGAGGCGACCTTGTGGAGCTCGTCGCGGCAGATCTTCAGGACGTCGTGGACCTGGCCGGGCCGGCAGCCCGCGTACACCCCGAAGAGGCCGCAGTCGGCGAAGCCCGAGGTGTACGAGTACACGCTGTAGGCCAGGCCGCGCTTCTCCCGGACCTCCTGGAAGAGACGGGAGGACATGCCGCCGCCGAGGGCCGTGTTCAGCACGCCGAGGGCCCAGCGGCGCTCGTCGGTGCGGGCCAGGCCCGGCATGCCGAGGACCACGTGGGCCTGCTCGGTCTTGCGGTTGAGCAGTTCGACGCGGCCCGCCGCGCGCAGCGTGCGCACGCCGTCGCGCGGGGCGATGGGGGTGACGTCGGTACGCCCGAGGGCGCCGGCCTTCTCGAAGGCGCGGCGGACCTGACGTACCACCGTCGCGTGGTCGACATTGCCCGCGGCGGCGACGACCAGGTGGGTCGGGTCGTAGTGCTTCTTGTAGAAGCGGGCGATCTGGCCGCGGCTCAGGCCGTTGACCGTGTCGACGGTGCCGAGGACCGGGCGGCCCAGCGGGGTGTCGCCGAACATCGTCCGCGCGAAAAGCTCGTGCACGACGTCACCGGGGTCGTCCTCGGTCATCGCGATCTCTTCGAGGATGACGCCGCGCTCGGCGTCCACGTCCGCGTCGAGGATGAGCGAGCCCGTGAGCATGTCGCAGACGACGTCGATCGCCAGCGGCAGGTCGGTGTCGAGCACCCGGGCGTAGTAGCAGGTGTACTCCTTCGCCGTGAAGGCGTTCATCTCGCCGCCGACCGCGTCGATGGCGGCGGAGATGTCGAGGGCGGACCGCTGCCGGGTGCCCTTGAAGAGGAGGTGCTCCAGGTAGTGGGTGGCGCCGTTGAGCGCGGGGGTCTCGTCGCGGGATCCGACGTGCGCCCAGATGCCGAAGGTGGCGGAGCGCACCGAGGGGAGGGTCTCGGTGACGATCCGGAGGCCGCCGGGGAGGGTCGTTCGGCGGACCGTGCCGATGCCGTCCTTGCCCGGGAGAAGCGTTTGGGTACGGGCGACGGCCCGCCCCTCCGAGGAGGGGCGGGCCGTCGTCACGGAACTACGGGACGTCACTTGGCAGCGTCGTCCTTGTCGCCCTCGGCGTCCTCGTCCGCGATCACGGGGATCAGGGAGAGCTTGCCGCGCTGGTCGATCTCGGCGATCTCGACCTGGACCTTGGAGCCGATCGCGAGCACGTCCTCGACGTTCTCCACGCGCTTGCCACCGGCGAGCTTGCGGATCTGCGAGATGTGCAGCAGGCCGTCCTTGCCGGGCATGAGGGAGACGAAGGCACCGAAGGTGGTGGTCTTGACGACCGTACCCAGGTAGCGCTCGCCGACCTCCGGCATGGTCGGGTTGGCGATCGAGTTGATCGTGGCGCGGGCGGCCTCGGCCTGCGAGCCCTGCTGGGCACCGATGTAGATGGTGCCGTCGTCCTCGATCGTGATGTCGGCGCCGGTGTCCTCCTGGATCTGGTTGATCATCTTGCCCTTGGGGCCGATGACCTCACCGATCTTGTCCACCGGGATCTTGACGGTGATGATGCGCGGCGCGTTCGGGGACATCTCGTCCGGAACGTCGATCGCCTCGTTCATCACGTCGAGGATGTGCAGACGCGCGTCGCGGGCCTGCTTCAGCGCGGCGGCCAGGACCGAGGCGGGGATGCCGTCGAGCTTGGTGTCGAGCTGGAGCGCGGTCACGAACTGCTTCGTACCGGCGACCTTGAAGTCCATGTCGCCGAAGGCGTCCTCCGCACCGAGGATGTCGGTGAGGGCGACGTAGTGCGTCTGGCCGTCGATCTCCTCGGAGATCAGACCCATGGCGATACCGGCGACGGCGGCCTTGAGCGGCACACCGGCGTTCAGCAGCGACATGGTGGAGGCGCAGACCGAGCCCATCGACGTCGAGCCGTTGGAGCCGAGGGCCTCGGACACCTGACGGATCGCGTAGGGGAACTCCTCGCGCGACGGCAGCACCGGCACGATGGCGCGCTCGGCGAGCGCGCCGTGGCCGATCTCGCGGCGCTTGGGCGAGCCCACGCGGCCGGTCTCGCCGACGGAGTACGGCGGGAAGTTGTAGTTGTGCATGTAGCGCTTGCGGGTCACCGGGGAGAGGGTGTCCAACTGCTGCTCCATGCGGAGCATGTTCAGGGTGGTGACGCCCAGGATCTGGGTCTCGCCACGCTCGAACAGCGCCGAGCCGTGCACGCGCGGGATGGCCTCGACCTCGGCCGCGAGCGTACGGATGTCCGTCAGGCCACGGCCGTCGATGCGGACCTTGTCCTTGATGACGCGCTCGCGGACCAGCTTCTTGGTCAGCGCGCGGTAGGCGCCCGAGATCTCCTTCTCGCGGCCCTCGAAGGCCGGCAGGAGCTTCTCGGCGGCGACCTCCTTGATGCGGTCGAGCTCGGCCTCGCGGTCCTGCTTGCCGGCGATGGTGAGCGCCTTGGCGAGCTCACCCCTGACGGCGGCGGTGAGCGCCTCCAGGACGTCGTCCTGGTAGTCCAGGAAGACCGGGAACTCGCCGGTGGGCTTGGCGGCCTTGGCGGCGAGGTCCGACTGGGCCTTGCAGAGCGCCTTGATGAAGGGCTTCGCGGCTTCGAGGCCGGCGGCGACGATCTCCTCGGTGGGAGCCTCCGCGCCGTCCGCGACGAGCTGGATGGTCTTCTCGGTGGCCTCGGCCTCGACCATCATGATCGCGACGTCGCCGTCCTCCAGGACGCGACCGGCGACCACCATGTCGAAGACGGCGTCCTCGAGCTCGGTGTGCGTCGGGAAGGCGACCCACTGGCCCTTGATCAGGGCGACGCGGGTGGCGCCGATGGGGCCGGAGAAGGGCAGGCCCGCCAGGATCGTGGACGCCGAGGCGGCGTTGATCGCGACCACGTCGTACAGGTGGTCGGGGTTGAGCGCCATGATCGTCTCGACGATCTGGATCTCGTTGCGCAGGCCCTTCTTGAAGGAGGGGCGCAGCGGGCGGTCGATCAGGCGGCAGGTGAGGATCGCGTCCTCGGAGGGGCGGCCCTCCCGGCGGAAGAAGGAGCCGGGGATCTTGCCGGCCGCGTACTGCCGCTCCTCGACGTCCACCGTGAGGGGGAAGAAGTCGAGCTGGTCCTTGGGGCGCTTCGAGGCGGTGGTCGCCGAGAGGACCATCGTGTCGTCGTCCAGGTAGGCGACGGCGGAGCCGGCGGCCTGCTTGGCCAGACGGCCGGTCTCGAAGCGGATGGTGCGGGTACCGAAGGTGCCGTTGTCGATGACGGCCTCGGCGTAGTGGGTCTCGTTCTCCACTAGTGGTTTCTCCTACGTGTTCGTCTTTGCGTCCGGGGCCCGTGTGGCCGGGGACGGTGGCGACGGCGGCGGAGAGGCGCCTCGGGTGCGGGCCGGTCTTCGATCGAAGCACCCGGTGATTCGTCCGGGGGCCACTACCGAGGACCGGCGGCTGGCCGGCGGCTTCTCGCTCGTCGTATGGGGTTGTGCGACCAGACTAAGCCGGTGCGCACACTTTGTGCACGTACGGCAAAGGGAGCGGCCCCCTGAAAGTGGGAACCGCTCCCTTCACGGCGTCCTTACTTGGCGCCGCCGGCCGCACCGCGGCGGATGCCGAGGCGGTCGACCAGGGCACGGAAGCGCTGGATGTCCTTCTTGGCCAGGTACTGCAGCAGGCGGCGGCGCTGGCCGACCAGGATCAGCAGACCACGACGGGAGTGGTGGTCGTGCTTGTGCTGCTTGAGGTGCTCGGTCAGGTCCGAGATGCGACGCGACAGCATCGCGACCTGAACCTCGGGAGAGCCGGTGTCGCCCTCCTTGGTGCCGAACTCGGTCATGATCTGCTTCTTGACAGCGGCGTCGAGAGCCACGCGGATCTCCTCTTGGTGTTCGTGCGCCCGCGAGTGCCCCTGGTCTAGGTCTCAGGGGAAGCTTCCGTGACTCGACGGGCGAAGGTCCGATGAGCGCAGCTTCCAGAGGTTTCCCGACCAGGTCGGGCGATGTTCCGGGAGCGCGTACACAAACGGCCGTCACACAGCGTACCAGCTCGCCGCAGCGGGCCCGGGGCCACCCGGTCCTCGCCGGTACGGGCCCGGGGCCGGCCGGCTACTTGCTGGTGAGGGCCCGGGGCCGGCCGGCTACTTGCTGGTGAGGGCCCGGACGCTGGTGAAGACGTCGAGGACGGCGAGGCAGAGCGGGACGAGGGACAGCAGGACGAAGCCCTCCGCCAGGTCGAGCAGCCGACCCCAGAACGGCGAGAGGCCCTTCCTCGGGATGATCAGGCCGATCGCGGTGATCAGGGCGGCGCCGGCGGCGACGGAGGCGGTGAGCCAGATCGTACGGATGTCCAGGCCGCCCCGGTCCCCGTACATCAGGAACTCCTTGACGAGGTCCGCCGGCGGGTTGAGGGAGAGGCCGAGGACGAGCAACGCGATGGCGGCGATGCCGGCGACCAGGACGCAGACGACCTGCGAGGTGTAGCGGAAGAGCCGGGCGCGCAGCAGCATCGCGAGGCCGGCGGCGAGGGCGAGGAGCTGGCCCCAGACGTTTCCGGCGAAGCCGAGGACGGCGGCGGAGCCGACGACGACGGCCGCGCAGCCGCCGACCAGACCGAGGAGCATCTCGTGGCCGCGGCGGGCCTGGAGCGCGATGCGCTCGCCGTCGACGGGCTGCGCTTCCTCGCCGCTCGGCTGCTGCGGGTCGCCGAGGAACTCGTCGTCGGCGGCGCTGCGCGGGGCCGCGTAACCGATGGGGAGCCGGGCGAAGCGGGCGGAGAGGCCGGGCAGGAAGGCGACGAGTCCGATCGCGACGGGGGCGCAGAGGGCGGCCGTCTCGGTGGCGGAGGAGTCGGTGAGGATCGCCAGGAACGTGGCGAGGGTGCCGACGGCGGCGAGGAAGGTGGCGGCGACGAAGGGCGCGTCACCGCTGGGGGTGAGCGCGACGAGCGCCACCGAGGCGACGAGCACGGTCACCGAGCCGAGCAGGAACTGCAGCCGGCCGGGGCCCTGGCCGGGGTCGGCGGCGATGATGCCGGAGCCCGCGATGAGCAGCAGGGGCAGGGCGCCGAGTCCGAGGGCGACGGCGGTCGCCCGGTCGCCGTACACGCGGGCGCGCACTCCGGCGAAGGCGGTCAGCAGGAAGCCCCCGGCGCCGGCGATGATCCCGGGGAGGCTGTGCATGTCGTGGCGGACCGGGTCGGCGAACCAGAGGACGAAGCCCATCAGGACGAGCAGCAGCACGCCGCCGAGGAGTCCGGCGCCGCGCAGCAGTTCGTCGCTCCACAGGTGCCGGTCGCGGGTGACGGCGGAGGCGACGGCGTCGGACACGTCGTCGTAGACGGCCGGCGGCAGCGACTGTGCGAACGGGCGAAGGGAGAGCACCTCGCCGTCGAGGACCTGCTGGGCGACGAGGGTGCGGGCGCCGTCGAGGACGGATCCGTCGCGGCGCACCAGGTGGTACCCGGTGGGGGTGCCGGCGGCCTGGGTCTGCCCGGTGAGCCGCAGGATCTCCGGATAGACGTCGGCGACGGCGATGTCCTCGGGGAGTGCGACGTCGATGCGGCTGTCCGGCGCCACGACGGTGACGCGGCAGAAGCCGGTCGCTGCGGTCGTACTCACGTGTCTGGACCCCCTGATTCGCGGTTGCGCACGATGCGCGCGCCACCCTACCGGGGACGGCCGGTGGGGGCTGCAAGTAGGATCGCCGTCCCATGGGGGAAGTCCGTGCGCCCGGCTGCCGACAGGGGTGCCGAGCGGATGCTCCCGCCACGAGCCCGCCTCCAACGAGGGATTGATGCGCCGGTGAGCCAGATCGTCGTCAAACGCCCGCCGAGGTCGCTTCCGCCGGAAGTGCCCGGTGAGGAACTGGTCCTGGAGTCTCCGCCGGAACTCCCTCGGGGTCAGCAGGAGTCGGCGTTGATGCAGCTCCTGCCGATGCTCGGCATGGGTTCCTCGGTGGTCTTCTTCTTCATGACGCCGTCGCCGATCATGCGGATCATGGGCACGCTGATGCTGGCTTCGACGGTCGCGATGGCCGTCGCGCAGTTCGTCAGATTCCGTCGCGGTACGCAGGGGCAAATGGCCGATGTCCGCCGCGACTACCTCAAATACCTCGCCCAGACCCGGCGTACGGTGCGGCGCACGGCCCGCAGGCAGCGGGACGCGCAGCTGTATCTGCACCCCTCCCCCGAGCAGTTGTGGTCGGTGGTGGCCGAGGGTTCCCGGGTGTGGGAACGGCGGGTCGGCGACCACGACTTCGGGCAGGCCCGGATCGGGCTCGGCGCGCAGCAGCTGGCGACGCCGCTGGTGGCACCGGACACGGCGCCCGTGGACGAGCTGGAGCCGCTGTGCGCGGGTGCGATGCAGCAGTTCCTCGCGGTGCACGGCACGTTGGACGGGCTGCCGATGGCGGTCTCGATGCGGGCGTTCTACCACGTGACGGTGTCGGGTGAGCCGGAGTCGGCGCAGGCGACGGCGCGCGCCCTGGTGGCGCAGCTGGTGACGCTGCACTCCCCCGACGACCTGATGCTGGCCGTGGTCGCGGCCCGTCCCGCGCAGGAGCGCTGGGACTGGACGAAGTGGCTGCCGCACACCCAGGTTCCGGGCCAGGTCGACGGGGCCGGGACGAAGCGGCTGTTCGGCGACGACCTGAGCGATCTCGAGCAGTTGGTCCGCTCCCGGCTGGACGGCCGGCCGCGGTTCTCGCGGGAGAACCAGCCGGTCCTGGACCAGCCGCACGTGGTGGTGGTCCTGGACGGCGGTCTGGTGCCGCCGGACTCGCTGCTCGCGGCGCCCGAGGGCCTTCAGGGTGTGACGATCGTGGAGGTCGTCCCCGGTGACCTGGACGAGCCGCGAGGCGGTCTCTCCGTGGTGGTGCGGCCGGGCCGGCTGCGTCTGGAGTCGGGCGGCGGTTTCGCGTACGAGGGGCTGCCGGACGGCATCTCGCTGCCCGCGGCGGAGGCGCTGGCCCGTCAGCTGGCGCCGCTGCGGATGGGCGGCGGGGACGACGACGAGCCGCTGCTCGCCAATCTGGACTTCACGGATCTGCTGAACCTGGGTGACGCGGCCTCGGTGGACGTGGCGCGGACCTGGCGGCCTCGGTCGGTGGCCGAGCGCCTGCGGGTGCCGATCGGTGTCGGCGAGGACGGCCAGCCGGTCATGCTGGACCTCAAGGAGGCCGCGCAGGAGGGCATGGGCCCGCACGGTCTGTGCGTGGGCGCGACGGGTTCCGGCAAGTCGGAGCTGCTGCGGACGCTGGTGCTCGGTCTGGCGGTGACGCACTCCTCGGAGACGCTGAACTTCGTCCTCGCGGACTTCAAGGGCGGCGCGACCTTCGCGGGCATGTCGCAGATGCCGCACGTGGCGGCGGTCATCACCAACCTGTCGGACGATCTGACGCTGGTCGACCGCATGGGCGACGCGATCCGCGGTGAGCTCCAGCGGCGGCAGGAGCTGCTGCGCTCGGCGGGCAACTACGCGAACATCCACGACTACGAGAAGGCGCGGGCGGCGGGTGCCCCGCTGGAGCCGCTGGCCTCGCTGGTCCTCGTGATCGACGAGTTCTCCGAACTCCTCACCGCCAAGCCGGACTTCATCGACATGTTCATCCAGATCGGCCGCATCGGCCGTTCGCTGGGCGTGCATCTGCTGCTGGCCTCGCAGCGCCTGGAGGAGGGCAAGCTGCGCGGCCTGGACACGTACCTCTCGTACCGGATCGGTCTGCGGACCTTCTCGGCGGCGGAGTCGCGGACGGCGATCGGTGTCCCGGACGCGTACCACCTGCCCTCGGTGCCGGGTTCGGGCTATCTGAAGTTCGGTACGGACGAGATGACGCGTTTCAAGGCGGCGTACGTCTCGGGCACCTACCGGACGGGCGGGCCGCGCCTGGAGATCGGGCAGCTGCCGGTGGAGCGGCGCCCCGCGCTGTTCACGGCGGCGCCGGTGCCGGTGGTGTACGCGGCTCCGGACCCGGCGTACCTCACGGCGCAGCGTGCCGAGGAGGACGACGCGCTCGCGGACACCGTCCTCGACGTGATCGTGCGGCGGCTGGAGGGTCAGGGGGTGCCGGCGCACCAGGTGTGGCTGCCGCCGCTCGACCAGGCGCCCTCGCTCGACCAGTTGCTCCCGGGGCTCGCGCAGACGGCGGACCGGGGGCTCACGGCGACGGAGTACACACGTCAGGGCGGGCTCACCGTGCCGCTCGGCCTCATCGACAAGCCGTTCGAGCAGCGGCGCGAGGTGCTGTACCGGGACTTCTCGGGCGCGGCCGGTCACATGATGGTGGTCGGCGGTCCGCAGTCCGGCAAGTCGACGATCATGCGGACGCTGATCTCGTCCTTCGCGCTCACCCACACACCGGCGGAGGTGCAGTTCTACTGCCTGGACTTCGGTGGCGGCGGCATGATCTCGCTCGCCGACCTGCCGCATGTCGGCGGGGTGGCGTCTCGGCTGGACCCGGAGCGGGTGCGGCGGACGGTCGCGGAGGTCCTGGGCGTACTGAACCGGCGGGAGGAGTTCTTCCGCTCGAACTCCATCGACTCGATCGCGACCTACCGGCGCAAGCGGGCTGCCGGTGAGCTGCCGGGCGAGGCCTGGGGCGACGTCTTCCTCGTCGTGGACGGCTGGGGCGGTTTCCGCAACGACTACGACATGCTGGAGCCGGTCGTCTCCGACATCGCGGCGCGCGGTCTGGGCTACGGCATCCACGTCGTGATCACCGCCGCCCGGTACATGGAGGTCCGGGCGGCGCTCAAGGACCAGATGCTGGGCCGGCTGGAGCTGCGGCTCGGTGACGTCATGGACTCCGAGTTCGACCGGAAGGTCGCGGCGAACGTGCCGACGGGTGTCCCGGGTCGCGGTCAGGTGCCGGAGAAGCTGCACTTCATGGGCGCGCTGCCGCGGATCGACGGGGCGAGCTCGGCGGACGACCTGTCGGAGGGCACGGCGGCGTTCGTCCGGTCCGTGCAGTCGAGCTGGACCGGCGCTCCGGCGCCCGCGGTGCGGCTGCTGCCGCGCAAGCTGCCGGCGGAGCGGCTGCCGAAGGGCTTCGAGTACCCGCAGCACGGCATCGCGATCGGCATCGACGAGACGAACCTGGAGCCGGTGTTCGTCGACTTCGAGTCGGACCCGTTCTTCCTGGTGTTCGGCGAGAGCGAGTCGGGCAAGACGGCGCTGCTCCGGCTGATCGCCAAGCAGCTGTGCGAGCGGTACACCCCGGAGCAGGCGCGGATCGTGGTCGGCGACTACCGGCGGACGATGCTGGAGGCGGTGGCGCCCTCGCACCTCCTGGAGTACGCGCCGATGGCGTCGGCCATGCAGATGCACATGGACGCGATCAACACGGTGATGACGAAGCGGGCGCCGAAGCCCGACATCACCCCGCAGCAGCTGCGCGACCGCAGCTGGTGGTCGGGTCCGCAACTGTTCGTCCTGGTCGACGACTTCGAGCTGGTGGCGACCAACTCGGGGAACCCGCTGGCGGTGCTGGTGGAGAACCTGCCGTTCGCGCGGGACGTCGGCATCCGGTTCATCGTGGCACGCAACGCCGCCGGTGCCTCCCGGGCGATGTACGAGCCGTTCATGCAGCGGATGAAGGAACTGGGCGCGCAGGGCGTGCTGTTGTCCGGTGACCCGGGCGAGGGCGACATCCTCGGCAACGTCCGGGCGCGGCCGATGCCGCAGGGCCGGGGCACGTTCGTGTCGCGCAAGCGGGGCACGCCGCTGGTCCAGCTGGGCTGGCTGCCGGAACAGCACTGAGCGGAGCGGTCCCTCCCACTAGTGTGGGAGGGACCGCCGCACCACCGCGAAGGGAAAGCGCCGATGAGCGACGTCGACGAGACCACCACCGAGAGCGCGGACGCCGCTCTGGCCGCCGAGAAGCAGCGGCAGAAGGACGAGCTGTACGCGCTCGACATCTCGGGCGTCAGCTGGGAGGGCGCGCCGGGCACCGGCCCGGACGAGGAGCGGGTGGAGATCGCGCGGCTGCCCGAGGGCGGGGTGGCGATGCGTTCGTCCCTCGACAAGGGCACGGTGCTGCGCTACACGAAGGCCGAGTGGGACGCGTTCGTCCTGGGGGCCAAGGACGGCGAGTTCGACCTGCGGTGACGCCGTGACACGCGTGAGGGGGTGGCCCGTCGGACGGGCCACCCCCTCACGCGTGTGCGTGGGTGCTCACATCATGCGGAACCGGGCGGCGTTGCCCTTGTCGGTGTCCCGGTAGCCGACGACGGAATCGTCGAGGAGCTGGGCGATGCGCCGCAGGTCCGAGTTCATGCCGCCCATGTCGCGGGTCAGGCGGTCCTGGCTCTCGCGGTACGCGATCTTCGCCTCGCCTTCCCAGTTGGAGGCGACGCGGTTGACCTCGGCCATGAGGTCTTCCAGCTTCTGGGTGAGGGTGCTGGAGGTGAGGCGGACGTCGGCCGCCGCCTGCGTCACGGTGTCGTAATTGACCGCAGTGGTCATGGTGATGACTCCTGAAGTGAGAGTGGCGCGGAGGACTGGTCGGGCAGGACCGCTCAGGCCATGCCGAGGATGGCGCTCTGGCCGGCGGCGGTGTCGTCCATGGTGCGGAAGGACCGAATGCGGTCGTCCTCCTCCTGCGTGAACCCGTCCGCGCTCATGCGCATGATCTCCTCGAGCTTCACGAGCTCGACGCGCATGCTGCGGAGACGCTGGTTCAGGTCGTTCTGGACCCGGTCGTACTCCTTGCTCGCAGCGCCCTGCCAGCCCGCCTGGATGCGGTCCACCACGCCGTTGAGGGAGGTGATGCGGGCCTGGAGCTCGTCGTGGAAGTCCTGGATCCGGCCGGCGAGCTTGACTTGTTCGGCACTGGTTACGTTCAGGTCTTTCGACATCTTGCCCCTTCTTCCTTCGGTGGCGTCGACGGCCGGGCCGTCGGGCCATCCGGTCGTGATGCGGACGGGAATCTTCTGATGCCGCCCCCGTGCTGGGTTCGCACTACCGTGCGCCCAGCGGTCACTTTAGCCATTGGCGGCGGCAGTTCCAACTGCAAAGGAAGGTCCGGATACTTGACCGATACGCGGGTCAACGGGCCCTCCTTCCCCTGCGGCTGTCGCGGATCACGACGGCCGTTCCGGTGACCACGGCCACCAGGACGACACCGATCCCCAACGTGTAGGTGGCGAGCCGTTCGGAGCGCTCCTGGGGAGTCTCCGACAGTGCCAGTGCGGCCGGCTCGGGGGCCGGCGCCTTGGGCGGGCCCGGGTCGGCGGTGGGCTCGGAGGGCGCCACCCCGGGAGGGGTGTCGGCGAGCGCCCGTACCGGGTCGACGATGCCCCAGCCGACGTGCTTGTCGCGGCCGTTGATCGAGCGGACGGCGGTCTGCTCGATCCGGGCGACGATCTGGGCGGCCGTCCAGTCCGGGTGCTTGGCCCGGAGCAGGGCGGCGACGCCGGCGACGTACGGGGCGGAGAAGCTGGTGCCGTTGTCGACGCACTGGCCGCCGCCGGGGACGGTGGAGACGATGTCGACGCCGGGTGCGGCGACGCCGACGAAGGTGCCGGACTGGGAGAACGCGGCACGTTCGTTGTTCCGGTCGGAGGAGGCTACGGCGAGCACACCGGGGAAGGCGGCCGGGTAGGTGTTCCTGAACGCGCCGTCCATGCCGTCGTTCCCGGCGGAGGCGACGACCACCACGTTCGCCTCGATCGCGCGGGCGATGGCCAGGCCCATGGGCGAGTCCGCGGCGAGCGGCTGGGTGGTGTCCTGCGAGATGTTGATGACGTGGGCCTTCTGCTTGACCGCCCAGTCGATCGCCAGCGCCATCGTGTCGGACTTGCCGCTGTTCTTCTCGTCGTTCTGCCGGATCGGGATGATCGTCGCCTCGGGCGCGAGACCGACGAAGCCCGTGCCCTTGCGCGGGTGGGCGGCGATGATGCCGGCGACCTTCGTGCCGTGGCCGACGTCGTCGACGGTGCCGTCGGTCTTGCCGCGCAACTCGTCGCCGTAGCCCGGGTTCTTCTTGTCGGGCTTGAGGAAGTCCTTCCCCGCCTTGGCGTCGACGGCTTCGCTCAGCTGCGGGTTGACGTCGTCGACGCCCGTGTCGATGACGGCGACGCGGACGCCCTTGCCCTTGGTGTCCTGCCACAGCTCGTCGAGCAGGACCCGCTGGAGCGGCCAGGGGGTGCCCTCGATCTGCTTCTTCATCGGGAAGGTGCACTCGCCGCTGCCGTCGAGCTCCCACTGTCCCGGTACGGGCTCCGCGGCGGCGGCCGGGGCCGCGAGGAGGGCGGTGAGCGTGCCGGCGGCGAGCAGGGCGCCCGCGCGGTACGCCGTCGTGCGGTACGTCGTCACCGGTGCCACCCCCTAGGAACCCTGCGGCCGACGCGCGCTGTTGGTGTCGAGCCTCGGCCCCTTCGACAGGAACTCCGACCATTCGATCGGGACGAGGGCCGGCTGGACGTTCTCGTAGCCGAGACGCTTCTGGGCATCACTGGGTTCCGGCCGTCCGTCGGTCGGTTTCTCCTTGTCCCCGGCGCCGATCTCGGAACGGTCGGAGTCGCTGTCCCCGTTGGCCTGGACGGCGTACCGCAGGCCGGTGTCGGTGACGAGGAACAGTGAGCCGCCGGGCGTCTTCTGGCCGGCGCCCTGGACCTGGGTGTAGAGCAGGCCGGTGCCCGGGGTGACGTACGTGCTGGTGCCGCCCGCGGTGATGTCGGCGGGGTACTCGGTGCCGGCCCAGGTCGTGACGGTCGCCACGCCCTTGTCGCTGACGCCGGTGAGCACGCTGCAGACGGTGTCGCGCGCGGTGTCGCCGGCCCCGGTGTTGACCTGCTTGGGCCTGAGCCGCGGCCAGCGGGCGCCCGCGTTGAACGGGGTGGGGTCCGGCTCGAAGGAGGAGGCGTCGACGGTGGTGATCTTGCCGTCCATGTCGAGGACGCCGGTCTGCGGGGAGTTGACGAGCAGCCAGGCGGTGAAAGGGGTGACCGGCTGGACCTTCCCCGCGAGGACCACGTAGTCCTGGAGCCCGGCGCCGGTCTCGGCGCTCAGCACCGTGCCGATCCGGTTGTCCGTCGACCGCAGGCCGTCGCCGGGGATGCCGGCGGGGTCGCCGACCCTGCCCTCGACGCGCGGGAAGTCCACCGGGTCGCCGGTCCGCAGGGTGGCGAGCCAGTCGTCGGTGACGGCCTGCGGCTCCCGGTGGAGGCCGACGAGCGCGGTGAGCAGGCCCTTGGAGTCCGCCTTCACCGGGTACTTGGTGCCCGTGTGGTCGACGAGGAACTGGGCGGCGCCCTTCTGTCCCTTGACGTAGAGGATCTCGCCGTCCGACAGGCGGTTCTCGTTCTCGGTGCGCTTCAGGTCCCGCTCGGCGAAGAGGAAGGCCGCTTTCTGGACGCTGGCGCCCGCGCCGCCGCCGGGCTGCTCGCAGACGGCCCAGCGCTTGGCCTTGCCCGCGTCCTCGGCGGTGGGCAGCCGGTCGGGGGCGTACGGGATGCCGAGGATCGGTCCGCGCGGCGGCTTGCCCTCGTCGAGCTTCTTGTCGGCGACCTGGACGACCTGGAACTGGTCGGGGTTGAGGAGGAGTCGGGCGGAGGCGAGGTTGAGGACCGGGTGGAGCAGGGTCTTCGCGTCCTCGCCCGTGCCGGTCTGCAGGACCACGTACCGGGTGGTCGACTGCTTGCCGACGATGACCCGGGTGCCGGGGGTGTCCCAGCCCTTGGGGGCCTGGGGGCTGAACATGCCCCAGGCGCCGAAGCCGGCGACGACGAGCGCGGCGACGATCAGACCGGGGACGAGTGCGCGCAGCGGCTTCGGCGCCCCCTCCTCCGTGCCCGAGGGCGAGGGTTGGAGGAATGCCGCCACCGTGCGCTTCTTCGCAAAGGTGTACGCGTTGAGCTCGTCCCGCCGCGATGCCATGAGTCCCCATTCTCGTCAGGCGCGATCTTCGCGCGGGAGCCGGGGAGGTGACACCCGGGCTCCGGCCGTCGGACCGGCCCCCTACTATGCCTGCTGTCCCGTGGGGTTCGTGGGGCGGGTAGGGTGATCCGGCCGCCAAAGCCCTGGCGGGCCAGCGTGATCGGGATGAATTGAGGGGGATTCTCCATCATGGCTTCCGCGACGCGGACGCGGCCCGCCGCGGCCACCGCCACCGCACCCCCGCCCTCGGGGCCCACCGCTTCGGTGTCACCGAGGCTCCAGGCCCGGCCGGGACACTTCGGTTCGTTCCAATTGCAACAACTCGTACTGATCGAGGTGGCGGCCGCTCTGCTGGTCGTGGCCTGGGTCGTCGAGCCGGTGCTGCTGGTGCCGGCGGGCGTGGTCGCCGTCGTGCTCCTCCTGCTGGCCGTCGTACGACGGCACCGGCGTTCCCTGCCCGAGTGGCTGGGAACCTTCCTCGCGCTGCGGGCCCGCAGCCGCCGCGCTTCCTCCTTCACCGTGCCGGAGGGCACCGAGCCGGGTTTCGCACCGGTCGTGGAGTGCGATCCCGCGCTGCGGACCTACGCGTACAGCGACCGTGACCGGCGGCCGGTCGGCATGGTCGGCGACGGCACCTTCCTGACGGCCGTCCTGCGCGTCGAGTCGGACGGCACGGCCCTGCGCCCGGACCGCGCGGCGAAGCCGCTTCCCGTCGCACTCGTCCAGGACGTCCTGAGCGTGGACGGCATCCGGCTGGAGTCGGCGCAGATCGTGCAGCACACCCAGCCGGCGCCCGCCCCGCACCTGCCCGCGCAGTCGATGGCCGCGCGCAACTACGGTCCGCTCCAGGCGCAGACGGGGTCCCCCGCGGTCCGGATCACCTGGATCGCGCTCAAGCTCGACCCCGAACTGTGCCCGGAGGCGGTGGACGCCCGCGGCGGCGGCATGACCGGCGCGCAGAAGTGCGTGGTGCGGGCGGCGGACCAGCTGGCGAGCCGGCTCGCCGGAGCCGGGTTCACGGCGAGCGTGCTGACCGAGCAGGAACTCACCTCGGCGCTCGCCACCTCGACCTGCGCCAGCCCGATGGCCATCGCGCAGGCGGGCCGGGGGCAGGCGCAGGCGCGCAGGACCCAGGAGACCGCGCGGACCTGGCGGGTGGACGACCGCCGGCACACCACGTACTGGGTGGGGCGCTGGCCGCAGCTCGGCGGCCGGAGCGGCGGCGGGGCCTCGATGCCCCAGCTGGTCGCGCTCCTGACCTCGCTGCCCGCGCTCGCGACGACGTTCAGCCTGACGCTGAGCGGCGGGGACCGGCAGGAGGTGACGGTCACCGGACACGTACGGATCACCGGGCGCAGCGACGAGGAACTCGTGGGCGCACGGCACGAACTGGAGCGCGCGGCGCGCGGGGTGAGGACGGGACTCGTGCGACTCGATCGCGAACAGGTGCCGGGCATGCTCGCGACGCTTCCGCTGGGGGGTGCGCGCTGATGTCCGCACCTTCCTTCGGTACGCCGGACCGCGCGGGCGCTTCGGGCGCCACCGGCGTCTCCGGCATCCCCGGTGTCACCGGTGGTTCCGGCCGGGCCGCTTCCCGGGCGGCGGATCCCCGGCGGACCGGGCGGGTCACCCGGCCCCGGTTCGGATTCGGGCTCGTCGGGCCCCGCCGCGACCGGCACTCCGTCCCGCTCGAACAGCTCGACGCGATGGCGCTGCCGGTCGGCGACGACGGCATGGTCATCGGCGTCGACGCCGAGAACCGGCCCGCCGTGCTCGGCATCAACAGGCCCGTCCCGTACGACATCACCCTCATCGGCGGTCTGTGGACCGCGCAGGTGATGGCGCTGCGGGCGGCGGCGACGGGCGCCCGGATCGCCGTCGAGACCGGCCGCGCGCAGGCGTGGACCGGACTCGCGCAGGCCGCGGGCGGCGGGCAGCCGTGCATCTCGCTGCACGACGTGGGGCGGGTGCCGCCGCAGGGCGCGTCCGCCGGCAGTCCGGTGGTCGTGGTCCGCGACTGCGGCATGCGTCCGCCGCGCGGCCGGGTCGTGTCCGCGCCCTGGCAGTCGGTGGTGACGCTGCTCCCCTATCTGAGCCCGGTCGCGCCCCGGCTCCTGGAGAAGTCCTCCCTGGTCGGCGTGCAGCGGGTGTCGCCCGACGAGGCCGCCCAGATCGGCCGGATCATGAGCCTGCCGCGCCACGAGTACGAAGCCCTGTCGACGCTCGCGGACGGCGTGACCCTCTGGTGCACCCCGAACGACCGCCAGTTCGTGATGACGCAGGCGACGGACGCCGAGACCGGATTGTTGGGCGGCGCGCGCCGCATGGACTGAACGGCCCGAAGTCGTTCAAGTACGTCCGCTTTTACATTGATTTGAACGGTCGGGGTTCTCACTCTGCGGCGCGGGCGGGTCACTTGGCGGCCCGGCCGGGTCACGGGGACCTGCGCGGAGGGGCGGTCGGGCCTGCCCCGGGGTTGCCCGCGCCGATTAGGGTGGAAGAGCCCCGCCCACCACGGCACAAGGGTGCTCGACCACACCAGGAGGCAAAGTGAACGGCGATCGCGACGAGATCCACGGGGGTTGGAATCCGCCCGCCGACGATCAGTCCGACGCGGATTCCGCCGAGATGACGGGTGAGTTCACCATCGACTACACCCCGCCCGCCTGGTACACGCAGAACGCGTCGGGCGGTACGGGGGCGGGCGACGCGACGGGGGGCGGCGGTGTCACTCCTCCGCCGCCGCACGGAGCACCCGTCCCGGTGCCGGGCCTTCCGCAGGGCAGTGGTTTCGAGCCGAGCTGGAACGCGGGACCGGTGGTGCCGCCCGCGCCGCCGGCCGGCATGCCGCCCATGACGCCCTCGGCTCCGGCGCCGGGTGCGGAGCCCGTGGCCGGGCAGCCCATGGGGACGCCGCCGGCGGGGGTGCCCCTGGTGGGCGGGCAGCCCGCGGCGATGCCTCCGGCCTCCGGGGGGGCTTTCGCGGTGCCTCCGGCCGTCGCGCCGCCGGTCGTCGCTCCTCCTGTCGCCACGCCGCCGGTCGTCGCTCCTCCGGTCGCCCCGGCTCCGATCGCCGCTCCTCCGGCCACCCCGGACCCGGCGAACTCGGCTCCGGCCACTCCGGCTCCGGGCGTCCCGGCTCCGGCCGCCCCGGCTCCCGTCGCCGCTCACGATGCCTCGATGTCGGGTGACTTCCCGCCCGCCTCCCCGCTGCCGGGTGCGCCCGCGTCGCCGCCCCCCGCGCCGTTCGGGGGCGGGGACGTCGAGAGCGGCGCCACCATGCGCTTCTCCCCCGCCGAGCTCCAGCGCGAGATCGCTGACCGCGCGGCCGAGGCCGAGGCCGCCTCCGGTGCGGCGACGGCGGTGGCGACGACGCCCGACGCGGCGCCCGTCCAGGCTGCCGACGCGGACGCCGCTCCGGCCGGGCACCAGGACCAGGGCCAGGACGGCGACTCGGCCGCTGCCGAGAACGTCGGCGCGTCCGGCCCCGACGCGGCGGAGCCCGTCGACGCCGTCGACCCCGCCGATGCGAGTGACACCACCGACGCCGTCGAGGCCGGTGCCGAGAGTGCCGCCCCGGCTGACGCTCCCGAAGCCGCCACCACCGACCCCGCCGAAGCGGACGCCGGAGACCCCGCCGACACGGGCACGGCCTCCGCGGCCGACTCCGCGCCGGTCAGCGACTCCGTCCCCGCGGAGTCCCCCGGCTCCCCGGTGCAGGACACCGCGCCGGCCGCCGTACCCGCGCCGTACCCGCCCGCCGACGGCGCCCAGCCGCAGGCCCCCGCGCCGTACCCCGGCGCTCCGCAGCCCCCGTTCGCCCCGGCCGGCGCGCAGCCCGGGGCCGGTCTTCCGCCGCTGCCGCCGTCCTTCCAGCCGGCCGCCCCCGGGCCCGCCCAGCAGTGGCCCGCGCAGCCGGCGCCCGGCGCCCAGCCGGTGCCCCCGGCCGCGACGGTGCCCCCGGCCGCGCCGTTGCCGCCCACAGCCGCCTGGCCGGCGCCCGCGACTCCCGCCGCGCCCGGCCCCGTACCGCCGCAGGCCCAGCCCCAGGCACCCGGTGCCTACGGCTACCCGCAGGCGCAGCCGCAGCCCGAGCCGGCACAGCAGGCCCAGCCGCAGCCGCACGCGCAGCCCCAGCCGCCCGGCTCCTACGGCTATCCGCAGTCACCACGGCCCCCCGCCCCGCAGGGCGGCTACGGCTTCCCGCACCCCGGGACCCCTCCGCAGCAGGCCGGTTACGGCTACCCGCTGGGGGCACCTCCCGGGCCGCAGGGTCCAGGGGGACAGCCCGGGGCCCCCGGCGGCGTGCCGCCGCAGGCGCAGGGCGGGTACGGCTACCCGCACCCCGCCGCCGTACCGCCGCAGGCCGCGGCCCCCCAGCCGCCGCACGACGGCGGGCCGCCGGTCGACCCCCGGACCGGGGCCGCCTGGCCCTCGCCCGTGACGCACGACCAGCGGGAGCGGTCCGTGCCGGGCGCCCCGCTCGGGTACAACGCGGCCGTCGAGCTCTCCTCCGACCGACTGCTCCGGAACAACAAGCAGAAGCCCAAGTCGAGCCGGACGCCCGGCGGCGCCGCGCGCTTCAAGCTCGGCGGCAAGAAGGAGGAGGCGGAGCGGCAGCGCAAGCTGGAACTGATCCGCACGCCGGTCCTCTCCTGCTACCGGATCGCGGTCATCTCGCTCAAGGGCGGTGTCGGCAAGACCACGACGACGACCGCGCTCGGCGCGACCCTGGCGACCGAGCGGCAGGACAAGATCCTGGCGATCGACGCCAACCCGGACGCCGGCACGCTCGGCCGCCGGGTGCGGCGCGAGACCGGGGCGACCATCCGTGACCTGGTGCAGGCGATCCCGTACCTCCACTCGTACATGGACATCCGCCGGTTCACCTCGCAGGCGCCGTCCGGTCTGGAGATCCTCGCCAACGACGTGGACCCGGCCGTCTCGACGACCTTCAACGACGAGGACTACCGGCGGGCGATCGACGTCCTGGGCAAGCAGTACCCGATCATCCTCACGGACTCGGGCACGGGTCTGCTGTACAGCGCGATGCGCGGGGTGCTCGATCTCGCCGATCAGCTGATCATCATCTCCACGCCTTCCGTGGACGGCGCTTCCAGCGCCTCGACGACCCTGGACTGGCTCTCCGCGCACGGCTACGCGGACCTGGTGCAGCGCTCCATCACGGTCATCTCCGGGGTCCGCGAGACCGGCAAGATGATCAAGGTCGAGGACATCGTGCAGCACTTCCAGACCCGCTGCCGCGGTGTCGTGGTCGTGCCCTTCGACGAGCACCTGTCGGCCGGTGCCGAGGTGGACCTCGACATGATGCGGCCGAAGACCCGGGAGGCGTACTTCCACCTCTCGGCGATGGTGGCCGAGGACTTCGTACGGGCGCAGCAGGCGCAGGGCCTGTGGACCGGCGACGGGCAGGGGACGCTGCCTCCGCACATGGCCCCGCCGATGCCGGGCCACCAGACGCCGGGTCAGCCCGTACCCGGACAGCCCATGCCCGGACAGCCGATGCCGGGCGGGCAGCCGATGCCGGGGCAGTTCGCCCCCGGTCAGCCGATGCCGGGGCAGTTCGCTCCCGGGCAGCCCGTACCGGGTCGGCCGTACGGGGCCCAGCCGGCGCCCGGCCAGCCGTTCCCGGGCGGGCCCGGACCCAGTCAGGCCACGCCCGGACAGCAGGCCCCCGGTCAGCCGTACCCGCCGCAGCAGCAGCCGTACGGGCAGCCGCCCGTGCCGGGACAGCCCTACGGCGGACAACCCGCGCCCGGTCAGCCCTACGGCGCCCAGCCGCTCCCCGGACATCAGGGGCCCGGACAGCAGGGGCCCGGACAGCAGGGGCCCGGACAGCAGGGGCCCGGTCAGCAGGGGCCCGGTCAGCAGCCTGACCCCGGTCAGCCGTACGGCGGACAGCCCGCGCCCGGTCAGCCCTACGGCGCGCCTCCCGGGCAGCCCGGCATGCCCCAGGGCTGGCAGCAGCCGGGGGCCGGTCAGCCGTTGCCGCCGCAGGCCGATCCGCAGGATCAGGGCCAGGGCGACGACGAGCAGGTCACGCCCCACAACTGGCCCCCGCAGGGCCCCGGACAGGCTCCGCCAGCCCCTCAGCAGTAAGGCGTCACAGGATGAGACCAATGAGGCCCCGTACCGGTCACCCGGTACGGGGCCTCTTGGTATTCCCCCAGTCCACAAGGGGTTTGAGGGATCGTTGACGACGGCAGACCACCGCTGATAAACCTTCGCTTCACCCAACGTCAGCCCAAGATCCACGACAGAACCCCGACGCGAGGTCACGTCCCATGGTCATGGTCACGAAGGCTCCACCCCGTCCCGCCGCCCACCGAGCCCTCCGTCTGCTGCTCGCCTGCGGTGTCACCGCCGTCTCGCTCGTGGCCGTCCCCGGTACCGCCACCGCGGAGGACGACAAGTCCGCCGGGGGGACGACGCTCACCGTCGCCGTCTCGCAGAGCATCGACTCGCTCAGCCCGTTCCTGGCGCAGAAGCTCACCTCGACCAGCATCCACCGGCTGGCGTACGAGTACCTCACCAACTACGACCCGAAGGACGCCCACACGGTCCCGGGCCTCGCGACCGCGTGGACCTCCTCACCGGACAAGCTGACGTGGACGTACACGATCCGCAAGGACTCGATGTGGTCCGACGGGCAGCAGGCCACCGCCGAGGACGCGGCCTGGACCTTCAACAAGATGATGACCGACCCGAACGCGGCCACCGCCAACGGCAGCTTCACGGCCAACTTCGCTCAGGTCACCGCCCCCGACCCGCAGACGCTCGTGATCCGGCTGAAGAAGCCGCAGGCGACGATGACGGCGCTCGACGTGCCGATCGTGCCGAAGCACGTCTGGGAGAAGGTCGGCGACTTCTCGAAGTTCAACAACGACAAGCAGTTCCCCATCGTGGGCAACGGCCCCTTCGTCATCACGGACTTCAAGGTCGACCAGTACATCAAGCTCAAGCCGAACAAGAGGTTCTGGCGGGGCGCGCCCAAGTTCGACGAGCTGGTCTTCAAGTACTACAAGGACGGGGACGCCGCCGTCGCCGCCCTCCAGAAGGGCGAGGTGTCCTTCGTACCGAACCTGACGCCGGCCCAGGTCGCCGCCCTGAAGACCCAGCAGAACATCAAGGTCAACGACGCCCCCGGCCGCCGCTTCTACGCCCTCGCCACCAACCCCGGCGCGAAGGCCCAGGACGGCAAGGCCTTCGGCAACGGCCACAAGGCGCTGCTCGACCCGGAGGTGCGCAAGGCGCTCTTCCTCGCGGTCGACCGCGCCACCCTCGTCGACAAGGTCTTCCAGGGGCACGCGGTCGAGGGCGAGGGCTACATCCCGCCGCGCTTCGGCTCGTACTTCTGGAAGCCCGAGGCCGCGCAGAAGCGGGCCTACGACCCCGCGGCGGCGGAGCGGGTCCTCGACGCGGCCGGGTACCGGAAGAACGCCGAGGGCAAGCGGGTCGGCAAGGACGGCAGGCCGCTGGACTTCCGGATCCTGTGCCACGCCACCGACCCCAACGACAAGGCGGTCGGCAAGTACCTCCAGGAGTGGTGGGGCAAGCTGGGCATCGGCCTGAAGGTGGAGTGCCTGGACAGCGTCTCGGACCCGTGGGTCAAGGGCGACTACGACCTGGCCTTCGACGGCTGGTCGGTCAACCCCGACCCGGACTACGTCCTGTCCATCCACACCTGCGGCACCCTCCCGGCGACGCCGAAGGACTCCGGGGCCACCGACAACTTCATCTGCGACAAGCAGTTCGACGGGCTCTACGCGCAGCAGGCGGTGGAGTACGACGCCGCCAAGCGGGCGGATCTGGTCAAGCGGATGCAGTCCCGGCTGTACGACACGGGGTACATGAACATCATGGCCTACCCGAACGCCCTCGAGGCGTACCGCACGGACCAGATCAAGTCCATCACGACCATGCCCGAGGCAGCCGGAAACCTCTGGGGCCAGGACGGCTACTGGAGCTGGTGGTCGGCCGTGCCGACGGCCTCGGCGTCCGGGGACTCCGGCGACGGCGGCTCGGACACCGGTGTGATCATCGGGATCGGCGCGGCCGTGGTGGTCGTGGTCGGCCTCGGCGTCTTCCTCGGGCTGCGCCGCCGCTCCACCGCCGACGACCGCGAGTAGTACGTGACGACGGCAAGCACCCCCGCCGACGTGGCGCGGGCCGAGAAGGCCCGCGCCACGGACGGCGCACCCCGCACCGGTTCCTCCCTCGGCTATCTCCGTCACGCGGCGGGGAAGCTGGGCGGCGCGCTCGTCTCGCTCTTCGCCGTTCTCGTCACCAGCTTCTTCCTCTTCCGGATCATCCCCGGTGACCCGGTGAAGGCGATGACGCACGGCGTGCCCACCTCCGCCGAACAACTCGCCACGCTACGGCGGCAGTTCGGGCTCGATCTGCCGCTGTGGCAGCAGTTCACCGACTACTGCGCCAAGGCGCTGAGCGGTGACCTCGGCACCTCCTTCCAGTTCCGCGCCCCCGTCGGGGACCTGATCGCGGAGAAGCTGCCCGCGACGCTGCTCCTCACCGGCGTCGCCGTCGTGATCTATTCGGCGCTCGGGCTCTGGCTCGGCACCCGTTCGGCCTGGCGGCACGGCGGTCCGGGCGACCGGCTGAACACCGGGATCGCGCTGACGCTGTGGTCGGTGCCCTCGTTCTGGCTGGGCCTGCTGCTGATCATCGTGTTCTCGGTGGGCATCGGCCCGATCCCCGGGCTCTTCCCCACCGGCGGCATGGAGTCGGGCACCGGCGAGACCGGTTTCGCGTACCTCCTCGACGTCGCCCACCACCTCGTCCTGCCGGTCGTCACCCTCGTGGCGGTCGGCTACGCGCAGACGCTCCTCGTGATGCGCTCCTCGCTCCTCGACGAGATGGGCGGCGACTATCTGACGACCGCGCGCGCGAAGGGGCTGCGGGACGACGACGTACGCCGCCGGCACGCCGTGCCGAACGCGCTCCTGCCGACCGTCACCATGATCTTCATCAATCTCGGGCATGTGGCGGCCGGATCGATCCTGGTGGAGACGGTGTTCTCCTGGCCGGGGCTCGGCGGGCTGTTCTACCAGGCGCTCAGCGTGCCCGACCTGCCGCTGGTCCAGGGCCTGTTCGTCGTCTTCGCCGGGGCGATGATCCTGATGAACCTGGTCGCCGACCTGCTCTATCCGCTGCTCGACCCCCGGGTGGGCCGATGACCTCTCTCACATGGGAACGCCGACGGGGCACCGTCGCCCGCTTCTGGCGCGGCTACCGCGGCCACCGCGCCGGGCTCTACGGCCTGGCCGGGCTCGCCCTGATCGCGCTGCTCGCGCTCACCGCGCCGCTGCTCGTCGGCGCCGACGTCCAGTCGGTGACGGAGGCACCCGGTACGGCCCTGGAGTCACCGAGCGCCGAATTCCCGCTCGGCACCGACCAGTTCGGGCGCTCGCTGCTCGGTCTGCTGATCTGGGGCGCGCGGATCTCCCTGCTCGTCGGGCTGCTCGCGGCGGTCCTGTCGGTCGCCATCGGGACGCTCGTGGGGATCATCGCCGGGCACTACGGCGGCTGGTTCTCGACGGTCGTCATGCGGATCACCGACTGGTTCCTGGTGATGCCGACCCTCGTCCTCGCGATCGTGCTCGCCACCGTCATGTCCCGGTCGATGTGGACGGTGGTCCTGGCCATCGGGGTGACCTCCTGGCCGACCACCGCCCGCCTGGTGCGGGCCCAGACGATCGCGGTCGAGTCCCGCCCGTACATCGAGCGGGCGACCGCGCTCGGCGGCGGCCACGGCCACGTCATGAGCAGGCACGTCCTGCCCAACGTGATGCCGCTGGTGCTCGCGCAGACCACGCTCGGCATCTCCACCGCCATCCTCACCGAGGCGACCCTCGCCTTCCTCGGGCTCGGCGACCCCACGGTGGTCTCCTGGGGCGGGATGCTCCAGGACGCCCGCGAGGCGGGCGCGGTCTCCTCCGGGCACTGGTGGTACCTGGCCCCGCCCGGCATCGCCATCGCCCTGGTCGCGCTCGCGTTCACCCTGTGCGGCCGGGCGGTCGAGTCCGTGCTCAACCCGAAACTGGGGGTGGGGCGATGAGCCTCCTCGACGTACGGGACCTCCATGTGACGTACGGGACGGGCGTGAACGCCGTGCCCGCCGTGCGCGGGGTCGACCTGACCCTGGAGGCGGGCAGCAAGCTCGGGGTGGCCGGCGAGTCCGGCTGCGGCAAGTCCACGCTGGCGCTCGCGCTGCTGCGGCTGCTTCCCCCGTCGGCGCGGGTGGAGGGCGAGATCAGACTCGACGGGGACGACGTCCTCGCCATGAAGTGGGGGAGGCTGCGTGCCGTGCGCTGGGCGGGCGCGTCGATCGTCTTCCAGGGCGCGATGCACTCGCTGAACGCGGTGCACCGCATCGGGGACCAGATCGCCGAACCCCTGCTCGTACACGGCCGGGCGACCCCGGCGGCGGCCCGGAAGCGGGCGGGTGAGCTGCTGGAGCACGTCGGGCTGCCGGCCGCCCGCGCCGCCGCTTACCCGCACGAGCTGTCCGGCGGTCAGCGGCAGCGCGTGATGATCGCGATGGCTCTGGCCTGCGATCCCCGGCTGATCGTCGCGGACGAGCCGACGACCGCGCTCGACGTGATGATCCAGGCGCAGATCCTGCGGCTGATCGAACGGCTCGTCGCCGAGCAGTCCATCGGCCTGCTGATGATCAGCCACGACCTGGCCGTCCTCTCCGACACCTGCGACCGGCTCGCCGTGATGTACGCGGGCCGGGTCGTCGAGGAGGGGCCGGCGCGGGCGGTGTACGAGGCGGCCCGGCACCCGTACGGGCGGGCGCTGTCCTCGGCGTTCCCGCGCGTCGGGGACCTCGCCTCCCGGCGGGCGCCGCGCGGACTGCCGGGCGACCCGCCGGACCCGGCCGACCTGCCCGGCGGCTGCACCTTCCGCCCGCGCTGCCCGGTGGCGGTGGACGCGTGCGCGGAACACGACCAGGAACTGCGGGAGGCGGGTGCGGGGCACCGCGCCGCCTGCGTCCATGTGGGGAGCACGTCATGAGCACGGAGACGGCCGGGAGTACGGAATCGGCCGGGGGCACGGAGACGGCGGGGGGTACGGAATCGGCCGGGGGCCCGCTGCTGTCGGCGCGCGGGCTGCACGTCACCTTCCCCGGACGGCGGGGCGCGGCGCCCGCGCGCGCGGTCGACGGGGTCGACCTGGACATCGGCGCGGGCGAGATCGTGGCCCTCGTCGGGGAGTCCGGCTGCGGCAAGACGACCCTCGCGCGCGCGCTCCTCGGCCTGGTCCGGCCGACCTCGGGCACGGTCGCCTTCGACGGGAAGCCGCTCGGGTACTCCTCCGGGGCGCTCAAGGCCTACCGGAAGCGGGCGCAGCTGGTCCTCCAGGACCCCAGCGGCTCGCTGAACCCCCGGCACACCGTGTACGACGCGGTGGCGGAGGGACTGCGGATCCACGGATACCCGGGCGACGAGCGGGAGGCGGTCGCCGGAGCCCTCGCGCGGGCCGGGCTGCGACCGCCGGAGCGCTTCTTCCTGCGCTACCCTCACGAGCTGTCCGGCGGGCAGCGGCAGCGGGTCGTCATCGCCGGCGCCCTGGTCCTGGAGCCCGAACTCATCGTGGCCGACGAGCCGGTGGCCTCGCTCGACGCGTCGGTACGGGGCGAGATCCTGGCGCTGCTGCTGCGTCTGCGGGACGAACTAGGTCTGTCCGCGCTGGTGGTGACCCACGACCTGGGTCTCGCGTGGAACATCGCGGACCGGGTGGCGGTGATGTACCTGGGCCGGGTCGTGGAGACCGGCACGGTGGAATCCGTCCTGACCAACCCGCGACACCCCTACACCCAGGCGCTGTTGTCGGTGCTCCCGGAGTCCGGCGGCGACCCGGTGGTCCTGACCGGCGAGCCCCCGGACCCGTCCCGCATCCCCTCCGGCTGCCGCTTCCACGCCCGCTGCCAGATCCTGGCCTCGGGCGAGGCGAACGAGGTGGAACACCGCTGCCGCAACGAGAACCTGCCGATCCTGACGACCGGCGGGGGGCGGGCGGTGGCGTGCCACTGGGTGGCGCGGGGGGCGACGGACTGAGGGGCGGGGCGGGGGCCTCGGCCGGTGGGGCGCGGGACCCCGCGCCCGCGCTGTCTCGGCCGGCCCTCCGTGGCCGGGGCCGCGGGCTCGCCCGCCGGGGCCGCCGGGCCCGTCGGCTTCGTCGCGGCCGACGGCTCTTGCGTGCCCTCCGGCGCCGCCGTCTCCGGCAGCGTCTCGCACGCGCTGATCGATGTCCTCGTCGAGACCGGAACCACCGTGCGGGTGTCCTTGCCCGCGCCCGCGTCCACGGTGGTGTGGCAGACGAAGGGCCTGATCCGGGGCCCGGGGGAACTCCTCGTCACCCGGTGAGAGGGCGGGCCCGTGGAGGCGCGGAGGACTCAGCCGGCGGAGGGGTTCTCCGTGTCGTACGTGTCCGTCAGCTCGCGGCACCGCTTCACATCGGCGGCCATCGCCTGGAGCAGATCGTCCAGGGTGTCGAACTTCGACATCCCGCGGACGTACTCCAGGAAGTCCACGGCCACGTGGAGCCCGTACAGGTCGAGGCCCTCGCGATCGATCGCGTACGCCTCGACGGTCCGCTCGGTGCCGTCGAACTGCGGGTTCGTGCCGACCGAGATGGCCGCCGGCATCCGCTCCCCCGCGGCCGTCAGCCACCCGGCGTAGACGCCGTCCGCCGGGATCGCGGTGTGCGGCAGCGTCTCGACGTTGGCCGTCGGGAAGCCCAGCTCCCGGCCGCGCTGGGCGCCGCGGACGACGATGCCCTCGACGCGGTGCGGGCGCCCGAGGATCTCGGCGGCGCCGGCGATGTCGCCCTCGGCGACGAGCCGGCGGGTGAGGGTGGAGGAGAAGGGCTGGCCGCCGCCGGCCGCGCCGCTGACGTACAGGTCGACGACCTCGACCTCGTAGTCGTAGGTGGCGCCCAGCTCGGACAGGAAGGCGACGTTGCCCGCGGCCCGGTGTCCGAAGCGGAAGTTGGGCCCCTCGATGACGGCCTTCGCGTGCAGCTTGTCGACGAGCACCTTGACGATGAACTCGGCCGGGGACAGCTGGGAGAACTCGGCCGTGAACGGCAGCACGAGCACCGCGTCCACCCCGAGACCGGCCATCAGCTCGGCGCGCCGGTGGTGCGGGGCGAGCAGCGGCGGGTGGCTGCCGGGCCGCACGACCTCGGACGGGTGCGGGTCGAAGGTGACCACGACGGAGGGGACGCCCAGCTCACGGGCCCGCTCGACCGCCCGCCCGATGATCAGCTGGTGTCCGCGGTGCACCCCGTCGTAGGAGCCGATGGTGACGACGCTGCGCCCCCAGTCCTGGGGGATGTCCTCCAAGCCACGCCAGCGCTGCACTGTGACCGCTCCTCGTCCGCCTGTTCGCCCTGTTCGCCTTACGCAGGTCTAAGACTGCCATGCCCACGGCCGTCGGTTCGCATCGGCATGGAAGTGCCGTGGCCCCGCAGGGCCCGGAAGGTCTCCGGGCCGAGCAGTGGCGCCCACTCGCCGGGGGCGGCGGCCGTCCAGGCGGCGAGCAGGCCGGCGAAGGCGGGGCGCGTGCGGACCAGCCCGGCCAGCGCCCGGTCGAGCCGTCCCGCCCCTTCGGCCGTACGGCTCCACAGCGCGCCGACGCGGTGGGTCAGCTCCCGGGTACGGGGCTCGCTGCGGCGCTCGGTGCCCTCGGCGGCGGCCGTCAGGAGGGCGTCCAGGACGGAGTCCTCCCCGGTCCCGGCCTCGTACCGCTCGTGTTCCAGGAGTACGTCGAGCAGCTCGGCCCGCAGATGGCGTGAGGCGCCGGTGCCCGGGGCGGCGAGGACGGGGGCGAGAGCGCGGCGGACGGCGGCGGGGCGGCCCCGGAGCAGGCCCACGACCAGCGGGAAGAGCACGGCCCTGGCCGCCGGTCCGTCCTCGAAGCGGCGGTCGACGAACGCGGCCACGTGCCCGGCGCCCTCGGGGTGCCGGGCGACGTAGTCGCGGACGAGGGCGGCGATACGGCGGGCGAGGGCGGGCGTGTCGACCTCGGCGAGGGCCCGCAGGGCGGCGGCGGGGGCCTCACCGCCGCCGTACAGCCTGGCGCGGAACGCGGCGAGCACCGGACCCGGGTCGGTCGCCAGGGCGTCCACGAGGGCCCGTGCGGGCACCCGTGGCTCGGCGAGGGCGCGGGGCAGGTGCCGGGAGCGGCTGTGGGGGTCGCGGACGAGGAGGCCGAGGGCGGCGCCGTGGAGACCCCGGTCGCCGGGGCGGGCGAGCAGGGCGAGTGCGGCGTAGCGGAGGAGTTCGCGGTCGGCGGGGCCGGTGGCGTGAGCGGCGACGCGGTGCCCGTACGCGGCGGCTGCGGCGCGCCGCTCGGGGCGCCCGTCGTCGTGGGCCCAGCGGTCGACGGCCCGGCAGACGGCGGAGGGCTCGTCCTCGGCGAGCGCGGCGAGGAGGCCTTCGGCGAGCGGATGCGCGGTGGCGACGAGCGCCTCGCAGAGATCGTCGACGGCGAGCGCCCGATGGGTGTGCAGCAGGGCCTGGGCGGCGGCGGCGACGGTCGCGGACGGCGCGGCGGGAAGGTCCCGCTCGTCACCGAACCACCGGCAGAGGAGGGGCTGGACGCCCCGGGGATCGGCGACGAGCAGGGCGGCGACGACGTCGAGCGCGCGGGCGCCGGGGTTCGGGGACCGGGCGCCGTCGAGTGGCTCCCCGGGCCCGCCCGGTGGCGGATCGGACGGTACGAGGCGGCGGAGGAGGTCGATCCGCTCGTCCTCGCCCAGCGGGAGTCCTAGCCAGAAGTCCGGGCCGAACGCGGCGAACACGCTGTGCCGCTCGCCCCGTGCGCCGATCAGGTCGGCGAGGAGCCGCAGGACCGGCAGGTACGCCCGGAGATCCGGCAGACGGCGCACGCTCTCCCCGAACAGCCGGGCGGCCCACCAGGCGCCGTCCCCCGGACCACCCCCGCCGGCCTCGGCGAAACCGGAGAGGGCCAGGGCCAGGAGACGCAGCCGGGGACCGAGGGCGTCGGGCCCGTGCTCACGGTGGAGCAGCAGGAGAGCCTGGAGCACGGGCCCGATGCGATGCCGAGGGACGGGCGGCGGGGCGTCGTCGACGGCGGTACGGGGCCGGGGGACACGGTTGTCCACGCGGGGCGCGGCGGGCGGGCCGGCAGCGACACGCCCGGCGGACGGGCCGGAGAGCAGCCCCGCGGGCGGCCCGGCGGGCGGGTGGGCAGGCCGTCCGGGAACCGGCCCGGCAGGCGGGCCCGAAGCGCGCCCCACAGCATGCCCGGCAGGCGGGCCGGAACGCTGCCCCGCATCCCGCCCGGCAGCAACAGTCCAAGAGCGTCCGGCGGCCGGCCCGTCAGGCTCGCCGGCAGGGCGCCCGGCAGGCTGGTCGGACAGCTCGGCCCCTGCCGGCCCGGCCGTCGCGCCCGAAGCGTGCCCCGGCCCTGCGCCGAGAAGCGCGTTCAGCGCGCCGTCCACGTCCAGGTGGGCGGCCTGGAGCCAGTCGCCCAGTTCCTCGTGGGCGAACCGGTAGCCCGTACCCGCCGGGGTGAGGAGGCCTTCCGTGAGGACGGCCGGGGCCCAGCCCTCCCGCCAGGGGAACAGTTCCTCGAAGGAGGCCCGGTCGAGAACGCCGTGCCCGGGGCCCAGGCAGCGCCGCGCCGCCTCGTGCACCTGGCCCGTGACGCGCGCGGCGAGACGGCGGACGGCGGTCCCCCGGACCAGGGGCCGGGTCCCCGCCGCGATCCGGACGGCGATCCGCAGGCACATCAGATCCAGGTGGGCGGTGAAGATCTCCTCGCGGCCGGGCCGCCCCGGCACCACGCCGGGCAGCGCGGCGCGCACCTCGGCGAGCAGGCGCAGGGCGAGCGGGTGGCGGGCGTCGGCCTCGGCGAGGTCCGTGTCGCCGAGGCCGTACCCCTGGCGTACCGCCCGCGCCTCCGCCTCGGTGTACGGGCCGAGGACGAGCGCCCCGGGCAGCCCGTCACCGGACCCGAAGGCCGCCCGACGCAGCCCGCCGGAGAGTCCCTGGTCCGGCCCAGCCACCACCCCGTGCATCACACCGGACAGCCCGCCACCCGGCCCGGTCGCCGCCCCATGCGGCCCGCCGGACAACCCGTCCCCCGGCCCAGCCACCACCCCGTGCATCACACCGGACAGCCCGCCACCCGGCCCGGTCGCCGCCCCATGCGGCCCTCCGGACAACCCGTCCCCCGGCCCAGCCACCGTCCGATGCAGTGCCCCCGGGGTGTACAAGGCCCCCGCCTGCTCCCAGTGCTCCGGGCGGCAGGCCGTGAGCAGATGGACCCCGTGGGCGCCGAGCCAGTCCTCCGTGGCCGTGGTCCACGCGGCGAGGCGGTGGGCCAGGAGTGGGGGCATCTCCTCGGGGCCGTCGAGGACGACGAGGAGCGGGCGGCCCGCGTCGCGGGCGAGGGCGGCGGCCCGCTCCGGGGTGGCGGTGCCGGTGTCGACGGCCGCCCCGGAGGCCGCGACGATGCGCCCGGCCTGGTGCAGGGCGCGTCCGACGGCGTCGGCCAGGGACCGGTCCTCGGCGCGCAGGTCGGCGCCGCGCAGCCGGACGGTGGGGGCGGGCGCGACACCCCGGGCGCGGCGGGCGCAGAGCGCGGCGAGGGCGGTGGTGCGTCCGGTGCCGGGGGCGCCGACCAGGGCCAGTACGGGTGCGTCTCCGGCGGCGAAGCGGGCGAACTCGCGGACGCATTCGGGGCGTTCGACGGGTTCGGGCCACCGGTCGGACTCCGCCACGGGCCCGGTGGAGGTGGCGGTGAGTTCCAGGATTCCGGCGAGGTTGAGATCGGGGCCGTAGGCGGGGACGGTCGCGGCGTTGCGCCGGAGGAGGGCGGTGAGGGGGCCTCGGGGCCGGAGCGGGACCGCGTATCCGGCGGCCGGCCGTTCGCCGTGCAGGGCGGTGCCGAGGACGGCGAGGACGGTGCCGGTGGCGGTGTCGAGGACGGGCCCGCCGGCCGCCTGTCCGCCGATCCGGAGGGCCTCCGCACCCTCGGTGCCGATGGCGAGTTCGAGCGCGTCGGTGAGGCTGTGGAAGCGGTCGGCGGCGGCGTACGTGACGGCGGCGGGGCCGAGGACGCGCGCCTCGCGCCAGCCGAGGGCGGCGATCCGTACGTAGGTGCCGGGTTCGGTCTCTCCCCGGGTGGCGACCGGCAGCGGCCGTACGCCGAGTCCTTCGGTGCGGACGAGGGCGAGGCCGCTCTCGGGCAGCGGGGTGACGGCCTCCGGCTCGGCGAGCCAGGTGCGCTCGTCGGGGGCCCTCACCAGGACACGGCTGAGCCCGTCGACGGCTTCGTGACTGGTGACGACCGTTCCGTGGTGGTCGGCGAGGAATCCGGTGCCGCGCGGCCGGCCCGCCTGATCGCAGATCCGTACCAGCGTCGCCAGGTCCCCGCGTCCCATGGTGGAGACGGTAGGCGGCCGGTGATCACGCGAAGCGCCACGGAGGGGAACACGCCCCCCGACACTCCCCCGTTCACTCCGAGCGCCGCCCTGATCGGGTGATTCTTCGGCGTCCACCGGACAGACTTCCCCGGGGGAGGCACGAGGGGGTAAGCACAGTGGGGGGGGGGGGGGGGCGGGGGGCCCCCCCCCCCCCCCGGGGGCCGGGGGCGCCCCCCCCCCCCCGGGGCGCGGTCCCGCCGCCGGAGCCCTCGGCGACCCCCCCCCCCCCCCCAAGGACCACCA
>NZ_JBEOZK010000036.1:0-36717 GCF_040297565.1 Streptomyces sp. NPDC001728
CTCACCCTCTCGGGCTTTCCTCCGGCGCTTCCTTCGTTTCCGACTCTATCAGATCTTTCCGATCCGATTTCCTCGGTGCTTTCCGGTCCCTTTTGCTTTCGCTCCGGGCCCTTCCGGCGGTTCCGACTTTATCAGAATCATTTCGACCGACCTAATCGGCGGTTTTCGTGATTCGGATTGGAATCGGGATGACTCCGTGGAATTCAATTCCCGACCGGAGTGAGTGAGATTCTACTAGATCGCTGCCGAACTGTCCAGTTCCAGGCAACCGTTTGAATCTACCTCCCCACGGCCACCATGTCAATGGTTTTTGTGGGCACCGGAGGACACTAGCAGGTCAGGAGGGTCGTACGCACATCAGGCGGCGGTGGGTCGCTCGGCGCTGCGGTCGGGCTCCTCCAGGTCGCCCTGGTCGCCGGCGCGGGAAGCGCGACCGCCGAGGACGTACACGTAGCCGAGGAAGGCCAGCTCAGCGGCGATGCCGAGGGTGATGCGGGCCCAGGTGGGCAGGCCGGACGGGGTGACGAAGCCTTCGATCAGGCCCGAGACGAAGAGGACCAGGGCCAGGCCGATCGCCATGCCGACGGCGGCACGTCCGCGTTCCGCGAGGGCGGCGCGACGGGTGGTGGGGCCCGGTTCGACGACGGTCCAGCCGAGGCGGAGGCCCGTACCGGCGGCCACGAAGACGGCCGTCAGTTCGAGCAGGCCGTGCGGGAGGATCAGGCCCAGGAAGACATCGAGCCGCCCCGCCGAGGACATCAGGCCGATGCCGACGCCGACGTTCAACATGTTCATGAAGAGGATCCAGAGGACCGGGATGCCCAGGAAGGCACCCAGGACCAGGCACATGGCGGCGGCCCTGGCGTTGTTCGTCCAGACCTGGGCGGCGAAGGACGCCGCCGGGTGGCTGGAGTAGTACGTCTCGTACTGCCCACCGGGGCGGGTCATCTCGCGGAGGTCGGTGGGCGCGCCGATCGCCGCCTGGACCTCCGGGTGCGTACCGATCCACCAGCCGATCAGGACGGCGAGCAGGGTGGAGAGGACGGCGGTGGGGATCCACCAGTGGCGGGAGCGGTAGACCGCGGCCGGGAACCCCGCCGTGAGGAAGCGGGCCGCATCGCGCCAGGAGGCCCGGCGGGTGCCCGTGACGGTGGCACGGGCGCGGGCGACGAGCTGGGTGAGCCGGGCCGTGAGCACGGGGTCCGGAGCGCTGGACTGGACGATCGACAGGTGCGTGGCCGTGCGCTGGTACAGGGCGACGAGTTCGTCGGCCTCGGCTCCGGTGAGCTTCCCGCCCCGGCGCACGAGCTGGTCGAGGCGTTCCCACTCGGCGCGGTGGGCGGTGACGTAGACGTCGAGGTCCATGATCGGCTGCTGCTCCAGGCATCGGCTGCGGACGGGTCCGTACTACTGCGGCGCGCTGCGGGTCAGCTTGGCAGACTGGCGTTCGGTGGGGTCGGGAAGGCCGGAGAAGGGTGGGCGCCGTGAGTGGGCTGGTGACGGGAGACGCCGTCGTACTGGGGTTGCAGCCCGCGCGGCTGCCGAGCCGGGCGCTGGCGGTGCTCATCGACCTGGTGGTGGTGTGGGCCGCGTTTGTGCTGATCACGCTCGGGCTCGCGGTCGCCACCGCCTCCCTCGACGAGGCGGCGGTCATGGCGGTGTCCGTCGTGTCCTTCCTGCTGGTGCTGGTGGGGGCGCCGATCGCGGTGGAGACGCTGTCGCACGGGCGGTCGCTGGGGAAGATGGCCCTCGGGCTGCGCGTGGTGCGCGACGACGGCGGGCCGATCCGGTTCCGGCACGCGCTCGTGCGCGGGGCGATGGGGGTCGTGGAGATCCTGATGACCTTCGGGGTCGTCGCCTGTATCGCCTCTCTGGTGTCGGAGCGGGGGCGGAGGCTCGGGGACGTCTTCGCGGGGACGCTCGTCGTGCGTGAGCGGATACCCGCGGCCCGGAACGCTTTCGTGCCTCCGCCACCGCCTTGGCTGGTGGGGCGGTTCGCCGGGCTCGATCTCTCGGCGGTCCCCGAGGGGATGTGGCTGGAGATCCGGCAGTACCTCACGCGGGCCCGCGAGCTGGATCCGGCCGTGGGGCGGCGGCTCGCGGAGCGGCTGGCCGACGAGATGGTGACGCTGACCGGTGCGCCTCCGCCGCCGGGGGTTCCGGCCGACGCCTACGTGGCGGGGGTCATGGCCGAGCGGCAGGCGCGGGAGGCCCGGCGGGCGTTCAGCGGTGCGGCCGTGGCGACCGCCGCTTCTGCCGCGGTGCTGCCCCCGGCCGTCGCTCCTCCCGCCGTTGCTTCGGAGGTTGTTCCTCCGGCCGTTCTTCCTCCGGCCGTCGCTCCCCCGGTCGCCGGGGGGTCCGCCACCGGCTTCGCTCCGCCCGCCTGATCGTCAGGGGAAGACCGAGGGCGGGGTCTCCAGGGCTTCGAGTTCGATGCCGGGGGCTGCGAGGACCACGTCGCCCGCGATGTGGACGGTGTGCCGCTCGCCCGTGTCCAGGGCGCTGACCTGGTACTCGTCCACGATCAGGGGGCCGTTGTCAGTGGCGTGCGCTTCACTTCTCAGCAGGGCCCAGGACTGGTCGACCGTGAGGGGGGCGAGCACCGGATCCGTGAGGGTGACGAGCCTGACGCGGGTCCCGGGGGAATCGGGGGTGAGACGCAGGAGTCGTGAGAGGGCGACGAGGAACGCCGGGGACGTGCCGGTGAAGGCGTGGGCGCGCACATTGCCTTCGGTGGCGTGGGTTCCGGTGGGGTCCGTGCGGACCCAGGTGACGCCGTCGAGGGCCGCGCCGCGGACCTGCCAGCCGGCGGCGTGGAGTTCGAGGCGGATGGGGCGGCCGAGTTCGTCGACGGCCAGGTCGACGGAGCCCTTGTGATCGCCCGAGGGGGTGGTGATCTGTGAGACGTAGCGCCAGCCGGAAGGGCCGGGCGCGCAGTGGAAGTGCTCTTCACCGAGGGGGGTGTGGTCGTGCGGGTCATGGAGCGAATATCGGCCGCGGGGCATGGGTCGGTCCTCGGGAGGGGGCGCTTCCAGGAGAGGTAGCGGGGCTGGACGGGGCAGGCCCCCCGGCACGGGGGTGCGGGGGGCCTGCCTGAATCCTCTACGGGTGTCCGGGGCGGTGTCGCGTCAGCGCGCGGGCGCCGCCGGCCGGGGCATCAGTAGCGGTAGTGGTCCGGCTTGAAGGGGCCTTCGACCTGGACGCCGATGTAGGCGGCCTGCTCCGGGCGGAGGGTCGTCAGCTTGACGCCGAGCGAGTCCAGGTGGAGGCGGGCGACCTTCTCGTCCAGGTGCTTGGGCAGGACGTAGACGTCGGTCGGGTACTCCTCCGGCTTCGTGTAGAGCTCGATCTGGGCCAGGGTCTGGTCCGCGAAGGAGTTCGACATGACGAAGGAGGGGTGGCCGGTGGCGTTGCCCAGGTTCAGCAGACGGCCCTCGGAGAGGACGATCAGGACCTTGCCGTCGGGGAACTTCCAGGTGTGGACCTGCGGCTTGACCTCGTCCTTGACGATGCCCGGGACCTTGGCCAGGCCGGCCATGTCGATCTCGTTGTCGAAGTGGCCGATGTTGCCGACGATCGCCTGGTGCTTCATCTTGGCCATGTCCCCGGCCATGATGATGTCCTTGTTGCCGGTGGTGGTGATGAAGATGTCGGCCGTCTCGACGACGTCGTCGAGGGTGGCGACCTGGTAACCGTCCATCGCCGCCTGGAGCGCGCAGATCGGGTCGATCTCGGTGACGATCACGCGGGCGCCCTGGCCGCGCAGGGACTCGGCGCAGCCCTTGCCGACGTCGCCGTAGCCGCAGACCACGGCCGTCTTGCCGCCGATGAGGACGTCGGTGGCGCGGTTGATGCCGTCGATGAGGGAGTGGCGGCAGCCGTACTTGTTGTCGAACTTCGACTTCGTCACGGCGTCGTTCACGTTGATCGCCGGGAAGAGGAGGGAGCCGGCCTGCTGCATCTCGTACAGACGGTGGACGCCGGTGGTGGTCTCCTCGGTGACGCCGCGGATCTCGGACGCCAGCTGGGTCCACTTCTGCGGGTTCTCGCCGAGGGTGCGGTTGAGGAGACGGAGGATGTAGCCGTACTCCTCGCTGTCCGCGGTGGCCGGGTCCGGGGCCGAGCCGGCCTTCTCGAACTCGACGCCCTTGTGGACGAGGAGGGTGGCGTCACCACCGTCGTCGAGGATCATGTTCGGGCCGCCGGTGGGCGAGTTCGGCCAGGTGAGGGCCTGCTCGGTGCACCACCAGTACTCCTCCAGGGTCTCGCCCTTCCAGGCGAAGACCGGCACGCCCTGCGGGTTCTCCGGGGTGCCGTTCGGGCCGACGGCGATCGCCGCGGCGGCGTGGTCCTGGGTGGAGAAGATGTTGCAGGAGGCCCAGCGGACCTCGGCGCCGAGGGCGACCAGGGTCTCGATGAGGACGGCCGTCTGCACGGTCATGTGCAGGGAGCCGGTGACGCGGGCGCCGGCGAGCGGCTGCTGCTCGGCGTACTCGCGGCGGATCGACATCAGGCCGGGCATCTCGTGCTCGGCGAGGGTGATCTCCTTGCGGCCGAAGGTGGCCAGGGAGAGGTCCGCGACCTTGAAGTCCTGGTGCGTGGCAGTCGTCATGACTGAGCTGCTCCTCGTGTGTTCGGGGGCGAGGGTCGGTGGGCGCCGGGGCACCACGGAGGGCTCGGGGCACACGAATGCCCGGGATGTTCCACGGTGCCGTCGTCGGAGGCCCTCTCTCCCTCGGCCGGTCCGTGAGGACCGCCCGACCGCCATCAGCAGCGACGTCTGGCTGGTCACGAATCTACACCGATCGATGCGGCGGGCCACAGTCCGCATCCATGGACGGGGCGCTCCCGGGGCCCCGTACACACGAGCGAGGCCCCCGGGACCGTGGGGTCGCGGGGGCCTCGTCGGGACGGGTCAGTGGGCGGTGCCGTCCGGGGTCTCGGGATTGGTCTTGTCCAGGGTCTCGGTCCTGGCCTTGGCCGGGTTCTCGCCGGCCGAGGCGGCCTTCTCGCTGTAGATGTCGGGCTCCAGGTAGATGACCCGGGCGATCGGGACGGCGGTGCGGATGCGGTCCTCGGCGGCGTTGATGGCGTTCGCGACCTCGGTGGCCGAGTCGTCGTGCCGGACGGCGATCTTGGCGGCGACGAGGAGTTCCTCGGGGCCGAGGTGGAGCGTGCGCATGTGAATGAGGCGAGTGACGGTGTCTCCGTCGACGACCGCGGCCTCGATCTTCCTGACCTCGTCGATGCCGGCGGCCTCGCCCAGCAGCAGCGACTTGGTCTCGGCTGCCAGCACGATCGCGATGACGATGAGGAGGATGCCGATGCAGAGGGTGCCGATGCCGTCCCAGACGCCGTTGCCGGTCAGCAGGGCGAGGCCGACGCCGCCGAGCGCGAGGACGAGACCGACGAGGGCACCGAGGTCCTCCAGGAGGACGACGGGCAGCTCGGGGGCCTTGGCGCGGCGGACGAACTCCTTCCACGACTGGTCGCCGCGGAGCGGGTTCGACTCCTTGATGGCCGTACGGAAGGAGAAGGACTCGGCGATGATCGCGAAGACGAGGACGCCGACCGGCCAGTACCAGGCCTCGATCTCGTGCGGTTCCTTGATCTTCGTGTAGCCCTCGTAGACGGCGAACATGCCGCCGACGGAGAAGAGGACGATGGAGACGAGGAAGGCGTAGATGTACCGCTCGCGGCCGTAGCCGAAGGGGTGCTGCGGGGTCGCCTCGCGCTGGGCCTTCTTGCCGCCGAGCAGCAGCAGGCCCTGGTTGCCGGAGTCGGCGAGCGAGTGGACGCTCTCGGCGAGCATCGACGACGAACCACTGAAGAGGAACGCCACGAACTTGGCTACCGCGATCGCCAGGTTGGCGGCGAGTGCCGCCACGATCGCCTTGGTTCCGCCTGACGCGCTCATGGGTGTACGTGGTCCCTTCGTCGATGCACCGGCAGTGTCGCCGCGGTTCGGCCGGTCATTGTCGCATCAGGCCACGACGGTGGCGCGGAAGACCGTCCCCGTCCCGCTGAGTACGGTGCGCTCGCCCGCCGGGACGAACACGGACTCGCCGGGAGACAGGGTGACCTCGCCCGCCTTCGGGCGGCCCGCGACGGCGAGCAGGATCTGCGGGGTGGCGGCGGTCAGTTCGGTCGGGGCGGCGCCCTCGGCCCGGACGAACCGGGACAGCCGGAACTCGTCGATCGGGGTGTCGTAGACCTCCTCGCCGCTCGGGGAGGCCTCGGGGCGCAGGATGCCCGGGTCGGTCGGCTCGAAGCGGACCACCCGCAGGAGTTCGGGGACGTCGACGTGCTTGGGGGTGAGCCCGCAGCGCAGCACGTTGTCGGAGTTGGCCATGATCTCGACGCCGAGACCGTCGAGGTAGGCGTGCGGGACGCCCGCGCCCAGGTAGAGGGCCTCGCCGGGCTGGAGCCGGACCGGGTTGAGGAGCATGGCGGCGATGACGCCGGGGTCGCTCGGGTAGTGGTGGGCGAGGGTCGCGTACGGGGTGTGGGCGCCGCCGAGGCGGTCGGCGGCGGCGGCCACCTCCGCGACGGTGTGCGCCATCTCCTCCGCGTCGGCGGTCAGCAACGCCGTCAGGACCTCGCGGAGCGCGGCCTCTTCGGGGTGGGCGTGGAGCAGGTCGACGTACGGCTTGAGCGAGTCGACGCCCAGCGCGGCGAGGACGTCGGCGGCCTCGACGGGGGCGCGGAAGCCGCACAGGCCCTCGAACGGGGTGAGCGCGCAGATCAGCTCGGGCTTGTGGTTGGCGTCCTTGTACATCCGCTGCGGGGCGTCGACCGGGATGCCGGCGGCCTCCTCCTCTGCGTACCCGGCCCGTGCCTGCTCCAGGTCCGGGTGGGCCTGGAGGGAGAGCGGGGCGCCGGCGGCGAGCACCTTCAGGAGGAAGGGGAGGCGCGGGCCGAACTTGTCGAGGGAGCGCTGCCCCAGCTCGCGTACGGGATCGGCGTCGATCAGCTCGTTCAGCGAGCCGCGCTCGGTGCGGGAGGGGGCGCCGGGGTGGGCGCCCATCCACATCTCGGCCTGGGGCTCGCCGGTCGGGTCGATGCCGAGCAGCTCCGGGATGGCCGTCGTGGATCCCCAGGCGTAGGGGCGGACGGTGTTGACGAGGCGGTCCATGGTGCCTGCCAGCTCCTCGGGGTGGTGACGGATGGTGAGGGGTGTCGGAAGACAGGTGACAGGGGGCGGGTGACGGGTGGGTGACGGGTGGGGGGCGGGGTGATGGCCGGGGTGGTGTGCGGCGTGGTGACCTCGGGCGCGGCTGTGGCTGCGGCCGTCGGCTGTGGCGTACGGAGGGGGGCGCGGGCCCCTGCCTCGGCCGGCGGGCGGCCCGGCGGTCGGGCCGGGCGCCGTCAGTCGGTGGCCGTGCGTCCCGGGGTGGCCAGCGACAGGTAGACGGCGGCGAAGTCGGTCACGGCCAGCAGCTCCGCCAGGGTCTCCAGGTCGCCGCCCTCCTCCGGCTCCAGCTCGCTGATGGCGGTCTCGTGACCGAGCGCCAGTTCGCGGGCGGCGTGCGCGGCCGTGAGGCCGTCGGACGGACGGTCCCTGAGCAGTACGACCCGTGCGCGGAGTGCCTGCGGCTCGTCCACCCGGTCGCGGAAGAAGTCGTCCGGATCGGCGCCGCCCGCGAAGTCGCCCGCGAGCAGGACACCGTGCGCGGGCAGGGCCTCCGGCAGCTCGGCGGCGAGTGCGGGGAGCCCCGCGAGTTCCGCGAGGACCGCCGCGAACCGGCGCCCGGCCGGTCCGGCGGCGGCGCCCTCCGTCCAGATCAGCGGGAGGGAGTCCGCGAGCTCGGCGGCGAGCGTCTTGGCCGGGTTGCTGTACGTGGCGATGGCGGGGCCGCAGCGTTCGGCCGTACGGTCCAGCCGGTCCGCGACCTTCTCCAGGGCCTCGGGCGGTGCTTCGAGGAGGCCCACCCGGTCGAGGAGCATGAGGAGCGGTGTGAACAGGGCCCACAGGGCGCCGGGGCTGGCCGCGATGTTCTCGGCGTACTCGTCGGGGGCTTCGTGCGGGGCGATGGCCATCGGCACGAACAGGCCGTGGGAGCCGTTGACGGTCTCGGCGAGCGGTGAGGCTTTCGGGGCGACGGCTACGACCGTGATCCCCCGGCGGTACGCCTGCTCCGCGAGGAGTGCGAGGCCCGGCTCGGAGCCGTCCGTCGTCGGCAGGAGCAGGAGGTCCACCGAGCCGGCCCAGCCGGGCAGGGCCCATCGCAGGGCGCCGGCGGCGGGGGCGACGCCGGTCGGCTGGAGGCGTACGACGGGGGCGGAGGCGCCGGCCAGGGCGCCGATCAGGTCGGCGACGCCGGCGGCGGCGGTGCCGGGGCCCGCGACGAGGACGGCGCGGGGGCGGCCCTCCGGGCGGAGGTCCGCGATGCCGGCCTCGGCGGCGTGCCGGGCCGCCGTCCGGACCCTCGCCCCGGCCTCGGCGGCGCCTCGGAGGAGGCCGCGGCGGTCGGCGAGGGCGAGGTCGTCCGGGGCGTCGAGGAGGGTCTCGTCGAGCATGGGCGGTGCCTCCGGTCGCGTCGTCGTCGCGGGGCCCCGCGGGGGCCTGCGGGGCGGGTGCGGGCCCTGCGGGGCGGGTGTGGGGTGGTTCGGGTGCGGGTGCGGGGTGGTTGCCCGGCCTTCGGCCGGGCTTGGTGGCTCCCACCCGCACCACCCGTGCTGCTGGGGACAGAGAGGTGCGGGTCTTCCCGTGGGGGGTGCTCGCCGTCGGCGGCGGACGGCGAGCACGGGGCCGTTACGCCGGGCGGCGGGCCTCGTCGGTCAGGAGGACCGGGATGTCGTCCCGGACCGGGTAGGCGAGGCCGCAGTCCTTGCCGGTGCAGATGAGTTCGGGAGTCTCGTCCGCCGTGCGGTCGTTCAGCGGAGCGTGGCACGCGGGGCAGGCCAGGATCTCCAGGAGGCCGGCTTCGAGCGGCATGGGGTTTCCCTTCGGACAAACGGTGGTGGTACTGCCCTACGGGCCAGGTCAGCCTACCGCCGGGGAACGGGGGGCGCCCCGTTCCCCGGCCGGGTGGCGGAGTCAGTCGGCCGACCGGACCAGGGCGAGGACCTCGTCGCGGATCTTGGCCATCGTGGCGGCGTCGCGGGCCTCGACGTTGAGGCGCAGGAGGGGCTCGGTGTTGGAGGCGCGGAGGTTGAACCACCAGTCCTCGGCCGTCACCGTCAGGCCGTCGAGGTCGTCGAGCGTGATGTCCCCGCCCTCGTAGGCCGCGCGCACCTTGGCCGCGCTGGCGGCCTGGTCGGCGACCGTGGAGTTGATCTCGCCGGAGGCGGCGTACCGGTCGTAGACGGAGACCAGGTCGGACAGTGTGCCGTCCTGGCCGCCGAGGGCCGCGAGGACGTGGAGCGCGGCGAGCATGCCGGTGTCCGCGTTCCAGAAGTCCTTGAAGTAGTAGTGCGCCGAGTGCTCGCCGCCGAAGATCGCGCCGGTCTTCGCCATCTCCTCCTTGATGAAGGAGTGGCCGACGCGGGTGCGGACGGGCTCGCCGCCCTGCTCGCGGACGACCTCGGGCACCGACCAGGAGGTGATCAGGTTGTGGATGATCGTTCCGCCGGGCGTCTTCGCGAGTTCGCGGGCCGCGACGAGGGCGGTGATCGCGGACGGGGAGACGGGTTCGCCGCGCTCGTCGACGACGAAGCAGCGGTCGGCGTCACCGTCGAAGGCGAGGCCGAGGTCGGCACCCTCGGCCCGGACGCGGGCCTGGAGGTCGACGATGTTCTTCGGGTCGAGCGGGTTGGCCTCGTGGTTCGGGAAGGTGCCGTCCAGCTCGAAGTACATCGGCACGACGTCCAGCGGCAGGCCCTCGAAGACGGTGGGGACGGTGTGGCCGCCCATGCCGTTGCCCGCGTCGACGACCACCTTGAGCGGGCGGATCGTCGTCAGGTCGACCAGCGACCGCAGGTAGGAGGCGTAGTCCGTCAGGGTGTCCTGCCGGGTGATCGTGCCCGTGGTCGCGGCGGCCTCCGGCGCGCCCGTCCCCGACCACTCCTCCGCCAGCTCGCGGATCTGCGCCAGGCCGGTGTCCTGGCCGACCGGGGCTGCACCGGCGCGGCACATCTTGATGCCGTTGTACTGGGCCGGGTTGTGCGAGGCGGTGAACATCGCGCCGGGCAGGCCGAGGCTGCCGGAGGCGAAGTACAGCTGATCGGTGGAGCACAGGCCGATCAGGGTGACATCGGCGCCGAGGCGGGCGGCGCCGCGCGCGAAGGCGTCCGAGAGGCCGGGCGACGAGGGGCGCATGTCGTGGCCGACGACGATCGCTTCAGCCTCCGTCACCCGTACGAAGGCGGCCCCGAAGAGCTCGGCGAGCGTCTCGTCCCACTGGTCGGGGACCACTCCGCGGACGTCGTACGCCTTCACGATCTGCGACAGATCGGTCGTCACGGATCCACCCTCCTGAGTTCTCGGCACGCGATGCGGCGCGTGTTGCGGAACGCCAAAACTACCCGGAGCGGTGAAAGGGGGCGCGGACGGTGGCCTGTTGCGGTCAGTTGTCGGGGGAACGGAGCACTCTGAGGTGACCCCGGCGCCCGACCTCCATGGGGTCTCCGCCACGGCCTCCGCCGCCCTTGCCGCCGGATTCGGCCGCGCGTTCCTGGGGGCGGGCCGCCTCCCGGACCGCGTTGGCCAGGGCTTCGAGGTCGTCGCCACTGGGGCGGGGCGGGGCGGAACCGTCGGTGAGCCGCACGACCTCCCACCCGCGTGGGGCGGTCAGGCGCTCGCTGTGCTCTGCGCACAGGTCGTAGCAGTGGGGCTCGGCGTAGGTGGCGAGCGGGCCGAGGACCGCAGTCGAGTCGGCATAGACGTACGTCAGTGTCGCGACGGCAGGGCGGCCGCACGCAGTGCGCGAACAGCGACGTACAGGGCTCACGACGTTGGACGGTACCGCACTCTTGAGCGGGCCGCGACGACTCTCCCTCAGGTCACTCCACCGTGTCGCGGTGTGACCTCCGCCACCGGCCCTCCCCGAGTCGCTCCGCCGACCCGCGGGAGAGGGGGCGCGCGGGGGCGCGGGCGGGAGTCGATCCGGGCACGGTGGGGTACGGATCGGGTCGACCACGGCCAGATGGCCGAGCGTGAGGGGCAGCCGGATCGAGCGGACGATTGGCCGGAATGTTCAGGTTTCGACGTGGGGTGTGGCGGCGGGGCGGAAGCGCGGGGGGAGGTGGCGAGGATGCGCCAGAGTGCGGAGGGACGGATGAGGGTTACGCTGCGTCAGTGATGGACAGTCCTGTGCCGCCGAGCCCCTCGCACCACTCCACGGAGCCCCCCGCGGAGCCTCGGGTGCGCCGCCGTGACCGGCACGGCCGCGGGATGCGCGGACCCGTCGCCCCGCCGCAGGTGCCGCTCTCCGCGAGCCGGGCCGACACCTTCCGCGATCTGGTCCTGGACTCGGTGGAGCGCCTGGAGCGGCGCTGGCCGCAGCTGGCGGACGTCGAGTTCATGGTGATGGAGGTGCCGCCGGCGGTGTCGGGCGAGACGGTGCCGCTGGGCGGGTCCGCGCCCGCCGAGAAGAACGAGCCGGCGCGGGTCGTCGTCTACCGGCGCCCGGTCGAGATCCGCTCGAAGAGCCGTGACGACCGGGCGCTCCTGGTCCACGAGGTGGTCGTGGAGCAGGTCGCGGAACTGCTCGGGCTCTCCCCCGAGTCGGTCGATCCGCGGTACGGGCAGGACTGATCGTCGTACGGGGCGGGCCCGGCCCACCCCTCCCGGTCGGGCACGTCGTACGGGGGCGGCCGTTCGTCAGTCCAGGACTCCGAGGTCCTGGCGGGCCGCCGGGACCTCCACCGTGCCCCGATCGTCGACGAACGTCTGGATCGTGAACATGGGGGTGCCGTCCAGCGGCAGCGCCAGGGTCCGCGACGCGTACACCTTGCCGCCCGAGACCGGTTCCACGGTCAGCGCGTAGGAGCCCTTGAGGCCCTCCGGGACCAGGTCGGTGACGGCCTGCGTCGTGCCCGCCTTGACCGTGACCGTCCTCGACACCGGCGTGCCCCCGCCCGAACCGGCCGAGGCCGTGACCTTGACCTGGGCCGCCGCGCCGGGCGCCGTCAGGGAGAGCGTGGAGCCCTTGGCCCGGTTGTCGGCGACCGTCGCGCGGGCGACGACCGGGGCCGTCGCCGGCAGGAACGCGATCTCGGTGTCCGCTCCCTTGCCGCGGACCACCCGGAGGGCGGCGACGACCGGCGTCGCCTTCTTCGGGTCGCTCGGGGTGAGCAGCAGCGAACCCGCCGAGCCCCGGGTGAGGCCCGGCAGGTCGACGAAGGACGTCATCCCGGACTTCACATGGAGGGTGTCGGTGCCGGCCGGGACGATCGTGCCGCTGGTGGTGGCCAGCTGGACCTTGAGGTCGGCGTCGTCGTCGCCGGGGACGAAGGCCACCAGGCGTACCGAGGTCGCGTCTCCCGGGATGCCGGGGAGCACGACGCTGCTCGCCGGGTCGGCGGCGGCCGGGAGCCAGTCGCTGCCGAGCTTCTCGTCGGCGGCGGCGATGGCGGCGCCGATCCGGCCGCTGCGGGTGCTGACGTGGACGGTGACGTCCTGCTGGGCCGCCTCGCCGGTGAGGGTGGGCAGGAGGACCGGGACCGTGGAGCGGGCGGGGACCGGGATGCCCTCGGTGAACTGGGACTTGAGCGCGCCCTCGGGGCCGTACAGCTCGATGTCGACGACGGCGGCCGTGTCGTCGGGGTTGGTGAGGTGGACGTAGTCCTGGCGTTCCTTGGCGGTGGAGGCGGCCGGGAACCAGAAGTCGGTGTCGGGGGCGCCGCAGCCGAGGCCGAGGAGGCCGCGCGCGCCGCCGGCCGGTACGACGGTGGTCTGCTGGACGGTCCAGCCGGGGGCGAGGGTGCCGGTCGCCGCGCCGGTCAGGGCGGGCACGGCGGAGCCGTCCGCCTCGGCGGTCACCGGCTTGCCCGGGGCGGTGACGGTGGCCGGGGCCTTGGGGGCCTTGGCCTTCTTGCCGCCCTTGGCGGTGCCGCCGGAGGTCGTCGTGTTCACGGCGGGCCGCAGCTGGGCGGTGGGCTGCTCGGTCTTCCCGGACCCGCCGCCCTTCGCCGCGCCCGTACCCGCGATCGTGCTCGGCGGGGTGTACGAGGTGTACAGGGTCTCGGCGACCTCCGAGGTGCTCGGCACCGGGCAGACCAGGCCGGCGCGCTGCACCGGCAGGCGGGTGGCGGCCTTGGCCTCGGGGGCCGCCGGGCCGTCCGGGGTGGTGAGGGAGGCGAAGCCGGTGACGGCGGCGAGGGCCGTGGCGCCCGCGATCAGGGAGAGGGTCGTGCGCTTCACTGGGTGCTGCTCCCGTCGGGACGCTGCTCGGGCTCGTGGCCCTGGGGGTATCCGTAGCCGTAGTTGTACGGGTCGTACCGCTGCGGGTCGTACGGGGGCTGCTGCCCGTCGTACGTCTGCTGCTGCTGTCCGTCGTACTGCTGGCCGTAACCGGCCTGCTGCTCGTAGGCGGGCTGGTCCCCGTACGGCTGCTGCTGGTCGTAGCCCTGCTGGGGGTACGCGTACGGCTGCTGCTGGTACGGGTCGGCCGTGTACTCCTGCTGACCCTGGTAGTAGCCCTGCTCGGCGTACGCCTGCTGATCCTGGGCCTGGCCCTGGGCCTGGGCGTACGCGGGGTCGTAGCCGTTGCCGTTGCCGTTGCCGTTGCCGTTGCCGTTGCCGTCCCACTCCTGGGGCTCGTACGACTGCTGCTCCGGGATCGGGGCCGGTTCCTGATCCGGCTGCTGTTCCTGTTCCTGGGCGGTCCCGGCTTCGGCCTCGGCCTCCGCCTCGGCGGCGGCGCGGAGCCGGCGGGCGCGGCGGCCGTCGCCCTCGGTCGCCTGGGCGGGGATGGCGAGCTCCTCCTCCGGCAGGTCGTCGTCGATCTCACGGCGCCGGCCGGGCAGGGCGAGCACGAGCAGGACGACGGCGAGTCCGACCTGGGCCCAGATCCACGCGGTGTGCGTGAGCGGCTGGTCGTACGTGAGGTCGAGGCGGCCTCCCTGGGCGGGGAGTTCGAAGCCCTGGGCCCAGCCGTCGACGGTGGTGCGGGTGAGTTCCCGGCCGTCGAGGGTGGCGGTCCAGCCCTCGTCGGCGCGGTCGGCGAGCCGCAGGACGCGGCCGGCGGGGCCGGCGGGGACCGTGGTGTGCGCCTCGACGGGGCCCGCGGCGACGGCGACCGGCTCGGATCCCTTGGCGGGCTCCGTCGTTCCCCCGGTCGTCTTGGCGGCCGGCGGGACGATCATCACGCGGGCGATCTCTCGGTCCACGCGCCAGAGCGCGCTGCCGTCGAGCTGGCTGAGGCGGCTGAGCCCGGGGGTGGAGTCGAGCACGCGGCTCATCTGGCGCGGCGCCCCGTCCCGCACGAGCACGTAGCGGATCGCGTAGCCGCTGAGTTCCTGCGTCTGGTCGGCGCCGGAGCCCGCGACCAGGTGGGCGACGACGTCGTCGAGGCGCGGGTCGCCCTCGGCCGCCGCCGTGAGTTCGGCGTCGCCGAGGCGGGCGCCGGAGCCGCGGACCAGGGTGTAGGCGACCTCGCCGGGCGCGCCCGCGCCGAGCACGAGGGTGCGGGGCTGGTCGCGGGTGGCGCTCTCCTCGGCGACGAAGGCCGGGACCTGGACCGGGTCGCGCCGGGTCAGCGGGCCGTCGGCGCCGCCGATCATCCAGCCGACGGCGGCGACGGCCGGGCCGAGGGCGCAGGCGAGGGCGATGAGGGCGGCGACGGGCTGGCGCCAGCCGAAGCCGTGGGCGGCGACGCGGGTGCGTCCGCCCTCGGCGCCGATCATGCCGGCGGCGATGAGGGCGGCGCCGTAGACGAGGGTGGCGGGTCCGGCCCAGCCGGTGCCGCCGGCGCCGTTGGACAGGGCGGCGAAGAGGAGGCCGGCGAGGGCGGCGGCCCAGGCGGCCCGGACGGCGAGCTGCCGCTCCTCGCGGAGCAGTCCGGCCAGGCCGGCGAGGACGAGACCGGCCAGCAGGAGGCCGCCGGTGGTGCCGGGGCCGCCGGGGCTGGTGCCGAGCAGGTCGAGCGCGGTGGCCGTGCCCGTACGGATGTCGAGGCCGGCCTCGCGCAGGAAGGCCGCGGGGTCGGTGAGGAGGGTGAGCGACCAGGGCGCGAGGACGAGCAGCGGGGTGCCGACGGCGGCGAGGAAGCGCAGGCCGTAGGCGGTGATGTCGGAGCGGCGCACGACGAGCACGCCGATGCCGAGGAGGACGGCGAGCGGCCAGACGACCGGGGTGAACGCGGTCGCGAAGGTCAGCAGGAAGGTGTACGCCCAGGTGGCGCGCCAGCTGCCCCGGTCGGGCCGGTTGAAGCCGTGGGCGGAGACGGCGGCGCGGGCCATCAGCGGGAGCAGGATCGCGAGGACGGCGGTGCCGAGCCGGCCGGTGGCGAGGGCCCCGGTGGCGGCGGGCAGGAAGGCGTAGGCGATGGCGCCCCAGGCGCGGAGCAGCCGGGACTCGACGATGCCCCGGGCGGCGAAGTACGCGGTGAAGCCGGCGAGCGGGACCGAGCAGACGAGCAGCAGGGTCAGCGCGGTGGAGGTGGAGCCGAGGAAGAGCGCGGAGAGCGCGGCGAGCACGGCGAGGTAGGGCGGGGCGGTCTGGGTGCCGCCGGTGCCGAGGGCGTGCCAGCTGTCGGCGTACCGCGACCAGAGGCCGGAGACGGTGTCGGGGGCGGGCAGCAGGGCGCCGCCCGCGAGGGAGCCGCCGGCGAAGAGGTTGCGGCAGGCGACGAGGGAGATGAGGAGCAGGAGGGCGAAGAGGACCGGGCCGGGCTTGCGGGCGATCTTCTTGAGCCGGGCGAACTGCTCGATCTCCAGGTAGTCGGCGTCGTCGCCGCCGGGGCCGGACTCGATGACGCCGTGGCGGGAGCCGCCGGACTCGGCCTCGGAGCCGCCGAAGTTGGCGGTGAACTGCTCGACGGCGGCGCGGACGGTGGCGCCGGGCGGCGGGAACAGCGGGCGGAGTTCGCTCGCGGGGACTTCGGGGTTCTTGCGGCGCTTGCGGGCGGCGAGGATCTTCTCGGGCCGCAGCAGGGTCGCGAGGAGGCCCATGACCTCGTCGACGGCCTGGCCGGGGACCTTGCCGACGAGGTAGGCGAGGGTGCGGAGCAGGGTGCTGAGGACGAGCCTGAGCAGGACGTACGGGAGGGCGGCACCCCGGGTGTTGGCGAGGAGGGTGTAGACGGCGCCGGCCTTGTCGACGCGGTGCGGGTTGGCGGCGGTCCGGCCGGCGCAGTCGACGGTGCGGCGCTCGCGGGCGGAGGCCTCGGCGTGCCGGAGGACGGCGTCGGGGGCGATGAGGACGCGGTGGCCGGCGGAGTGGGCGCGCCAGCACAGGTCGACGTCGTCGCGCATGAGGGGCAGCCGGCGGTCGAAGCCGCCGAGTTCCTCGAAGACGTCGCGGCGGACGAGCATGCCGGCGGTGGAGACGGAGAGGACGGAGCGGACCTGGTCGTGCTGGCCCTGGTCCTGCTCGCGGCGGTCGAGCCCGGTCCAGCGGCGACCGCTGCGGGCGATGGAGACGCCGGTCTCCAGGAGCTGCTTCCGGTCGTACCAGCCGCGCAGCTTGGGGCCGATGACGGCGGCGTCCGCGTCGGAGTCGGCGACGCGCAGGAGTTCGGCGAGGGCGCCGGGCTCGGGGGCGCAGTCGTCGTGGAGGAGCCAGAGCCACTGGACCGGTTCGCCGTGCGGGAGTTCGGGGAGGTCGTAGGCGCCGTCGTCCCAGGTGCGGCTGACGGGGTCCCAGCCGCTGGGGCGCTTCAGATAGGCCAGGTCCTCGGGTCCGAGCACGGGCGCGGTGCGCGCGGCCTCCTCGACGGCGGCGCCGAAGCCGGTGCGGCGCGCGAGGTGCAGGACGCGGTCGGCGCCGACGGCGTCGGCCAGGAGCTGCGCCGAGTCGTCGGCGCTGCCGGTGTCGGCCGCGACCACGTTCTGCACGGGGCGCTCCTGCGCGAGCAGCCCGGCGAGGGCGTCCGGCAGCCAGCGGGCGCCGTCGTGGGTGACGAGCACGGCGGTGACGACGTGTCGCGGAAACTCAGGAGTTGAGGACATCGAGCTACGGGCCCTCCGGCCGGGGTCGCCCGCGGGGGGCGTGGGGTGCGTCTCGGACGGAGGCCCACACTAACGGCTGTGCGCGGAGCGGTCCGACGCCCTGTGGACAGAGCGGGCGGAAGGGCTCCGGAAGGCTTTCCGTACAAAACAAGCAGAACGGTCCGCCACCTGTGGATGAAGCACAGGGGGCGGACCGTTCGCCTGGTCTGCCTGTCTCCGGTGTGCGCGCAGTGGCGCGCGGGGCCCGGCGGGTCTCCCGCCGTTCAGACGGCGGCCTTCTTCAGGCGGCGCCGCTCGCGCTCGGAGAGACCGCCCCAGATGCCGAAGCGCTCGTCGTTCTGCAAGGCGTATTCGAGGCATTCGGAGCGGACCTCGCAGGCGAGGCAGACCTTCTTGGCCTCGCGGGTCGAGCCGCCCTTCTCGGGGAAGAAGGACTCGGGATCGGTCTGGGCGCACAGCGCGCGCTCCTGCCAGCCGAGTTCTTCGTCCGCGTCCTCGACCAGCAGTTCCTGGAACAACTCGGTCATGTGCGCCCCTCGTCTGTTCTGTGCGTCCCCGTGGTCTTGCCGTTGCGAACCCGGCCGAACGACACGAGTGAAATTACAAGTTCGTGCTCTGCGCGAGTCAAGCGGAGATCTGCTATTGGGCCCCGTATTCACTCTGCGGAACCAAGCCTATGCGGAAAGTGTTCAAATCACCAAAAACGTGACACATGCCACCGACCTGGGTGCGCCGCGCGACCCTCACGAGAAAGGACGTCCGAGACTCGGATCCTGTTGCGATCCAGCCATGGAAGCGATCCGGATCACAGCCCGATCACGGACCGGCCATGTTTACGGGCGCGGTTGCAGCGCCATGTTGCCTGGTCCGAGTCTGAACAAACCTTTCTCCGAGCACTGTAACCGGATGAGGTGAAACATTGCCCCCAAATCGGGCATTGAGTTGACAGTCGGGTGCGCTTCCGGCCACCTTTGGTGGCATGCCAGCGACCACAGCGCCCGCCGCGACCCACAGCCGTGGGTTCCGCCGCGCTGTCCAGGCGCGCTGTTGCTGTTGCTGTTCCAGCTGTTGATGCCGTAGAGCTCCGGCTACTTCTCCCAGCGTCACTCGCGTCACCTCTCTTCCGTGACCCCACCGCTTCTGTTTCTGCTGAGGAACCTCCCCACCCATGAACATGGACAGCGACCTTCAGATCGCCGGCGACATCCTCGAGGTCCCGCACCTCCTCCAGCCCGAGCGCGCCCATCCCGAGACGGTGGCCGAGTTCGCCGGCCTCGCCCGCTCGATCGCCACCGACCGCGCCCAGTGGGCCCCGTACGTCGAGTACGACGCCACCACCCGCTGGTACCACCGGCTCCGCACCGGCCCCGGCTACGAGGTGTGGCTGCTCTCCTGGGTGCCGGGCCAGGGCAGCGGGCTCCACGACCACGGCCTCTCCTCCGGCGTGCTGACCGTCCTTGAGGGCGAGCTGACGGAGCGTACGGACCGGGGCGGGCGGACGCTGGCGCCGGGCGGGGAGCGGGTGTTCGCGCCCGGCTACGTCCACGAGGTCGTCAACGACTCCCTCGAACCGGCCGTCAGCCTGCACGTCTACTTCCCCGGCCTCACCGAGATGCCGATGCACGAGTCGCTGCGCGAGCAGTGCGCTCCGGTCGGGACGGAGGCGTCCGGCGCCTCCGCCGCCCTTGACGCGTCCGGCGCCCCGGCCGCCCCTGGGGTCGTCGTCGGCTGACCGCCTGACAGACTGCCGTCCATGCGCATTGTGGTTCTGGCCGGCGGCATCGGTGGTGCCCGTTTCCTTCGCGGCCTCAAGCAGGCCGCGCCTGACGCGGAGATCACGGTCATCGGCAACACCGGTGACGACATCCATCTCTTCGGGCTGAAGGTCTGCCCCGACCTGGACACGGTGATGTACACCCTCGGCGGTGGCATCAACGAGGAGCAGGGCTGGGGACGTACGGACGAGTCCTTCACCGTCAAGGAGGAGCTCGCGGCGTACGGGGTCGGACCCGAGTGGTTCGGCCTCGGCGACCGGGACTTCGCCACCCACATCGTCCGTACGCAGATGCTCGGCGCCGGCTACCCCCTGAGCGCCGTCACCGAGGCGCTGTGCGCCCGCTGGCAGCCCGGCGTACGCCTGCTGCCCATGTCCGACGACCGGGTCGAGACGCATGTGGCGATCGAGGTCGACGGCGAGCGGCGCGCGGTGCACTTCCAGGAGTACTGGGTGAAGCTGCGCGCCTCCGTGGACGCGAAGGCGATCGTGCCGGTCGGCGCCGAGGCCGCGAAGCCCGCGCCGGGCGTCCTGGAGGCCATCGCCGAGGCGGACGTCATCCTCTTCCCGCCGTCCAACCCCGTCGTCAGCGTCGGGACGATCCTCGCCGTGCCCGGCATCCGTGACGCCATCGTCGCGGCCGGGGCGCCCGTCGTGGGCCTCTCCCCCATCGTCGGGGACGCGCCCGTGCGCGGCATGGCCGACAAGGTCCTCGCGGCGGTCGGCGTGGAGTCCACGGCGGCGTCCGTCGCCGAGAACTACGGCTCCGAACTCGTCCACGGCTGGCTCGTCGACACCGTCGACGCGAGCGCGGTCGCGGCCGTCGAGGCGGCGGGCATCCGCTGCCGGGCGGTGCCGCTGATGATGACCGACGTCGAGGCGACCGCCGCGATGGCGCGGGAGGCCCTGGCGCTCGCCGAGGAGGTCCGCGGGTGACCGCCGTACCGCCCTCCTACCGTGTCTGGGCGCTGCCCGGACTGCCCGAGGTCGCGGCCGGTGACGACCTGGCCAAGCTGATCGCCTCCGTCTCGCCGGAACTCGTCGACGGGGACGTCCTCCTCGTCACGTCCAAGATCGTGAGCAAGGCCGAGGGGCGGGTGATCGCCGCCGACGACCGCGAGGAGGCCATCGACGCCGAGACGGTACGGGTGGTGGCCCGGCGCGGTCCGCTCCGGATCGTCGAGAACCGGCAGGGGCTCGTCATGGCCGCCGCCGGGGTCGACGCCTCCAACACCCCCGCCGGGACCGTGCTGCTGCTGCCCGAGGACCCCGACGCCTCGGCGCGCCGCATCCGTTCGGGGCTGCGCGAGGCGCTCGGTGTCGAGGTCGGCGTCGTCGTCACGGACACCTTCGGACGGCCCTGGCGCAGCGGACTCACCGATGTCGCGATCGGGGCGGCCGGGGTGCGGGTCCTCGACGACCTGCGCGGCGGGACCGACGCGTACGGCAATCCGCTGAGCGCGACCGTGGTCGCCACCGCCGACGAACTCGCCGCCGCCGGCGACCTGGTGAAGGGCAAGGCGAACGGCCTGCCTGTCGCCGTCGTCCGCGGACTGCCGCACGTGGTGGCCGGGGACGAGGAACCGGGGGCGCGGGCGCTGGTGCGCGGCGCCGCCGACGACATGTTCCGGCTCGGTACGTCGGAGGCCGTACGGGAGGCGGTGACGCTGCGCCGGACGGTACGGGAGTTCACCGACGAGCCGGTCGACCCGGGGGCGGTACGGCGTGCGGTCGCCGCGGCCGTGACCGCACCTGCCCCGCACCACACGACGCCGTGGCGGTTCGTGCTCCTGGAGTCCGCGGCCTCGCGGGTGCGGCTGCTCGACGCCATGCGGGACGCGTGGATCGCGGACCTGCGGCGGGACGGGAAGTCCGAGGAGTCCATCGCGAAGCGGGTCCGGCGCGGGGACGTCCTGCGCAACGCGCCCTACCTGGCCGTGCCCTGTCTGGTCATGGACGGCTCCCACCACTACGGCGACCCGCGCCGGGACGCCGCCGAGCGCGAGATGTTCGTGGTGGCGGCGGGCGCGGGCGTGCAGAACTTCCTGGTGGCGCTCGCCGGTGAGCGGCTGGGCTCGGCGTGGGTGTCCTCGACGATGTTCTGCCGGGACGTCGTACGGGAGGTCCTCGACCTGCCGGCCGGGTGGGACCCGCTGGGCGCGGTGGCCATCGGGCATGCGGCGGGGGCGCCCAGGGACCGGGCGGCGCGGTTGGCCTCGGAGTTCGTCGAGGTGCGCTGAGGGGGCGCGGGCTGGCTGCGACGCCCGGGCAGGCCGAAGGGCCTGGTCCCGGGCGGGGGCGGGCAACTGTCCTGCCGTCTCGGCCAAGTGCGACAGGGGGGCCATGTCCACGTCCAACACCTCGAATCTCAGGTGCCGCATCGTCTGCGCCATGCCGGTCTCCCCGAAGAAGCTCGTCCTCGTCCGTGCCGGGCGGCCGGCGCACCGCGCCTGCCGCCCGGTGACGGGGGTGCCCGTCACGGTCGCCGCAGCCGCTGCCGCCGCGGCGGCGGCTCCGAAGCCCGCGAAGCCGATGAGCCGGGGCGAGATGCCGCGCAGGATCGAGCAGTTGCGCAAGCGGGACGCGCAGAGGTCGGGGGCGGCCTCGAAGCTGACGGCGGCGAAGGGGACGGCGGCGAAGGGGACGGCACCGGCCAAGGCCGGGAGGCCGGTGGCCGCGAAGAAGGCGGCTGCCAAGAAGGTGGCCGGGAAGCCGGTGCCGGTGAAGAAGGCGGTCGCGAAGAAGGCGGTCACCGAGCGGGCGTCCTCCGCGGGGCGGAGTCGGGGGCGGTCCGGGGTCTCCCCCGCCGCGCGGCCCCAGCCGTACTACGGCGTGGAGATGAAGTCGATCGGCGGCCGGTGGGTGCAGATGCACCCGGATTCCGAGTAGCGGTAGCGGCCCCGTACCGCTAGATCCCGGTGATGTCGCCCGGCGTCATCCGCGGTGCCCTGCGGGGCGGGACCCGGCCGCTGAGGAGGATGAGGCGGGCCGCGCGGTGGCGTTGGCCCGCGTACGGGGCCAGCAGGTCCAGCATCGCCTCGTCGTCGGCCGTACGGTCGCCCGCGAGGGCCCAGCCGACGATGCCCGGGAGGTGCAGGTCGCCGGTGGTGACCTCGTCGGGGGCTCCGTTGCTGCGCTGGATGGTCTCGGCGCTCGTCCAGGGGCCGATGCCCGGGATCAGTTCCAGGCGCGCGCGTGCCGCCGGCGGGTCCATGCGCGCGGCCTCCTCCAGTCGGGCCGCCACCCTCGCCGCGCGGACGATCGTGGCCGCGCGTTTGCCGTCGACGTTGGCGCGGTGCCACTCCCAGGACGGAATCCGCGTCCACGCGCGCGCGTCCGGCATGACGTGCATGCCGTCCGGTGCCGGGCCCGGGGCCGGCTCGCCGTACTTCCGTACGAGCAGCCGCCACGACCCGTAGGCCTCGTTCGTCGTGACCTTCTGCTCCAGGACCGACGGGATCAGCGACTCGAGGACCAGGCCGGTGCGGGTGAGGCGCAGGCCCGGGCGGCGGCGGTGGGTCGCCAGGAGCAGCTTGTGGCGGGGGACGAAGGCGGCCGGGTCGTCCTCGGCACCGAGGAGCGCCGGGAGGCGGTCCAGGAGCCAGGCGGCTCCCGGGCCCCACGCCTCCGACTCCGCACCCGTACCGGTCGCACGGATCCGGAGCGTGCCGGGGCCCTCGGGGGTGCGGCTGGCCCGCCAGACGGAGCCGTCGGGGGTCACGCGGAAGGTGGGGTCGGCGGGGCCGCGGCGGAGGGGGCCGAGGATGAGGCCGAGGTCCAGGGGGGCGGCCTCGGTGAGGTTCTCGTCATCGGCGAGGTCTTCCGTGGGCGCCGCGTCCATGACGGGGACGGGGACCGGGACCGGGGTGTGGCCGCCGCGGACCGTGGTGCGGGTGAGTTCGAGGGGGAAGCGGCCGGCCATGGTATGAGCGTAGCCCGGTGGGCCTGCGCGCCGCCCTCAGCGGGGGGGGCGCAGGCACGCAGCGGGGCCGGCGCGGGGGCGCGCCGGCCCGGGCGGGCGGGGTGCGCGGGTTACTGGTCCGACGAGAAGCGGACCGAGGCCGCCGGGAGGGTCGCGTCGCACCAGACGCGGACACCGTCCCTCAGTTCGTTGTCGGCGCCGACCTGCGCCCCGTCGCCGATGACCGCGCCCGTGAGGACCGTGCGCGCCCCGATGCGCGCGCCCGCGCCGATCAGGGAGTCGGTGATCACCGCGCCCGCTTCGACGACCGCGCCCGCGAGCAGCGTGGAGCCGGAGATGCGGGCGCCCTCGCCGACCACCGCGTCCGCGCCGACGACCGTACCGCCGGTCAGCTTGGCGTCCGGGGCGACGCGGGCCGTCGGCAGGACCAGGCGGTCGCCGCAGCGGCCCGGGACCGCCGGGCTGGGCGCGCGGCCCAGGACCAGGTCCGCGGAGCCGCGTACGAAGGCCTGCGGGGTGCCGAGGTCCAGCCAGTACGTGGAGTCGACCATGCCCTGGAGGTGGGCCCCGGAGGACAGGAGCTCCGGGAAGGTCTCGCGCTCGACCGACACCGGGCGGCCGGTCGGGATCGAGTCGATCACCGAGCGCTTGAAGACGTACGCGCCCGCGTTGATCTGGTCGGTGACGATCTCCTCGGGCGTCTGCGGCTTCTCCAGGAAGGCCGTGACGCGGCCGGTGGCGTCCGTGGGGACCAGGCCGAAGGCGCGCGGGTCCTCGACCCGGGTGAGGTGCAGCGAGACGTCCGCGCCGGAGGAGGAGTGGGTGGCCACGAGGGCCTGGATGTCGAGGCCCGTGAGGATGTCCCCGTTGAAGATGAGGACCGGTTCGTCGGGGCCCGAGCGCAGCCGGGAGGCCACGTTGCGTATCGCGCCGCCGGTGCCGAGCGGTTCCTCCTCGGTCACGTACTCCAGGCTCAGGCCGAGGGCCGAGCCGTCACCGAAGTGCGGCTCGAAGACCTCGGCGAGGTAGGAGGTGGCGAGCACGATGTGCTCGACGCCGGCGGCGCGGGCACGGGCCAGCTGGTGCGTCAGGAAGGGGACGCCCGCCGCCGGGACCATGGGTTTGGGCGTGTTGACCGTGAGCGGTCGCAGCCGTGTTCCCTTGCCACCGACCAGGAGGATCGCTTCTGTCACCTTGTCGTCTCTGCTTCCTGTTCGGGGCTCGGTCAGCTCGCCCGGCTCGGTCGTCCGTGCGATATGACCGGTCAGTTTATGCAGATGGTTGCCCCGATGGCCCCATCCGCGACCTCATCCCGCCTTCCCCGGTGCCGTCCCCGGCGCCTTCCCCGGCACCTCAGGGCCTTCCCTGGTACTTCGCCGAGCTCGCGCGGGCGGTTCCGAGCTTGCCGTACAGGCGTGCGCCGGGGCACTCCGTGGCGAATCCGTCACGGTGTCCGGCGATGGCGTTGAACCGGACCTTCGTGCCCTTCTTGTACAGGTTTCCGCCGCCCGAGACGAGGTACGAGGTCCCCTTCGGGTTCACCCCGTGGAGCCCGAGCTTCCAGGCCGTGAGGCGGGCCACGGCGGTCACCACGGCGGCGGGCGGGTTGGAACGGGTGAACGTGCCGAGGACGGCGATGCCCATGCTGTTCGTGTTGAACCCGAGGGTGTGCGCACCGAGGACGGGCTTGGCCACGCCGCCCGCCCGGCCCTCGTAGATGTTCCCGCACTTGTCGACGGCGAAGTTGTAGCCGAAGTCCCGCCACCCGCTGCTCTTGACGTGGTAGCGGTAGATGCTGCGCAGGACGGAGGGGGCCTGGCCGCAGGTGTAGTTGTTGCCGGTCGCGCTGTGGTGCACGAAGGCCGCCTTGATGGTGCTCGTGTAGACGAAGCCCCTCTCGCGGAGCCCCTCGTCCGCGCCCCAGCCCTTGCGCGTGATGATCTTGGGCCGGGGGCCGATGAACGGCTTCGAGGCCGCCACGCCGGCTTGCGCCGACTGCGCTTCGGGAGCGGAGGGGGCCTTCACCTCCGCTGACATCGGCAGCGGGAGCGGGAGCGGCAGGTGCTGGACCGTCAGCTCCGTCGCCGCCTTCGACAGCGCCGGGATCCAGGCGGCGCCGTACGGGGCGAGCTGCGCGTTGACCGCGCTGGCGGCGGCCTCGGCGGCGCCGGCGACGGCCTGGGCGATCGGGGAGGGCGCGACGGAGAGGGCGGCGGCGCGGGTCACGGACGGGGCGCGGGCGGCCGTACGAGGCGCGGGGGCGCTCTCTGCCGCACCGGGCGCGTCGGCGGCGCCCTCGGCCGTACGAGGTGCCGGAGCGCCGTCAGCCGTACCCGGCGCGGCGGCGTCCTCCGTCGTACCCGGCGCGGCGGCGTCCTCCGTCGTGTCCAGCGGCGGTGTGGCCGCCGGGGCCTCCCCCGGGTCCACCAGTTCCAGCCGCAGCCCCGCCGGGAGCGTCTCCTCCCCCCGCACCCGGATCTCCACGCCGTCCGAGTCGCCGACCCACAGCGGGGCCGTGGAGCCCTTGAGCGCGCGGCCCTCGCCCTCGGCCGTGCCCGGGTCGGCGCCGTGCTCCTCGTTGTGGGTCTCGACGTCCTGCCACTCCGACCAGGCCCCGCCCCCGGTGGCCCGGGTGCGGACCTGCACGGAGCCGTGCAGGACGGCCTTCGGGTCGTCCCAGACGACGCCGACGAGCGAGAAGGGTCTGACGTCACGTCGGGTGAGTCCCTGCTCGCCCGAGCTTTCCGTCCCGCCGCCCAGGGCCCGTGACGCGCCGCCGAGCGGCGCCAGCGGCAGGGACTGGGTGGAACCGGGGAGTTCGGGTGCGGGTGGCTGCGCCGAGACCGCCGGTGGCAGTCCGAGCGCCGAGGGCACCACGGCCGCCGCGGGTACGGCGAGGGAGACCGGCAGGGCGAGGACCGCCGCGCAGGTGACGGCGATCGAGGAGGCGAGTGAGGCACGCATGGGCCGATCGTGCGTACCCGTGGGCCGTTCCGCTCGCCGGGAACCGGCCGGGAAACTGACGGCCCGTCGGGCCGACCGGTGGACGGCGTCACCGGTACGGCGGACCCGCGCACGGCCGTCCGCGTACGCTGTCGGGCGTGAACGCCAGCGACCGCACCCCCGCCGACCTGCTGCGATCCGCGCTCGCCGCGGACCCGGCCCGCCCCTTCGTCACCTTCTACGACGACGCCACCGGTGAGCGGGTGGAATTGTCCGTCGCCACCTTCGCCAATTGGGTGGCCAAGACGGCGAACCTGCTCCAGGGCGAACTGTCCGCCGAGCCGGGCGACCGGCTCGCGCTGCTGCTGCCCGCGCACTGGCAGACGGCCGTCTGGCTGCTGGCCTGCTCCTCCGTCGGGGTGACCGTGGAGATCGGCGGCGACCCGGCCGACGCGGACCTCGTCGTCGCGGGTCCCGACACGCTGGAGGCGGGCCTCGCCTGTTCCGGGGAGCGGATCGCGCTCTCGCTGGCACCGCTGGGCCGCCGGTTCCCCGTGGCGCCCGCCGGGTACGCGGACTACGCGGTCGAGGTGCCGAGCCAGGGCGACCGCTTCGCCCCGTTCGTGCCGGTCGATCCGGGCGCTCCGGCCCTCGTCGTCGACGGTACGGAACGCGACGGCGCGGGGCTCGTCGAGCGGGCGCACGCGGACGCGGCGACGCTCGGCCTGACCGTCGGCTCGCGACTGCTCTCGGGACTCGGGTACGGGGACTGGGAGGGGCTCTCGGCCGGTCTGTACGCACCCCTCGCGGCGGGTGCGTCGGTGGTCCTGTGCCGGAACCTGGACCGGCTCGCGCCCGAGGGCCTGGAGAAGCGGGTGGAGAGCGAGCGGGTGACCCACTCGGCTCTCTGAGCCGGCCCGGCCGCCCGCCGCCTCCGGCACAAGCCACCGCGCACCCGGGCGCCGGTTCACTCCCTCGTTCGGCCTAGCGCCGCGCCGGGTTCCCGCGTCCGTGTGCCCCGTCCGGTACATGATCGGCCGGGAGGAGTCGACTCCTTCCGCACAACCATGCCTCGGGTTCGGCCGTCTCCTTCTACGACCGGCTGCCGCCCGGCGCGCCGCCGACGCCATGAAGGACGGACTCAGACGTGACGGACCGCGCGGGCACGCCCGCCGAACCGGATCCCCCGGCAACGGAGGACGCGGCGCCCGGTGCTCCGGAGGCGCCGCGCCGACGCCACTGGCTGCGGTGGACCGCGCTCGGCGTCTCGTTCGTGGTGCTGGCCGCGGCCGGGGTCGGCTGGTGGTTCTACCGGAAGCTCGACGGCAACATCACCACGGACACCACCGCCGAGAGCGAACTGCGGAAGTACGAGAAGGAGCGTCCGCCGGCGGGCACCTCCGCCGCCCGGAACATCCTGCTCATCGGTTCGGACACCCGGTCGGGGGACGGGAACCGCAAGTACGGCAAGGACGTGGGCACCCAGCGCTCCGACACGACGATCCTGCTGCACCTCGCGGCGGGGAAGACGAGCGCGACCGCCGTCTCCCTCCCCCGCGACCTGATGGTGACGATCCCGAGCTGCCGCAAGCCCGACGGGACGCGGACCCGGGAGCAGTTCGCGCAGTTCAACTGGGCCTTCGAGTTCGGCGGTGCGGCCTGCTCGATCCGTACCGTCGAGAAGCTGACCGGGATCCGGGTGGACCACCACATGGTGATCGACTTCCGGGGCTTCAAGAAGATGGTGGACGCGGTCGACGGGGTCGAGGTCTGCCTCAAGGAGCCGGTGAACGACCCGGACGCGAAGCTGAAGCTGCCCGCGGGGCGCCAGACGCTCCACGGCGAGCAGGCCCTCGGTTTCGTACGGGCCAGGAAGTCGATCGGCGACGGCAGCGACACGGAACGCATGGACCGCCAGCAGCAGTTCCTCGGCGCCCTCGTCAACAAGGTGCAGAGCGACGGGGTGCTGCTGAACCCGACGAAGCTCTATCCGGTTCTTGACGCGGCCACCAAGTCCCTCACCACCGACCCGGGGCTCGACTCGCTGCGGGACCTGTACGACCTGGCGCGCTCGATGCGGGCGATCCCGACGGAGAAGGTGCAGTTCCTCACGGTGCCGCGCCGCTCCTACCGATACGACGCGAACCGGGATGAACTGGTACAGCCTGCGGCGAGTCAACTCTTCAAGCAGCTACGGGAGGACAAGCCCGTGGCGGTGACGCCGGGCGGCGAGAAGAAGCCTGGCCCGGACGGGAAACCGGACGACGCGGACACCCCGACGCCCGCCGCGACCCCGACGTTCACGGGGCGGAGCGCGGCGGAAGGCGTGTGCTCCTAGAGGGGGTCACGGAGGGTGCGGGTAAAGGGCGAACCAAGGGGAGGGTGGGGAGGGATGAGGTTTGAGCAAATTGCCCGCTTGTAAGGGGCGTGGAATTTGTCACGAGCGTCGCCCCACGCTGAACTGGGCCGATAGTGTGACGCGATCCGGTGCACCCCGACCGCGTGGTCGCACTCACCAAGGATCGAACGACCGAGAGAGCGGCGCCCTGTGGGGGAGGCGCCCCGCGTGGCACCGACGGAGGACTCGAGTAACCGTGGACGCGCACAGCCGTGGACGGGCGGACGAGATCGACCCCGCCGACCAGTGGGTCCTCAACCCGCGAACAGGTAACTACGAACTGCGACTGGACCACTCCGCTGGGCAGTCGCAGGCTCCGTCCGCCACCCGTAGATCCACCACACCCGTGCCCGCGCCCACCCCGGCCGAAACCCCGGTCGAGGCGCCCGTCCCCGGCCAGCGCCGCCGCCGGCTCGCCGACCAGGACGGCGAAGGCCAACAGCCCCCCGCGAGCCGCCGCAAGCGCAAGCAGGGCGCGTCCCGCAAGAAGAAGGTCCTGCTGTGGACCGGCGGCACGATGGCCCTCGTTCTCGTCGGCGGGGCGACGGGGGCGTATGTGCTCTACAAGAAGCTCGACGGCAACATCGCGGTCATCGACCCCATCGGCAACGAGAGCAAGGGCTTCCGCAAGGGCGAGGCCTTCAACGTCCTGATCATCGGCACCGACAAGCGGACCGGCGAGGGCAACGGCGGCTACGGCGACAAGAACAGCCCCGGCCACGCGGACACCACGATCCTCTTCCACGTCTCCAAGGACCGGACGAACGCCACGGCGCTCTCCATCCCGCGCGACCTGATGACGACGATCCCCGAGTGCCAGTCGCGGCAGAGCGACGGGAAGATCCTCACCATCCCCGGCCAGGAGAAGGCCCGCTTCAACGTGAGCCTCGGCCAGGACGGCCGCGACCCCGGCTGCACCATGCGCACGGTCAAGGAGCTGACCGGTCTGACCGTCGACCACTTCATGATGGTCGACTTCAACGCCGTCAAGGAACTGACCACCGCCGTCGGCGGCGTGAAGGTCTGCGTCGAGAAGCCCGTCGACGACCCGAAGTCGCACCTGAAACTGCCGGCCGGCGAATCGGTCATCGAGGGCGAGAAGGCACTCGCCTTCGTCCGTACCCGCTCCAGCTTCGGCAACAAGAGCGACCTCGACCGGATCAAGGTCCAGCAGCAGTTCCTCGGCTCCATGATCCGCCAGATGAAGTCGAACGAGACGCTCACCAGCCCGACGAAGCTGTACGACCTCGCCGAGGCGGCGACGAGCGCGCTCACCGTCGACAAGGGCATAGGGTCCCTCGGCAAACTGGAGGACATGGCCAAGGAGTTGGCCGGGATCGACACGAAGAACATCTCCTTCGCGACGCTCCCGGTCATCGACAACCCCGACGAGCCGAAGCCCATCACCGTGGTGCCGCATCCGACACAGGCACCGCAGCTCTTCGCCGCGCTCCAGGGCGACGTGTCGCTCACCGAGGTGAAGAAGAAGGAGCAGAGCGCCAAGAACGCCCAGGCTCAGGCCCAGGCGAAGCTCCTCCAGGGGACGCGCGCCGAGGCCTCCGCCGTACGCGTCGACGTCTACAACGGCAGCGGCATCCGGGGCGCGGCCCAGTCGACCATCAACTGGCTGCAGAACGAGCAGGGCGTCAACCGCTCCACCAACAAGAGCAACGCCCCCGAGAAGGCGGCGAAGACCACGCTCACCTACGCACCGAACCAGGCCGATCAGGCCCGCAAGCTCGCGGACATGATGGGTCTGCCGGCCACGGCGCTCAAGCCGGGCACGCAGGACGCCGGGGTACGCGAGCCCATGACGCTCGTCCTCGGCGCCGACTTCAAGGGCGCGGGGGTGCCCGTCACCGGCCCGGTGAAGGCGCCGGACGTCGAAAAAGTAGAAGCTGACAAGCAGGTGTGCGCCAAGTGACCCGGAAACACCGGGTCCTGGCGCGCTTCTGACTGACGAGGGGACCTGGGGTGGGACAGAACAGCGTGCGTGGGGAGGGAACACGGGGACGTGTTCCGCGCGCCCGTGAACTGGGCTGGGACGACGAGCTGTACGGCGCCGGTGAGGCCACCGGCGCCGGCGGCGAGACGCCCGACGAGTCCGAGGCGGCCGGCACACCGACCCGCGCCGAACGCAGGCGCGGCGAGGCGGCCGGCGGCGGGGCGACCGGGGCCGACAGCCGGGCGGGCCACCGCCGCGGCGGCTCCCGGCGTGCCAAGAAGGCCGGCAAGCGCAAGGTGCTGCGCTGGGTGGCGATCACGATGTCGGTGCTGATACTCGGCACGGCCGGCGCCGGATACCTGTACTACGAGCACCTCAACGGCAACATCCGCAGCGGCGGACGGGCCGGCGGCGAGAGCGGCGTGAAGAAGGCGGCGCCGAACGCGCTGGGCGACACCCCGCTGAACATCCTGCTGATCGGCTCGGACAGCCGGGAGGACGAGAAGAACATCGCCCTGGGCGGCGGCCGGAACGACAAGGACCGCAAGCCGCTCGCCGACGTGCAGATGCTGCTGCACGTCTCGGCGGACCGCGAGAACGCCTCGATCGTCTCCATACCCCGTGACACGGTCGTCCCGATCCCCAAGTGCAAGGACAAGAACGGCGAGACCTTCGCCGCCACGACCAACCGGCCGATCAACGAGAGCCTCCAGCGCGGCGGCCCCGGCTGCACCCTCACCACCTGGGAGAGCATCACCGGGGTCTACATCGACCACTGGCTGATGGTCGACTTCGCCGGCGTGGTGGCGATGGCCGACGAGGTCGGCGGCGTACCCGTCTGCGTCAAGACCGGCGTGTACGACAAGTCCACCGCCAGGGTCAAGGGCGGCTCCGGGCTGAAGCTGAGAGAGGGCACCACCGACGTCCAGGGCGAGCAGGCCCTCCAGTGGCTGCGGACCCGGCACGCTTTCGGCAGCGACCAGAACCGCGCCAAGGCCCAGCACATGTACCTCAACGGCATGATGAAGAAGCTCCAGAGCCAGAACGCGTGGACCGACACCGGGCGGCTCACGGGGCTGGCCGAGACCGCCACGAACGCGCTTCAGGTCTCCGACGAGCTCAAGAGCGTGAAGAAGCTCTTCGACCTGGCGATGCAGCTCAAGAACGTGAAGATCGACCGCCTCACCACGGCGACGGTCCCGACGGCGCCCTATCCGGCGAACAGGGACGCGTGGCTGGAGATGGTCCCGTCGTCGGCCGACAAGATGTGGACGATGCTCCGTGACGACGTCGCCCTCGACAAGAACGGAGGCAAGGCCGCCAAGCCGAAGGCGACCGTCTCCGCGAAGCCCAAGACGCCTGCGGAGGCCCCCGGTTCCCTCGCCGTGACCGTCGTGAACGGCACCGACGGCGACGGCCAGGCCGCCACCGAGGGCCGCGCCCGCACGATCACCGAGGTCCTCCGGGGCAAGGGCTTCACCCGGGCCGAGTCCTTCAAGGAGGGCAGCGGCCGCAAGGACACCCTGCTCAGCTACCCCAAGGCGGACGGCGACCAGGGCAAGGCGAACGCCCTGTCGGTGGCCAAGGCGCTGGGGCTGCCGGACTCGGCCGTCCACGCCTCCGCCGAGGCGCAGGGCCTCACGCTCGTCATCGGATCGGACTGGCGCGAGGGCAACACGTTCAAGAGGCCGACGACCGTCGCGGGCGATCTGCCCGACGGCGCCGACGACAAGTCGTCCTGCATGGACGTCTACTCGGTCTACCGGTGGGACGGCAAGAGCTGACCGCTCCTCCCCCGCACACGGCGACGGCCGGACCCCTCGGGGTCCGGCCGTCGCCGTGTCGCGGCTCGTGCGCGGGGGCTCAGACCGTCTCGGTCTCGCCCGCTCGTACCGCCGGGCGGCGGCTCGCGATGACGCGCTTCGCCAGGGAGCGGGGGCTCGTCAGGAAGCCGTAGCCCCAGGACATGTGCATCGTCGCCAGGGCCACCGGGATCTGGAGGCGGGCCTTCAGCGGGAGGCCCTTGCCCGCGGGGAGCGAGCCGGCCGTGATCGCGGCGAGGTAGCCCGCCGGGATCACGAAGCCGAGCGGGGTGAGGACGGCGCCCACGACCAGGCCGGCGACGATCGCGCAGACGGCGACCGGCGGGGCCAGGTAGCGGAGGTTGATGGAGCCCTGGTGGTAGCGGGCCACCACGTGCCGCCAACGGCCGTAGTCCTTGTACTGCTTGGCGAGGGCCTTCACCGAGGGCCTCGGGCGGTACTGGACGCGCAGCTCCGGCGAGAACCAGATCAGACCGCCGGCCTCGCGGATGCGGAAGTTCAGCTCCCAGTCCTGGGCGCGGATGAACTCGACGTTGTAGCCGCCCTGCTGTTCGAGGGCCTCGCGGCGGAAGACGCCCAGATAGACCGTTTCCGCCGGGCCCGCCCCGCCGCCCGTGTGGAAGGCCGCGTTGCCGACGCCGATCTTCGAGGTCATCGCGGCGGCGACCGCGTCCTCCCAGGCGTTCTCGCCCTCGGCGTGCATCACACCGCCGACGTTCTGCGCGCCGGTCTCCTCCAGGAGCCGGACGGCGGTGGCGATGTAGTTCGGGGAGAGCATGCCGTGGCCGTCGACGCGTACCACGATCGGGTGACGCGAGGCCTTGATCGCGGCGTTGAGGGCGGCGGGCGTACGGCCCGTCGGGTTCGGCACCGTATGGACGCGGGGGTCTTCGCGGACGAGCTCGGCGGCGATCTCGTCGGTGCGGTCCGTGGACGGCCCGAGCGCGATCACCACCTCCATCTCACCGTCGTACTCCTGCTCCAGGATGTGACGAACGGAGGTGCGCAGGTACCGCTCCTCGTTGAGGACCGGCATGATCACGGAGACGGGGCGCATGGTTCCTCGGGGGTTCGGGGGTCGTCCCCCGGAGACGGCATTATTGCCCGCCACGTTACCGCGAACGGGGGACAGCGGGCGCGCCGCACGGGTGGTGCTCCCTTGCGCTGATCGTATGGGCCTACCGTTCTCACGGTTCCCTTTGTCACACCCGCGGAGGTGTCCGTCCGTGCCCGCACCGCCCCGCACGCCCCGTCCCCGGCCCGCCGCCCGCCGCGTACCGGTCCGTCGGCGGCGGAGGCGCCCCCGGTGGGGGATGCGGATGGCGACGGCGCTCTCCGTGACGGTGCTCGCCGCCGGCGGGATCGGGCATGCCGTGGTCACCGGTCTGGACACCGGGATCACCCGGGTCGACCCCTTCAAGGACATGAAGAACCGGCCGCGGGGCGGGAACGGGATGAACGTGCTCGTCGTCGGCACCGACGGCCGCGACCGGATCACCCCCGAGGAGAAGGCGAAGTACCGGCTCGGCGGCGCTCCCTGCCACTGCACCGACACCGTGATGCTCGTGCACATCTCGGAGGACCGGGAGCGGGCGAGCGTGGTGAGCCTGCCCCGTGACTCGTACGCCGAGATGCCCGAGCACACCGACCTGACCACCGGGAAGAAGCACCACGCCCATCCGGTGAAGCTGAACGCGGCGTACGCCGAGGGCGGGCCGGCGCTGACCGTACGGACCGTCGAGTCCATGACCGGCGTCAAGATCGACCACTATCTGGAGGTCGACTTCACCAGCTTCATGCGGACCGTGGACGCGGTCGGCGGGGTGCAGATCTGCACGACCCGGCCGCTGAAGGACTCGTACACCGGGCTCGACCTGCCCGCCGGCACCCATGAGCTGGACGGCGGCCAGGCCCTCCAGTACGTACGCTCCCGGCACATCGACGGGGCCGCCGACATCGGGCGGATGCAACGGCAGCAGCGCTTCCTCGCCGCGCTGATCGAGCGGACGACCAGCGGCGGGGTGCTGCTCAACCCGGTGCGGTTCCGCGAGGTGGCCACGACGCTGCTGAGTTCGGTGCGGGCCGACGAGGAGTTCGGTACGGACCAGCTCCTCGCCCTCGCCAAGGCGATGCACGGCTTCACCCCGGCGTCCTCGGAGTTCGTGTCCGTGCCGATCGGGGACATGAGCTTCCCCGTGAAGGGCATCGGCTCGACGGTGAAGTGGGACGCGGCGAAGGCGCAGAAGCTGTTCCAGGCGCTCCGCGACGACCGCCCGCTGGCCGCGGCCGGGCCCGCGTCCTCCTCGAAGGCCCCGAAGGCGGTCGTCGTGGACGTGGCGCCCCGCACGGTCCGCGTGCAGGTCTACAACGGGACCCGGACGGACGGGCTCGGCCGCAAGGTGGACGACGCGCTGCGCGGCACCGGTTTCGACACCACCCGGAGCCCGATGACCGGGGCCGGGCAGGAGCGGGCGCGGACGCTCATCGAGTACGACCCGCGCTGGGACCGCTCGGCGAAGTCCCTCGCGGCGGCCCTGCCGGGGGCGGAGCTGCGGGCGGTGGCGGGCCGGGGCGGGACGCTGCGGGTGACGGCGGGCGCGGACTACAAGGGGGTACGGGCGGTCCGGGCGGAGGAAGCGGGGCGCACGGGGCCGTTCGAGGCGGTCACCGGGGACCGGGTGGTGTGCCCGTGAGCGTGAGCCCCTGAGCTGCCGGTCCCTTGTGGGCCCTCAGTCCTCGTAGCCCTCGGCCGCCCGGCGCTCGCGCAGTTCCTTGATCGCCTGGCGGCGGGCCAGACGGTGGGTGCGGCGGATCTGGGCCTCCTGGTTGCGGCGCTTGTCCTGCTCCGTCTCCGGGAGGACCTGGGGGACCTGCCGCGGCTTGCCGTCCGCGTCGACGGCGGCGAAGACGAGATAGGCGGAGCCGACCTGGGTGGCGGGCGTGGACTCGTTCCAGCGCTCGGCCAGGACCCGTACGCCGACCTCCATGGAGGACCGGCCGGTCCAGTTGACCTGGGCCTTCACATGCAGCAGGTCGCCGACGCGGACCGGCTCCAGGAAGACCATCTCGTCCATCGAGGCGGTCACGGCCGGCCCGCCCGAGTGGCGGCCCGCGACGGCGCCCGCCGCGTCGTCCACCAGCTTCATGATCACGCCGCCGTGCACCGTACCGAGGAGGTTGGTGTCGTGGCTCGTCATGATGTGGCTGAGGGTGGTGCGGGAGGCGGAGGTGGGCTTGCCCGCGATATCGCCCTGATCTGTCATGCCCTCCACCATATGCCGGGTCCTGGGGCGGTCGCCGTTCGGTCCCTTTTGCATCAGCTTGGCAACAGCACCGGTCCTATCTTCCACCCGGACTGTCGCCCGGAAAGCCCTGCCCGGCACACTGGTCCACATGAATGACTGGCCCGAAGACGGCGGCTACGGCCGTGGCAACGCGAACTCCCAGCCCGAGGGACCTCGCCGCATGAGCCATGTGCAGCGCCCTCAGGTTCCGCAGCAGCCGCCGCGCCAGGGCTACGACCAGCGCCAGGGGCAGGGGCAGGGCTACGGCCAGGGCCAGGGTCAGGGCTACAACCCGAACTTCACCCAGGCTCAGGGCGCGGGCTACGACTCCGGTTACAGCTCGGGCCAGGTCTACGGCGGCCAGCAGGGCGGAGGGCACGGCTCGGTGCCCCCGCAGTACGCGCCGGGCCCCGGCGCCGGCGGTCCCGGGCGGCCCGCCCCGGACTGGCGCAAGCGCATCAAGGTCGGCTCGATCGTCCTCGTCGTGGCCGTCCTCGCCTGGGGCGTCGGCACCTACGCCTGGGCCAGCTCGCAGATGCGCAACGAGGTCGACCTGTCCAAGGTCATCGAGCGGCCGGCCGAGGGCGACTGCACCACGTACCTGATCGTCGGTTCGGACAGCCGCGAGGGCATGTCCGCCGAGGACAAGAAGAAGCTGCACACCGGCTCCGCCGAGGGCAAGCGGACCGACTCGATGATGATCCTCGCGGCCTGCTCCAGCGGGAACACGATGGTCTCGCTCCCCCGTGACTCCTGGGTGACGATCCCCAGCTTCGTCGGCTCCGAGTCGGGCAAGGCGTACCCGGCGCGCGGCGGCTCCAAGCTGAACGCGGCGTACGCGATGGACGGTCCCGAACTGCTCGTACGGACCGTCGAGTTCAACACCGGCCTGCGCATCGACCACTACGCCGAGATCGGCTTCGCCGGCTTCGCGAACATCGTGGACGCGCTCGGCGGTGTCGAGCTGGACATCGACAAGGGCTTCAAGGACAAGAAGTCCGGCGCCGACTTCCAGGCGGGCACCCAGACCCTCAACGGCGAGCAGGCCCTGGCCTTCGTCCGGACCCGGTACGCCTTCGCGCAGTCGGACCTCCAGCGGACGAAGAACCAGCAGAAGTTCCTCTCCGCCCTGGCCAACCAGGCGGCGACGCCGGGCACGATCCTCAACCCGTTCGCGCTCTACCCGACGCTCGGCGCCGGTCTGGACACGCTGATCGTGGACAAGGACATGTCGCTGTACGACCTCGGCAAGATGTTCTTCGCGATGAAGGGCATCAACAGCGGCGACGGCAAGTCCATGAACATGCCGCTCGCGGGCAGCGCGCCGCAGAACTCCCTCAAGTGGGACATGCCGAAGGTGAAGCAGCTCGTCGAGCAGATCAAGAACGACGAGAAGGTCACGGTCGAGTCGGACCGCTGAGCCTTGGCCGTACGAGAAAGGGCGCCTTCCCGGCCGGGAAGGCGCCCTCTTTCGTCGTTACGGGAGGTTGCGGGCCATGACGATGCGCTGGACCTGGTTGGTGCCTTCGTAGATCTGGGTGATCTTGGCGTCGCGCATCATGCGCTCGACGGG
>NZ_JBEOZK010000037.1:0-27074 GCF_040297565.1 Streptomyces sp. NPDC001728
GCCTCCTGCGCGTCCGGCGACCAGGTCCGCGCATCCCCCACCAGATCACTCACACACTGTCAACGAGCCTGAACTCAAAGCGTTTCGGATCAATAAGAAAGCGCAGCCATACCGTGCCCTTCTTCACCCATGTCCAGACAGCTGACGAAGCCGATGCCCTGATCGCCGATCTCGTAGGCGAGGGCCTCTGTCCCCTTGACGCGCTGAGCCGCCACCTTGGCACCGCCCGGCTCAGCCTCGATCCAGAACGCAAGGAGGTCTGGTGGGCCGCGCTCGACCGTGAAGTCTGGGCCGTGGAGTCAACAACACCCGGCCGGTGCCTTGAGCGCATCAGTGAACATGCCGATCCGGCCTGGGCCTCAGAGCCGCTGGCGTGCGCCGACTACCGACGCATCCTCGATACGCTCCTTCCCGCGGGCGGATTCGTGGAGTGCAGGGGTGGCTCGGCCTGATGCAGAGCGGTCGAGCGTGTCGGGTCGACGTCGACCGTCGCGCCCAAGGCCCCCGGCGCGCTCAACACCGCCTTGGCGACTCGTCGCATGAGTCGACCCAGCTGACTTCGGCGTCGCGGAAGGGCTGGAACGACACTGGCGAATGGTCGAGCGCGAGGCCCGGCCGCCATGCGGTCAGACACTGGCTGCTGGGCACGAACAGGGGAGCGGGCAGCGCGTTGAGCGGCCAGAACCGCCAGGAGCCGATGGTCTCCTCAATCTGTTGCGGGATGCCCCGCCAGGTCTTGACGACGACGGGCACTGTCATCCGGACGACGTCGCCAACGTGGTCGAGGAGGGTGCCCAGCGGCTGCACTTCAGTGGGCTCCGCCATGAGGCCGGTCTCTTCGGCGAGCTCGCGTACCGCGGCCTCGGCCAGCGTCTCACCGGGTTCGACGGTTCCGCCGGGCAGCTCCCACGTCCCGCGTCGGTGGCGGCCGAGCAGGAGGCCACGCGGCCCGTGGACGATGACGCCGACGCCGAGGGCGGTGTTGGGAGGCGGGGGTGCGGTCGTTCGGGGGCGGCTCGGTACTCGGGCGGGTCGACGGGCCGTGTACAGCCGGTACGACAGCGGCTGTCCGGCCTTGAGGGAGTCTATGGTCGAGACCGTCTCCAAGGTGAGCCTGTGCGCGACGAGGAGGTCCTCCCACAGCTGGGGTTCGAGGACCCACATGTGGACGGTGAGGTCCTCGGTGGTGCCGGGCAGTCGCAGGATCTCCGGGCGCGGGGCGACGGTGGGCGAGGGGTCGACGCCGGCCGAGTTGGTGTGCAGCGCGCTGAACAGCAGGCGGCCTCCGGGCCGGAGGGCATTGGACAGTGAGGGCAGGAGTCGGTTCGGGTCCACGAAGGGGATGCCGCCGATGGAGTAGATCAGGTCGTACGGGTCGGTGCGCTGCAGGTGGGTGACGGCATCCGCGCACACCAGTTGGAGGTCCGGCGTCGCTGGGTACCGGGCGAGGGCGCGCTGGTGCTGGGTGGGGGAGGTGTCGAGGGCGGTGACCTTGGCGCCCTGGGAGGCCAGGAAGGCGGCGTGGCGGCCGAGGCCGCTGCCGAGGTCGAGCGCGCGTAACCCTTCCAGGTCGCCGAACACCTCGGCCCCAGGCCCGGCGCCGGGGATGTCCCATGCCCACTCGTCCAGTTCCGGCAGCTCGACATCGCGAGCCAGCTGGTGTGCGCCGTAGGTCGTCCAGACTTCTTTGTTGTGCTGCTCGGCGTTCGTCATTCAGCGTCTCCAGCAGATTGAGGCGGTCAGGGACGGAGGGCATAGCAGCGGAGAACATCGAGATCGGCGGTATGGACGTGGGACCACCCGGCCGCGAGCGTCTCAGCCTCCGAGAGCGTGATGCCCAGGTCCTTGAGGCGGTGATCGTGCTGGCGTCGGCCGGAGATCTCGGTCACCACCCAGAAAGTTCCGCCGGGTGCGAGGAGCCGCCGGACGCAGTCGAGGAACGCTGGTTTGTCGTCCATCCACCGGTAGACCAGGCGGCAGATGATCACCGCGTACGCCGGCTCCGGCAGGGACGAAAGATTGCCGGTGGTGATGTCCAGACACTGCCACACCGGCCCGAGCCCTAGCCCTAGCCCCGAGCTTCGGGAGGCGGCGAGGGCGACAGCACTGGGTGAGCAGTCGATGCCCGTGGTGCGGTAGCCGAGGTCATGGAGGTGGCGGGCCAGGGCGCCGTCGCCGCTCCCGACGTCGAGGGCGGTGCGTCCGCGGCCGGGTCCGATGTGTCCGTCCAGTAGCTGGGTCTCGGCGTCATCGAGTTGCCGGTACCGGCGGCCCTGGGCCCACAACGGCTCCCAGTAGGCGGCGGTGGAGGTCATCTCGGTCATAGGGCTCCTTGGCGTGTGGGCGGCGCAGTGCAATAACTGCCGCGATCGGAGCCGGGTCAGTCATGGAAGCTGCCGAGAACGAAGGAACTGGCTGGCCCTGGCAAGGTCCTCCGGTGTGTCGACCGCGAGCCCGTCGTCCACGACGGAGAGCATCTGTAGGCGGTGCCCGTGCTCGACGAAGCGCAGCATCTCCACGCCCTCGGTCCGCTCCAGCGGCCCGTGCGGGAGTTGGCGGAACAGCCTGAGGGCCGTTCCGGTAAAGCCGTAGAGCCCAAGCTGCCGCAGGTATTTCGGTCGGTCGCCCCTCGGATAGGGGATGGGCTGGCGGGAGAACATCAGGGCGTTGCGATCTGCATCGACGACGACCTTCACGACGTTGTGGTCCAAGACCGCGCCGGCATCTTTCAACTCCGTGTACCCGTTCACCGCGAGTGTGCCCGGCGCCAGGTGCTCCAGGGCTTCGGAGACCGCATCGATCGCGGCGGGGGAGATGAACGGTTCGTCGCCCTGCACGTTGATGTACGCGTCGGCGTGCAGGCGCTGCGCGCACTCCGCGACGCGGTCGGTCCCGGTGGGGTGGTCTCCCGTGCGCATGCACTCGATGCCCAGTTCGCGGCACGCCTCCTCGATGCGTTCGTCGTCGGTGGCGACCACCACGCCGTCGAGGCGCTTGGCCTCCATACAGCGTTGGTGAACGTGCCAAACGAGCGGCTTGTTACCGAGCCGCGCCAGGGGCTTGCCGGGAAAGCGGGAGGCGCCCCAGCGGCAGGGAATGACTGCTATGTGTCGGCGTATGGCAGTGCGTGGTGAAGTGGTGGCAGCCACGAGCTGCTCCTGTCGGTGAGTATCGAGCGTGGGTGCGAAGGCGTGGGCAGCCCGTTATGCCGCGTGGCCGTACGCGGCGGAACCGGTGGCCAGCGCCTGCATGTGGGCTCGCATGCCGGTGTGGAGGTCTACCTCGGGCCGCCAACCGAGGACCTCTTGGGCGCGGGCCGGGTTGGCGCGAGTGGTGAGTACATCGCCGCTGCGCGGGTGCTCCTGGTGAATCTGGATCTCGCGCCCGGCGAGGCTGTTCGCGATGTTGATCACTTCGAGCAGGGAGGCGCTCGAACCGCCCCCGACGTTGATCACCCCGCTGGCCGTCGGGATGGTGGCCGCGGCGATGGTGGCGGAGACCGCGTCATCGATGTATGTGAAGTCCCGGCGCTGGTGCCCGTCCCCGTACAGACGCAGCGGTCGGCCGCCCAGGGCGGCCGTGAGAGCGCGGTGCGTGAACATGTCGGGGCGCTGTCGAGGACCGTAGACGGTGAAGTACCGCAGGGCGACGACGCTGGTCGGGCAGTGGGCCTGGGCGGAGTGCACGAGGCAGAGCTGCTCCTCGGCGAGCTTCGTGACCGCGTACGGGGACGCTGGCTGGGGCCGATCGGTCTCGACGCTCGCACCGCCGTCGGTGGGGCCGTAGACGCTGGAGGAGGAGGCCACCACGAGCCGGGGAACGCCCATCCGGGAGACGGCGTCCATGACGCGGTGGGTGGCGATGACGTTGGAGGCGACGTACTCGCTGAACTTCGGTCCCCACGAAGGGCGTACCCCGGGGATGCCCGCCAAGTGGAAGATGGCGTTCGCGTCCACGAGAAGCGGCTCGATCGCGCAGCTGAGGAGATCGGCGGTGACGTGCATATACCCCGGGAGCCCCTGCAAGACGGCGAGGTTGGCAGCGGCCGTGGGGTCGATGGCCGGGTCGCGTCGGTCGACGCCGACGACGATGGCGCCGGCCTGGACGAGGGCGTGCGCGAGGTGGGAGCCGATGAAGCCGGCGGCGCCGGTCACGACCGCCCGGCGGGGGACAGCGGTGGTCAGGTGGGATGGATGCTGCGGCACGGGAATCTCCATGAATCGAGGGAGGAGGCGGCTTAGGTGAGGCGGGCCAGCACGGTGCGGCCGTGGGTCTTGAGGGCGAGGTCGTCCTGCTCGTGTCCACGCACCAGGGCGGTGACGGCCTCGATCGCGCCGAAGGACTCCAACAGCCGCTGCTCGGTGTTGTTCAGCAGCTGTCCGTATCCGGCGAAGAACGCCGTTCGGAGGTTCGGGACGGCCTGCCAGCGGCGGAACTCGAGCCGGGCGAAGTCGCGGATGCGGGCGTCGCGGCGCATGTGCTCGAAGTCGCACAGCCCGAAAGCGTCGCCGAGGAGCCAGTTCCGCGGCTGGTAGTCGAGGTGGCATACGGCGCTGTCCATGAGCGTGTTCGCCAAGACGTCCGCGTTGTGGTTCAGGCGGTCGCGTTCGACCTTGGAGATGAGGTCAGCCCGGTCTGCGCGGGCGATCCAGTCGCGCAGCCGCTGGGCGAGTTCCGTGCCGACGGCGCCGGTACGCGGCACCGCAGTGGAGTGGTGCAGCTTGCCCAGCACGCGTCCGGCCTCGTAGTGGGCCTGCTCCTCCTCGGGTGACCCCGGTGTGACCGTGTCCGCCCGTACGCCGGGGACAGCGGTGAGAAGCAGGGTGCATGTTGCGTCCTGTCGGCCGACCATGTGGGGGACGTGGCCGATCAAGTGGGTCCCCCAGGCGAGATAGGCGTGCAGCTCGCGGGCATACCGGTCGCGCTCGCTGTGCTGCTTGGCGAAGAACTCGTTGCCGTCGGCGTCGACCAGGCGCAGGACGCGGGGCGGGAGAGCCGGATCGTGCACGACACGGACCGCTCCGAGCGCGCCTCGGGCCAGCTTCAGGCGCGGATCGTCGTAGATCGTGATCACGAGGCGGCCTCCTGCGATAAGGCGACCAGGTGCTCGGTGTCGTTGTGGCGGTCGAGCATCCACCTTCTCTGTCCGAGGCGGTTGAGGTGGTGCTGCCAGCGGGTGATGGAGCCGTGGGAGACCGTGAATCCGGCCGAAGAGCCGGGCGGGATCCCCAGGAGCTGGGTGTGCGCGGCGATCACGGTCTCGCCGTGCGCGGCGAACAGGACGCGTTCGCCTTCGTGCCGGTCGACGAGTTCCTGCAGGAAGCGGCCGGCCCGCTCCAGGTATCCGTTCCAGGTGTCGGATCCGGCGGCCCAGGGCTTGTCGGGATGGGCGTGCGGCCCGCCGTCGGCAGCGGTCTTCACCTCGGTCCAGGGCCGGCCGTCGGCGGCGCCGTGAACGGGACCGTCGAGACGGTCGTCCGTGCGCAGGGGGAGCCGAAGGGCCTGGCTGATGATCTCGGCGGTCTGGCGCAGGCGGATGCGCGGGCCGGAGTACAGCGCGTCGAAGGGCTTGTCGCGGTGCTCGGCGGCGAGGCGGAGTGCGAGCCGTTCGACCTGGGCGTATCCGCGGTTGGTCAGCCCGGTGCAAGTGCGGGGGCCGCCGACCAGGCCGTCGATGTTGCACTGGGCCTCGCCGTGGCGGACGAAGACGAGTTCGGTGGTGATCATGCGGATCCTTGGGGGCGGCATCGGGACGGCCAGCCGTAGCGGTAGCCGTTGCGCCCGGCGTACGGAGCGGTCAGGACGGCGTGCAGGGAGAGGAAGTCGTCGAGCCGCCGGCGATCCGTGGTGGCGAGTCGGGGGTCGTGGCGCTCGGCTGCCTCGTTGTAGGCGCGCAGGGCGGAGTCGATGGCCGGGGCCGGCAGAGGCCCGTACGTCAGGACCAACGTCGCGATCAGCTTCGCCAGGTCGTACGCCATCGGCGCCAGCGTGAGGTCGTCGGGGTCGACTGTGTAGACGTCGCCGGCCTCGGTGATGAGGAAGTTCCGGGGGTTGCTGTCTTTGTAGAAGGCGGTCGGCCCCTCGGCGGTCCTCTCCAGCAGCGTCAGCATCGAGTGGAGGGCGCCCCGGTCCGGCAGGTATCCCTGCTCCAGTCGTCTTCGCAGGGCGGTCTGCCGGGGGCCGATGTAGTCGCCGAAGGCGATGCCATCCCGGAATCGGTGCGGCGTGTTCAGGGAGGACGGTTGGAGGTCCGTGGTCCAGGCGGCTCCGTGGGCGTCGCCCAACAGCGCGGCCAGGGCCAGCAGGTCCTCGGGCCGGGCCGGGCGGCCGTCGATCCACTCGTACGTCAGACTCGTCGGCCCGACAACCGTCAGCGCCGGCAGCCGCAGTGGCCGGGCGTGCTCGGCGAGCCAAGCGTGATGGCGGGCTGCCGCGGCCACCAGGCCAGGAGCCTCGTAGCGCTTGGTGAAATACCGGAGCATCATTGCCGTCCTTCCTTCGACTGGGCCACGACGAAGGTGACGACGGACTTGGTGGTGAGGGGCCGGTCCGGCAGGAGCTCGTGCAGGGTCGCTGCGAGCGCGTCTGCGTTGCCGTAGAGGCCGGGGGCGAGGTCGTACTTCGGGTTGGTGGCGAGGTACTCGGCGACGTGGTCGTGGCCGTCGAAGGTGAAGCTGTGTTCCTCGTGCTCCACGGCGAGTACGTCGAGCGACACGGCGGCCAGGTCGGCGAGGTTGCCGCTGTGCGCCGAGACGTAGAGGCTCTCGTGTTGCTCGGCTCGCGGGTCGAGGCCGGCAGCAGCCACCAGCTGGTCCATCTCCCGGTAGCTGTCGAGGCCCTTCGTGACGAACACGGCCAGACCGCCGGGAGCGAGTGCCCGGCCGATCTCTGCGACCACAGCCTGCGGGCGCGGCGAGTGGTAGAGGCAGAACGCGGCGACGACGACATCGCACGACCCGGCGGACACGGGGAGACGGTGGAAGTCGCCCTGGTGGAAGATCACCGAGAGGCCGTGCAGTTGCCGGGCCCGCAGGCGAGCTTGCTCAAGCAGGGCCGGCGCGGCGTCGAGGCCGATGACGCGCCGGGGGCGGAGTTCCTTGGCGAGGGTCAGGCTGCTGGTTCCGCGACCGCAGCCGAGGTCCAGGACCAGGCCAAGACGATCCGGTCGCTCGTGGTGTTCGCGCACCAGCCCGACGATCGTTTTCGGTACAGGGCGCCCGGAGGTCTTCGCCCGCATCAGCGCGCTGGACCGGCCGGCCAGCCGAGAGGCGTGCCCGTACAGATCCGCCTGCCGCGTGTGGTCCAGGAAGGGATTGATGCCGCTCATGCCGCCCCCTCCCCTTGGGAGAGCGGAGAGATCAGCGGTGCTCGGCAGCGACCTTCCGCAGCCAGCGGCGCGTCTGACGCCGACTGGACAGCAGCACCACGTCGGCACGGCCCGAGGCGAACTCGCCGATCTTGGCCATGACCCGCGGGCGCATCTTGCGGCGGTACGTCGCCACGTACTTGATCACGCCCCAGTGGATGCGGTTGTGCACCCCGTTGCCCTTGTGTCCGGCCCCGTGCCGGATCTGCCGGGAGAAGATCCCGTACAGCGCAGCCACGGTCGAGACGTCCATCAGGACCACGGTGTCGCAGGCTTCGAGCCGGGTCTGCAGGGTCGCGTTGTAGTTCCCGTCGATCACCCACCTCGGCTGCGCGACCAGCTCCTGCTGCAGATCGGCGAACTTCTCCAGGGGCAGCGCGTTCCACTCGTCGTCGTAGAACGCGGCGTCCAGGTGTGTCACCGGGGCGTCGAGAATCCTGCCCAGCTCGCGGGCCAGGTACGACTTGCCGCTGCCTCCGCAGCCGACGATGGCGACCTTCTTCATGGTGCTCCAGCGTAGAGGTGCTCGGGTGCCCGGTCGGACCGGCCGCCTGGGCACGTTCGGATGATCCAGACGTGGTGGCCTGCCTGCTCAGCTGCATCAGGCCGCTCCGCGTTCCAGTGCGACGACGGGGCCGACGGCCGTGTCCAGGACCACTTCCAACCCGTCGACCTGTCGGCTCAGGCGGAACAGGTCCAGGCGGTCCAGGCAGGACGCGATCAGGTCTGCGTGCTGCTGGGTGCCGGCAATCCGCTGGAGGTGGTTCAGCCGCTCGATCACCTCGTCACCAGAGCTGACGATCAGCTCCTCGGGTACGAAGCGATCGGCGTGCACGATGTCGGCAGGGGCGAGCGGGAGGCAGCCGGCGAGCACGGCTTCGAAGATCCGCTGCGTCATCTGCCCGACGGCGGCGTACCGCTCCGGCAACATGAGCACGGTCGCCAGTGACCTGCCGTACACGCCGTGGACCGCCTCGAAGGGGACCCTGCCGAGGAACCGGACGTGCGGCCAGCGGCCGGTTCTGGTCCATTTGCCTCCGACGAGGTGATCGAAGCGTGCGGCGGCCGGTGCGAAGAAGCGGTCGAAGTGCTCGTCGCGGTCGTACTGGTTGCCGAGGTACCCAAGGACGAGGTCCCGGGGTCTCTTGGCGAGCGCGACCGGATCCGCCTCGGCCAGCAGACGATCGTCGACGGGGAAGAGCAGGCGGCGAGCCCCAGGCGTCGGTTCGAGAGCGGCCTCGCAGACAGTGGCCTGGGGAACGCGCCGCCACACGCTTTCCGTCCGGAGCTTGCGGTCCTTGTCCCAGATCACGGTCGGCGTCTTCCTACGCACGGTGTACCGGCTGATCAGTTCGGCCTGGCGGTGCAGGTCGCAGGTGTGGCCTTCGGCACCGCATGGAGTGGTGTTGCGTCCCTCGATCGCCCAGCGCCACTCCAGGAACAGGGCGTCGATGTCCGGGCTGCCGTTGTGGAAGGTGTAGGCGTTGCCCAGGTCGTCGCCGGCCTCGATCAGGTCGCGGTTGGCCTGCAGGAAGACGATCTCGTGGCCGCGGTCGACGAGAGCGTCGATCAAGGGGCGGCGGTGGCTGCGGCCCCCGTCTGGCGTGTCGGTGATTCCGCTGCCGAGGAAGCCCCAGAAGCTGTACCCGATCTTCATTTGGTGATCCACCGCCCTTCCAGCAGGAGGGCGTCCAGGCCCGAGTTGGCCAGGCAGTCGAGCGCCATCGCGGGTGTTCCGCAGATCGGCTTCCCCTTCACGTTGAGCGAGGTGTTGATCAGCACCGGCACGCCCGTGCGCCGGGCAAAGGCGCTGAGGACCTCGTGCATGAACGGGTTTTGCGCGTTGGTGACGGTCTGGAGGCGGGAGGTGCCGTTGGCGTGCACGATGGCCGGCACCAGCTCGCGTGCCTTGTCGGTCACACCGGACGCCATCGACATGTACGGCGCCTCCTGGCCGAGCGTGAAGAACTCCGAAGCCCGCTCGGCGAGCACCATGGGGGCGAAGGGACGGAACGGCTCCCGGAACTTCACCGTGGCGTTCAGCCGCTCGACGACGCCCGGCTCCCGAGGAGAGGCGAGGATCGAACGGTTGCCCAGGGCGCGGGGGCCGGCCTCGACGCGCCCCTGGAAGAGCCCGACGATCAGACCGTTGGCGAGCTGTTCGGCGAGGAACTCGGCGGCCTCGGCACCCAGCGCCTTCTCCTGGAGGCCGGGCCACGACGTGAGGTCGAGGGCCGTTCCCTCGAAGGACGGGCCGAGGTAGCAGGCCCGCGTGACGCCAGACACGGGCTGTGGGGTGCGGCCATCGTGGTGTATGGCGATGGTGGCGCCGATCGCGGTGCCGGCGTCGCCCGGGGCGGGAGGCACGAAGACCTCGTCGAACACGCCGGCCTCGATGATGCGGCCGATGCTCACGCAGTTCGTGGCGACGCCGCCTCCGACGCACAGGCGGCGGGAGCCGGTGACGGTCCGCGCTCGGCGGGCCAGGTGCAGCATCACCTGCTCGGTGCGCTCCTGGAGGGCCGCGGCCAGATCCCGGTGCACGTCGCGCAGCGGTTCGCTCGGGTGGCGTTCGGGGCACGTAGCGTCGATGAAGCGCCGGGTGGTCCTCGGGTAGCCCGAAGTCAGCACCCGCGGGGGAAAGTAGAGCGGGTCGACGGTGAAGCCCGTCGGGGTGACACGGATGGCCCGGGCGAAGAGTTTCCGGAATCGCATGGGGTCGCCGAGTGCGGCGAGCGCCATCACGGTGCCCTCCTCGTCACCGCGGCGCCACCCGAGGTGTTCGGTGACCGCGCCGTACACGTACCCGAGGGAGGCGGGATCGTTGATCGCCTCCAGGGTGCGGGTGCGTGGACGGAGCGCGTCGTGCCCGCGGGCGATGGTCGTGGTCTGCCGCTCGCCGAGGCTGTCGACGACGAGCACAGCGGACTCGTTCCACCCGGAGGCAGCGAAGGCCGCCAGCTGGTGGGCCCGGTGGTGCAGGACGGGGGTCACGCGTGCGGCGGGGAACCGTCGGCTGATGTCGCGGACACGGAGCTGGGTGCGCATCGCCACCTTGGCGAAGCCACGGGCTCGCGGCACAGCCCGGTCACGTGTGGTCGGTGACAGCGCCAGACGCAGCGCGGCCGGGGATTCGAGCAGGTAGCGGGTGGGCCGGAAGTTGTAGGCCACGGCGTCGACGTCGGTGGCGGACAGCCCGGCCTCGCTGAGCAGCCACTCGACTGCGTGGCGCGGGTAGTCCTTGGTGTGCTTCTTCTGGGACAGCCGCTCCTCCTCGACGAAGCCGACGAGCTGTCCGTCGACGAGCAGCGCGGCGGCGGAGTCGTGGGTGTACGAGCACAGGCCGAGAATGACCGAGGGCGCCTGGTCCACGGCCGCCGTCACTGCGCACCGGCCGAGGCGTGCCCCGAAGAGGTCGTGGAGCGACGGCTCAGCTCCTCGTACCAGGCGGTCATAGCCTGGCCGAGCGGCCCGTCGATCTTGTCGGCCAGGTCCGTCGCCTGCTCTCGCCGGCCGCCCTTCCAGAGCTGGTAGCTGCGCAGGGTCTCGGACATGGTGTCCCAGCCGGCGTGCCCGGTCACGTCTCGCCCCCTGACCTGATGGAGGAGGTTGTCGAAGCCCTCCCACGACGTGGTGAGGTCCGGCATGTCGGAGCTCACGACGATCGAGGTCAACTCCTCCGCCTGGTCGAGGTGGTTCTCGTAGATGTGCAGGGATCCGACGTGGTGGTGGAAGTCGCCCAGCTCGGCGCCGATCCAGCCGGCCACCAGCTCGTGAAGGACCGTGTAGAAGAACAGGTCGTACGGCATGCCGATCCATACGTCCTGGCCGCGCATCGTCGTGGACATGTGCAGGCGGCCGTCACGCAGGTAGAAGCGGAAGCCGAGCGTGCAGGGCACGTCCTTGTGCCCGGCGGCGTCCCGTGCCGGGTCGTAGAGTTGGATCAGGGCTCGGCGGGAGTCCGGGTCATGCCTGAGGATCTCCACGACGCGGGCCAGCTGGTCCACCGTGCCAGTCCACTTCCGCATCCGCGGGCCATAGGCGCCGCGCAGGACTCCGTCGTCGGCGTACTGGCGGAGCTTCGCGTTGTAGTCGAAGATCCAGGGCTCGTCCGAGCCGGAGAGGATCCAGACGGTCTCGGCCACCGCGAACGCGGGATTCAGGATCCTGGACGGGGGCGCGTACAGCAGGCGGGCCCGTGGACGGGTGAGCCGCATGTGGACGTCGAGGACCTCACGAGTCGCCATGCCGCGCGGGCTGACGCTCTCGCCGGACTTGGCCAGGGCGACGGCACCCACGAAGAGCTCGGCGATGCTGTCGGCGGTCAGGGATGTCATCGGGCGGAGACTCCTTCGCTTCGGAGGTGTTCGAGCTGAGTGCCGGAGGCGCGGCTGACGATGAGTTGCGCGACCAGGGCGGCGCTGTCGCCGCCCCAGCGGCACACCGCGTCGGTCGAGGCGGATTCGGTGGCCTTAAGCGCCTTGAGGGGTGCGGAGAGCGCGTCGGCGACGTCCCCGGCGGTGCTGCAGCGTCGCGCGAGGCCGTGGGCCGTGAGCCCGAGTGTGCGTTCGTCGGCGGTGCCGATCTCCAGGACCGGCACGCCCAAGAGGGCGGCCTCGATGCCGCACGTCGAATAGGCGCTCGCGACGACGTCGGCGCCGGCGAGACAACCCCGGGCCCCTATCTGCGGGTCGGCGACGGCCACGAGCGGCCTTCCGTCCCGCTGCAACAGCGAGGCGAACACCTCCGGGCTCTGCGCCGGGTGCGGGGCGATGACCAGTCCCCATTCGCCCTCGGCCTTCCACAGCCCGTCCAGGAGGAGGTCGGCGTGGGCCTTGAGCCGGTCGGGACCGAAGGGCTGGCAGGCCCAGACCATGATCCGGTCCGGGCTCCGCCCGGATCCGGGGACCAGCAGCTTCTTCAGGTACTGCCTCTGGGCTTCCCGCCCGAGGCCGGCGAGGATGTCGAAGCGGGGCTGCCCCAGCACGTGGACCTCGGCCTGCGGGTGCCGCGCCCACGCCTTGGCGAGCGGGGCATCGCGATCGCCCATGACGACGATGTCCCGGCTGTGCAGCGCGGGCCACGCGACCGACTCCGCAGTCCAGGCCCCGTGCTGCACATGGACCGTGTTCACGCCGTTGAGATCGGCCAGCTGGACGGCGAGCGCGCCGACGGGGCTGGTGTCGTTGCTGACGAGCAGCGTGTGTGGGCGAGACGCCTGCAGGACACCGCTCAGCCACGTCTCCAGACGGACCAGGGAGCGCCAGGACGGCTGGGTGCATCCACCGCTCGTCTCCAGCAGGACGGCCAGGAGACGGACCAGACGTGAGAGCCGGACGACGTGTTCCTCCACCTGGACGACGTGCTCGTCGTCCCGCAGCTGCAGGCGCTCCACGGCTCCGGACAGGGCGAAGAGGCCAGGGGGAGGCGTAACGAGCCTGATGCCCTCGACGGCTGGGGTGTCGCAGTGTTGCGCCGGGTCCGTGGCGAGATCGACGAGGAGGCTCGTCCGGCCACTGCGTGCCAGGTTTTCGAGCACGGGAAGCAGAGTGGCCGCATGGCGGGAAGACCACGAGAGCGCGACGACGCCGGTGCGTGGCAGCGCCGACGGGGGAGGGCTCGGCAACTGCGTCTCGACGCGCGACGGCTGCAGGTTGCTCAGCTGCGCGGTACGGAAGGGGTTGTACAACGCGGTTGCTCCGAGCAGATAGGCGATGCCGGACCACGTGACGGTGTAGGCGCGGTACTCCCGCGAGCTGCTCTCCCGTAGCCCGACGAGTCCCTCGTGCGGAGCGATCTTCAGCGGGCCGGGCGCCTCTCTGAACGGCTCCCAGGCGCTGAGGGCCATCAGCTTGCGTACGACGTGAGCCACCAGGCGACGGACCGGTACGTGCTGCACGTACAGCCACCCGGCCCCGCCCGGCGTCGTCCTGAGATCGGCCCCGTACCACTGGAGCGCGTCCATGACACGATCGACGAGCGCTTCGTGCTCCTCGGCGTCCAGAGGCAGAGCCTCCAGCTCGCTGGTCGTGATCCGGTCGGATGCCAGAGTCGCGAGCGCTCCTTCACCGACCAGTGCCCAGGCGGGCTGTCCGTTGATGTCGGCGCGCGTCAGACCGTGGACATGGCGGGAGGGCGTGGTCACAGCAGGCTCCCTTCGAGGAAGGGTCCCGGGGAGAGGAGCCTCAGCAGGTCCTTCGGGGACTCGGCGACCACGGGGGAGGGGACATCCGGGCAGCCGTACCCCCAGCTGGCGTGGACGTACGGGACTCCGGCGCGGCGGGCGGCTTCCTGGTCGACCGCCATGTCGCCCACGTACACGGCGTCGGCGGGGTCGACACCCAGGTCGGTCAGGGCGAGGAGGACCGGGTCCGGCGCGGGCTTGCCGCGACCACCCCCGTTCGGCGTGCGCACCGTGGAGAACGGGCAGCCGAGGTTGGTCAGGAGCGGGGCCGCCCGCTCCAAGGGCTTGGACGTGACGATGCCGAGAAGCCAGCCGGCGGCGACGAAGGCGTGCAGGACCTCCGCGGCGCCGTCGAGCTCGCGGGCGAGGTGGGACGCCTCGATCGACGCCGCTTCGTACGTGCGGTGAAGCCGCTCGGACTCGGTGAGTCCGAGCCGTTCCATGATGTCGGCGAAAGGCCGGCCGAGGTGGCGCTCGTACTCCTCGAACGGTACGTCGAGACCGTGCTCGTTTAGGACTTGCTGCCATGCGCGCTCCATGACCGGGCGGGTGTCGAGGAGTACGCCGTCGAGGTCGAGGAGCAGCGCCTTCGGAGGTAAAGGCGAGGGCGGGAGCAGGGTGGACATGAGGTATCTCCGGTGAACGGGATCAGGGGGCGATGGAGCTCGCGGGACGCTTCACGAAGGCGATCACCCGCTTGCCGCTGCCGTCCTGCTTGGGACAGGCGGTCCAGGCGTCGGCCACGGCGGATACGAGGAACAGGCCGCGTCCGCCAGTCGCGAAGGGGGAGGCGACCCGCGGGACGGGGGGCTCGGGGGAGTTGTCCTCCACCTCGATCCCCACGACGTCCGCCTGGAAGGCGAGCGTCAGCGTGATCTCGTCAAGGTTCCTGTCCGCCGCACTCGGCCAGTTGTCAGGTTCGGCAGGCTGGCGACCGTGCTGCTCGGCGTTCGTCGTGAGCTCGCTGACGATCAGCACGATTTCGTCCAGGAGGTCTTCGACTCCCCAGGCAATCAGGGCCGCGCGGGTGAAGGAGCGGGCGCGACTCGGCGCCAGCTCGTCAGCGGGCAGCGTGAGACTCGTCCGATGCTCGGGGGCGTCGATCACGCTGCCCAGGTTTCCGATTCGTTCCATGATCGCCTTCTCACAGGTCGTACCTCAGCCCTTGAGGGAAGCGCCCGGTTGTTGCGTCGCAGCGCGCGAACCAGCCGCCCGCTTCTCCGCAATGAGCGAATGAGGGCCTCGGCATGCGTCGTTCGGATACGGTGTGATCAGCTCGTACCGACGATGAAAACGGCCGGGCGGCCTCGCCGGGAGACTTCGCATGGGGCCCCGTGCGCTGGCCCCTCTGGCCCCATCCAGCTGCAGGCGGAGCCGTCGGAAGTACCCGCAAGACGGGCAGGAGTTCACGAGGGGGAGGCATGGGTCAGCAGCCGAGCGAGCTGACGCCGGACGCCGGCCCGTGGCACCGATGGGGCTACGAATTACGCCAGTTCCGGGAAGCTCGCGGCCTGTCGCAGCAGGCACTCGCCCGCAAGGCCCTGATCGACCGCTCCCATCTGGGGCGGTTTGAACGTGCCGAACGCCCCGTCCCCCGCCAAGCCGCAGTTGCGCTCGACGAGGCCCTCGACGCTGCAGGGGCGTTGGTTCGCCTTTGGGACTGGGCCGAGGGCGCACAGCCCCAGGTGCGTCCCGCCCCCGTGTCCAGAACCGTGACACAGGTCCATGGAGCCAATGCACGGAGCCATGGGGCCAGCGCCCCAGAGGTCCTGGCCTTCGGCGCGTTCGGGCAGGCAGGCTCAGTCGACGACGACACGGACACGGTCGTCGTCCCAGCCCGAATCCACGGAAGGATCCTCTTCGTGCCCGTTCCTCGTCGTGTCGTTCTCGCTTCTGGGCTCGCCGGCCTTGCCGCAACCGCGCTCCCGGCCCCGACAGTGGCGACCGCGGCCGAGGTCGCCGACATGGGATCCCCCGTCGAGCACTTCGCACGCCTTCGCCGCGTGATGATCCAAGCCGACAACCTCATCGGGCCCCGGCACGTGTTGCCCGCGCTGGAGCAGCAGCTTGTCGCGCTTGCCGCTCGGCGTCGGGCAGCCCGTGGTGCTGACGCGGCCGACCTTCTGGCCCTGGAGACGCGGTACGAGGAGCTGGCCGGCTGGTTCGCCCAGGACATCGGTGACGATCGCGCCGCGTACGGCCATACGGCGAAGGCGCTCGACGCCTCCCATATCACCGGCGATACCGACCTCACCGCGTACATCCTCGCTCGCAAGGCCCAGCTCGCTGTTGATACCGGCCATCCCACCGACGGCCTGGGGCTCGCCGCCGCTGCCCGGCGCACGGCCCGGCCGGGCAGCCGGCTCGAAGTCATCGCCGTCCTCCACGAGGCGCACGCGCACGCGATACTCGGCGAAGGCACCGAAGCCCATCGCGCATACGAGACCGCACTCACCCTGCTGGGCCGTGCGGACGTCGACGGAGTCTGGGGCTCGTGGCTCGATGAGGCGTACATCAGGACTGCCCGTGCCCGTTCCCTTGCCGCACTGGGGGACTATGAGCGGGCCGCCGTCGGCTTCGACAGCGCGATCGCGGCGCTGCCGGCGATGTATCGGCGCGACCGAGGGGTCTACCTGGCCCGGGCAGCGCGTGCCCACGCGGGCACCGGGAACATGACGCTGGCCGCCAGGATCGGTACGCAGGCTGTTGGGATCGCGGCCGAAACCGGGTCCGCCCGGATCATCGGTCAGCTGGGGCGGCTGGACCTGGCGCTTGCCCCTGCGGCGGGTGACGAAGGCGTTGCCGAGTTCCGGGCCGCGCTCGACCGCATCGTGCTACACCCTGCTTGATCTGCTCACCCTTGGAGTTCTCCGTGTCTCGCCCTTACGTCCTTCTGTCCGCTGCGGTCTCCATCGACGGCTTCCTCGACACCCGCCCCGGTGAAGACCGGCTCATGCTGTCCAACCCGGAGGACTTCGACCGCGTCGACTCCGTCCGCGCCTCCGTTGACGCGATCCTCGTCGGCGCCGGCACCCTCCGCGCCGACAACCCCCGCCTCCTCGTGAACTCCGAGGAGCGCCGTGCGGCCCGGGTTGCCGCCGGCCGGCCGGAGTACCCGTTGAAGGTCACGATCACTGGCACCGGGGACCTGGACCCGAACTGGAAGTTCTGGCACCACGGAGGGGAGAAGCTCGTACTCGCCGTCGGCCAGGAAGCCGGTAGCAAGGCGCGGGCGGCGCTCGGTGACCTGGCCGAGATCGTCGTCGTCCCCACCGAGCACACCTGGCCTGTCGCGTTGGACGTACTCGGTGGGTCCCACGGGATCCACCGCCTCATGGTCGAGGGCGGTGGCACCATCCACACCCAACTCCTCGAGCAAGCACTCGCCGACGAGCTCCAGCTCGTCATCGCCCCGCTCCTCGTCGGCCAGCCCGACGCCGTACGGATGCTCGGCCCCGCGCACTACCTCGGCGGCCCCACCGCCCGCCTCCGGCTCCTTGAGACCCGCCAGATCGGCGACGTGGTACTCCTGAGGTACGCACCCAAGGACACCTCGACGGAGCCCCGATGAGCAACACCCCCTTCTCCACCGGCACCCCTGGCCACGGCCGCGCACCCAACGCCGCGGACCGGGCCTGGCTCGCCCTCGCCTGTGAGCTCGCCGCTCTGTGCCCGCCCTCGACGACGGCCTTCAGCGTGGGCGCGGTCATCGTCGCTGCCGACGGGACCGAACTGACCCGCGGCTACTCCCGCGAGAGCGACCCCCACGACCACGCCGAGGAAGCCGCCCTCGCCAAGCTCCCCGCTGCCGATCCCCGACTCACCACCGCCACGATCTACAGCTCCCTCGAACCCTGCGCCAAACGCGCCTCCCGGCCCCACCCGTGCGCCCAGCTCATCCGCGATGCCGGCATCCGCCGCGTCGTCACCGCCTGGCGCGAGCCCGACACCTTCGTTCCCGGCGCCGAAGGGACCGAGCTCCTGGAGGGCGCAGGCGTCACGGTCATCGAACTGCCTGAGTTCGCGGACGCCGCCAAGGTGCCCAACTGCCATCTGCTCTGAACCGAGGTGCCGAAGGCGCGATCTGCGGCCGCCTATCACGTCCGCAGCCTGAACTACCAGATGCCCACCATCAACGTCGCGCAGTTCGCTCCCCACTACGACGAGACCATGCACCTGGTCGGCTGGGCCTCGGCCGTCCCGTGGCGATCAACGGCAACCACGCTCGTACCTGAACCACGAGCCGTGACCACCAAAGCCCAGTTCAACGCGGCGATGCCGGCCCAGGGCCGAAGCCGGCCACAAAGCCGCTGGGGCAAGCGGCGCAAGCCACGGAAAGCGTAGGCACCAGCAGCTCAAGAGCGATCTACAGCGTCTGACGGCCCAGGGAAAGTCCATTCCATGTCGTCCGTCGTAGGTCACGATGGCGTCGTCTGTCGCCCGCAAGATTCGGCCTGGCAAAGACGGCGCCGCCCGGCAAGGGGCCGTCCGGGTCAGTACCCCTCGCGCACCTCGAAGACGCCGCTGTCCCAGTACACGGACGGCTCGTCGGCCTCGCTCGGCCAGTCGCTCTGCAGATGGCGACGGCCGTGTCCCAGGACCCCGACCCGCTGCGGGATCAACCGCCCCGCCATCAGATCGTCCGCCTCGGCATCCGTGATCGGCAGCACGGTCCGGTACTGCGCGTCCCGTGAGGCGACCCAGTCGACGTACTCGGTGAAAACGCTCACAAACGCTTGCAAACAGAGACCGCAGCGCTGGACGGAGACAATGAAATGCGAGTCGTCCTGAATCATCCTCTCGACCCGGACCCCCGTGTGGCTCTGATGGTGCGCCCGCGCCACCACGGCGTCCTCAGCGCAGCACGCCGCGCACCCAAAACCCGCAGACCCCGTCACGTCACCCCCATGATCACGCCAACTCCGGCCGCGGGCCACATGCTACTCGGGCCCCGATCTACAGCTGGAGTACTAGTTCGTGCGGCCTGTGACAGAGCCCGTGTGGTGAGGGTGCCGATGTTGTGGTGAGCGCCTGGACGAGCGCGGTCTCAGGCCGCGGGTAAGTGCGCCGACGAGGCGCGAATGGTGTGCCGTGTGTCACATGGGCCGTGTGTGCGGGTGTGCTGCGGGAGGGATTGCGTCTGCTCAGAGGTGCTCACCCGCCTTCTCGATCTTGCGTTCCGTGGCGGTCCGGGTGCGGTCCGTGAACTTTCTTCGCGCACGCATGAGTGTTCGGGTGCCGATTTCGCTTAAGTGATCGGTGGGAGGGCAACACGCCCTCCGGCACCGGGAGTTGGTGCCCGTCCCTCGATAAGGAAGTATCCGTGACCACTGCTGTGCTGCTCTGCCCGCACAACGCGGGAGGCCCGCGTGCGTGACGCGACCGGGTCCGACCCGGGCCATGCCGGCGGCGTACACACGACGTTTCCGCTGCCGCTCGACTTCGAGGCGTTCGTCCTCAGCCATCAGGAGTTCTTCCACCTCTATGCCGAACTCCACTGCGGCAGCCGTAGGACGCCGAGGACGTCGTGCACGAGGTGTTCCTGGAGATCCTGACCTCCTGGGAAGGGCTGCTCCAGGAGGACGAGCTGGAGCGCCGGACCCTTGCGGTGCTGCACCGGCACGTGGCCAGGCGCCTCGCCCGGGAGGGGCGTGATCCCGCGTACGTCATCAACGGTCCGATCGGCCAGAACCTGCGTGCCCTGCGTGGCGAACTGGAGTTCGCGCCGAGTCAGATCGGGTTGTACGAGGCGATCTCCGAGCTGCCGGTACGTCAGTACACGGTGATCGTGATGCGGTTCCTGATGGGGTACTCCACCAAGCAGGTCGCCCGGTACATGCACATCGACGAGCGCACCGTGAACCACCACTGCCGCCGGGCCAAGGAACGCCTGGGCAGGAAGCTGGGCCTGCCCACCCGTGCCGCGGCCCGGCAGAAGGAAGGCCAGTAGTGACCCGCACCATAGACGACCTCCTGGAAGACGCCGCGGTCTCCGTCGCGGGGAACCCCCGCTTCGACGTCGGGGCTGCCCTGCGCCGACTCGCCGCGGACGCCGGCCGCAGCTCGGTATCGCCGTCCGTCCACCTCGCCGGCGCCGCCCGGGCGGGCCGGCAGCTGTCGACCGTGTGCCGGTGGGCGATCAACGCCCCCAGTGCCCCGGCCGACATCAGTCGCCTCGCCGACGCCCCCGCCCGTGGTACCCAGGGCGAGTTCGACGAGGACGGCGCCGCCGTTTTCGCCTGCCTGCTCTTCCTCACCGGCCACCCCGAGAGCGCCCAGTTCTGGTGGCAGCTGTCCGCCGGTGCCGGGAACCGGATTGCCGCCTACTGCCTCCACCTGCACCACCTCGCCCTCGGTGAGCACCGCGAAGCTGCTCACTGGCGGCACGAGGTCACTGCCGTTACCCCGAAGGCGGCGGAATCGACGAGGTCCTCCTGGACTGTCTGAGCGCGGTGGCCTCCTACGTCAGGAAGAACGGCTCCGTCGGCAGCACACCCCCCACCGGACAGCTGGAGATTGAGGTCGACCGGCTCGCCGACGACGACGGCGGCATAACCGGCCCGCCCGACCGGCGCCTGGCCGATCGATTGCGCGAGTTCGCCAACCGCTGATCCACCGAAGTACCCGCACGTTACCCACATCGAAGGGAGCCCTCCGGGCACCGCAGTGCCCGGAGGGCTCCCTTTCGCATCCCCGAGGAAGGGACCGACCGTGACCACCACCCCCACTTCGCCCGCGCGGCCCGGGTACGCCGCGGACCCGCCGCGGTCTGTTCCGCTGGGGCCGCCGACAGCGCCGTGCCGCCGCCGGCCACTTCGTGCGCGGCCTTAGCTACGGTGCCGGCATCACCGCCGCGAGTGCCGTCGGCTACTGGCTCCAGCAGCTCTGGTGACGGTCCTCATGGATGTCCGTTTGCCTCGCCGGGTCCGGTCAGTGGCTCAGTTTCCTAGATGATCAATTCCAAGGGGGCCTGCGGAGGGTGTGGGGGGCGGCCAGGCGTCGGGGTCGACAGGCGAGCTTCTGCTGACCGTAAACGAGACGCTGGTCCAAGGGTCGTGACCTTTGGACGTCTTGACCTGCCGGTAGGCCGGCAAGGCCTCACGATGGCAGAGGGTGCTTCCGGATCCTCCCCGGACCCTGCCGCCCAGTGCCGCTCTGGGAGTTGTGTCCTTCGTGACCCCGAACGCTGGGGTCTGGAAGGACCCGCGCGAAGCGAGCTCCGTGCGGCCTCTCATGGGCGCAGGGATCGCAGCAGTGGCCAGCGAGCCACGAGTCGTCCCTTCCAGCCACCGGCCGTCCGCGACCTCTGAATGGGACGGGTCGCTGCGATCTCGCGCGAGTCTGGGGACCAAACTTGGGGACCAGTGCCTGGTGCATGCATCTTGTGCCGGGGGAGCTGGGGAAGGGCACCCGTAACCCGCCATCCCTGAAGGGCGGGGCAGATCCGTGAAAGTGTCCTGGATTGACCGCCGTTGCGCGGTGCATCCTTTGCTAGGACGCCTCTTCTTCGGCTGCTCGCCCGCCGCACCGGGCCCCGACTTCGTCTCGCCGTGCTCATCTCCTGCGGCGGCCTTGCGACAGCAGCACTGGCCGCGATCTCAGGGCCCTACCCCCTGGTCGTCGCCCGCTCCATGACGACAGGCATGATCCGAGGGAACCTCACCCTCGCCCAGGCCACCGCTGTCACGGACAGGTGGGGAGCGGCCCACTACGGGCGGCTGTCCGGGCTCCTCGGAGCGCTTCCGACCGCGGCCGGAGCCCTCGCGCCCTTCGCGAGCGCGGCCCTCGCCGGCTCGCTGGGCGGATACCCTCACCTGTTCGCACTGCTTGCGGCGGTCGCGGCCGTCACCGGCCTCGCCGCCACCCGTACGTAACCGAACTCGAAGTAATCGGAAGAAGGGAAGTCCCCGACATGAGCAGGACGTTCGACGTTGTGGTGATCGGCGGAGGCCAGGCCGGACTCGCCGCCGGCTACCACCTGCGCCGAGCCGGCCTCGACTTCGTCGTCCTGGACGCGGGCACGGCACCGGGCGGCGCCTGGCGGCATGCCTGGGACTCCCTCCACCTGTTCTCCCCGGCGGCGTACTCCTCCCTCCCGGGCCGCATCATGCCGCCCCAGCAGGGCGAGCAGTTCCCCGAAGCGGGACACGTCGTCGAGTACTTCACCGACTACGAGCAGCGGTACGACCTCCCCCTCGTCCGCCCTGTACGTGTCCGAGGAGTCCACGACGAAGATGAACTCCTCCGCATAGAAACCGACTCCGACACCTGGCACGCCCGCGCGGTCATCAGTGCCACTGGCACCTGGTCCCGCCCCTTCGTACCGTCGATCGCCGGCCAGACTGACTTCCAGGGCCGCCAACTCCACACCGTCGAGTACGACGACGCGGCGACGTTCGCAGGCCAGAGAGTCATCGTCGTCGGAGGCGGAAACTCCGGCGCCCAGATCGCCGCCGACCTAGCGCACGACACCCAGCTCACCTGGGCCACCCTGCGCGACCCCCGCTACCTCCCCGACGACATCGACGGCCGCGCCCTCTTCGACGCCGCCACCGCCCGCCGCCGCGCCCTCGACGAGGGCCGCCCCGACACCGGCGGCATCTCCGCGCTCGGCGACATCGTCGCCGTCCCACCCGTCCGCGAAGCCCGCGACGCCGGCCTCCTCAAGGCCACCCCGATGTTCGACCGCCTCACCCCGACCGGCGTGGCGTGGGCCGACGGCATGACCGCCGAGGCGGACGCCATCATCTGGTGCACCGGCTTCCGCCCCGCCCTCACCCACCTCACGTCCCTCGCCCTCCGCACCTCCGACGGCCACATCCCCACCCACGGCACCCAGTGCGCCACCGACCCCCGCATCCACCTCCTCGGCTACGGCGACTGGACGGGCCCGGCGTCGGCGACTCTGGTCGGCGTGGGCCGTACGGCCCGAGAGGCGGCCCGAGCCATCCCCGACCTGTTGTGAGCCAGGCTGTTGTCTGGCTATCTCAGGGGTGGACGGTGCCGGAGCTGAACCAGTCGCGGGCCGTTGCTTCGGCTCCGTCCGGGAGGTCGTGCATGAAAACGACGGCTAGGCCCCGGCGTGCACGTGAACAGCAGACGTAGAAGAGGTTCCGCGAACGCTGAGAGCGGTCTGGCGTATCGGTCCCGGCTAGCATCTTGCCGATGCTGTACATGGTCCAGGCGGAGTCGTCGATCACGACGATTACGTTCTCAAACTCATCTCCCTTCACGCCGTGTTGGGTGGAGAAGGGCGTGAGCTCGTCGATGAATCGGGTGACGCTGACGACTTCTTGGTAGGCAACACCGCGGAGGTTGGTGGAGAAGTCAGCTTGCCGTTGCTGACGTTCGTCGAGATGGAGCGCGGTTCTGCGACGTTCGCGCTCCTTCACCTTTCTCGGCATGGCCAGCAGTGGACTGTTGTCCATGAAGTCCAAGACCTCGCCGATTGTTCCGTTGGCGCGTAGAAGGTTTAGCTCGCGGATAGCCTCGCTCACAGTTCGCTTGTCGGCGTGCTGGGTGATGCGTCGTCTACCTTGCGCGAGCAGACTCGTCAGCTCCGCATAATCCCTGGCGTGATGTGCCGCGCACAGGGCCTCGATTCGTGTCAGAAATTGGATGTAGGGCTCGTTGCGAGACATCAGGTCGTCGGGGCCGCGGCTACCGAGTCCTCGGTACTGTTCAAGCAGGTTGGCATACTCGAGGCTTCCTGCGATACCACGGTGCGTGAGCATCAGGTACTTGCAGCTCTCCAGTGACCAGCCCATGCCTACCAAGTCGGATTCAGCTGAGGAGAGCCGATCTTGGCCGGATGGCGTGTCCGTATTGAGGAATAGGTGAACCTCGCCAACCTGTTGGTTGCCAGTCGCCACCTGTCGGAGCTCCGGACGCATCTTGTTGAGAAGGTCGACAACGGAACGTGAACATCGATAGTTCTGTGGCTTGGTGATGACCGTCAGGCGGTCGTGCGAAACGGCGCCCACCCCAGACCTGTAGATCTTCTGCATGGAGTCGCCGAAGAGGCCCACCACGCAAGGCTCCTTGCCCGCTTGTGCTAGATAGTCAAGCAGGAGTTCTATTGTCTGGGGCGAGGTGTCTTGGTATTCGTCGACGAGGATCACCGGATACTTACCGGTGATGATGCGTATGAGCTTTGGGTGGGCGGCTACGAGGCGAAGCGAGAGTGCAATGACGTCATCGTGAGATATGCGGCCTTCGCTCAATTTCCGACCCCGGTCGGAATATTCGATGGCTGACGGAGTGGCTATTCCGTCCAGATCTTCCGGTTTGCGCAGGCCGTTGTTGTATTGGAGGATCTGTTGCCACAGTTCCCGAGGATAGTCCCGAATGACGCTCCAAAGGAACTCGTGGATGGTTCCGACGGTGACAAGTGGGTCCGCTGAGATGCGCTCGATAATGTTCCGCTTGGCGACGTTCGTGTATGTGATGCAGGCGATCCGCCGGCCGTGAGACTCCAGCTCTGAACGTCGGCAGCTGAGAAGGTGCTGAAGGGTGCGTACGAGGTCAGTTGTCTTGCCCGCACCTGCGCCGGCTTCCATGAGGAAGCTGCGTCGTGACTTCAGCTCTGTGACGACTGCGTCGAATGTGTCTAGGTGAGCCACTGAAGTCCTTCGGCGATGTAACGGGGAACTGACCAGTCTTCCAGGAGCATGACGTCGAACGCGAAGTCAGTTTTGTGTCGGGCGAGATTCTTGGCGATCTCGAATGCGTTGGCTTCAATGTCCTCAGTAGTTGGGTCCGCGCCAACTTCCTGGAGAAAAGCACGCTTCATTTGCAGGTTTCGAAGGTTTCGGGCGAGGCCGGCCGCGTTCGCGATGATGTAGGCATCCTCGAAGCTTCGTGCGCAGATACCTCCTGGATTCTCCGGAATCTGGTAGGCGACGCGCACGTGGCCGTCTTCCTTGGCGTCGGCAACCGCCGCTACGAGATCCGTGATCTCGGAGCGGCCCGGGAGCCAGTTTTTGAGGGTGGAGTTTGCTGTGATCGCTCCAGGGGTGCCCGGTGGGCAAGTCTTCTGGTCCGACGGAATAATCGAGTCGATGTCGGTGATGACGAGGGTCTTCACGTTTAGGAACTCCAACAGCTCACGGAATCGGATCGCGTAAGCGTCGCCGACCTCGATGACTGAAACGTATTGATGGAGGAGCCCTCCTGCGCAGCGGCGCACCATTTCGGGGAGCAGAAGTCTCTCCGCAGTCCCCTCGATGAGGATGACTTTGTCAGCGAAGAACATGTCGCACCGGTGCAGGACCATGTATTGGCGCAGGAATCGGAGTGTCTCGTCACCGCTGGACGTCTTCTTAACGTTAGCCTGGAACGTGGAGAGATCCTTCACCTTCCCGCTGACGCCAGCACGATCGAAGTAGCGAATCGAATCGAATCCGCCACTCGCAACGATGTGGGATGAGTGGGTGGTTATGATCACCTGTACATTCCACGGAGCCTTGCGTCCGATGAAGTCCTGGATATTCTTGATGAAGACCTCCTGCATTTGGGGGTGCAGGTGGGCTTCCGGTTCTTCGATGAATAGCACCTGCAGAGCAGGTTTCGGAGAGGCGCGCTCGTACGATTGATGGAAGCTGATTACCTGGAGGATGGTGAATATCAGTTTGCTGTAGCCGAGCCCGTTGTGTCCCTCGGGGAGGTGAAAGTCTCCGTCGCCGGACGGGTATTGGAGACGTGCACTGCCCTTGAGTATGCCCGTCCCTTCCATGAGGGACACGATGCGGGGTTTCTCGACAGGTGTGATGGTCCCAAGCCCGAAGCTGTGGAGATCCTCGAAGACCGGGTCGAAGAGGGCCTTATAGCTGCTGTCGAGCTCTACAGACGCGGCCGTCAATGCGTCCTCGATCTGCTCGATACTTTGATGCCGCCCTTCAGGTCCGCTTCTGAGTCGATAGTAGGTTTCGAACGTCTTCGACAGCGTTCGAGCCTTGTCAGCCGGGGAGTCGTCCACCTTGGTCTGTGCGTAGATAAACCTAACCGAGACGATTGCCTGTGCGGCCCCGCGCCCGATCTCCTTCGTCACCTGCTCGTCCATCGGGCTGACGGCTCGATACTTGGGTGCAAAGTATGTTGCGAAGTTCTTCCGAAGCCACTTGGTGGAATCGAACTTGTGACGTTGACTGGCCTCCAAGAAATTTTGGAGAAAGTCGTGCGGTCGGTCTGCCTCGAGCGAGGCGATTATTCGAACCGTAAAGCAGGAGTCGTCGAGGTCAAGGATTACGTCGGATAGGGGGGTGAGGTCATCGGACTCGTCGTACTCAATTGTGAGCTCGAGCCGGATGGAAGGTACGAGCTCGTACGCCTTGGATAGTTTGTCGTCCTGGACGTCCTGATCGCTCTGGAGGGTGTGTTCCTGTGCCTCGGCGAAGACTTGGCGAGCACGTTCGATTTCGGCGATGCGACCCGTGGAGAAGTCTTCCAGGGTGAACCTTGTTTCATCATCGCCGAAGAACTTCTCGAACAGGTTGACGAATGATGTCTTGCCGCTGTTGTTGCGCCCCACGATGAGTGTCGTCTTCTGTTCGATGCGCACGTCCGCGTCGTCCAGGGCGCGGAAGTTGATCACCTTGGCATGCGTCAGCTGCATCGCACTCCTGACATCGATCGTGGGCTCCGCTAGGGCCCCGGCATATGACTCAGGTCAGCACCGGGGTCAGGGCAGTATCTGACACGGAGGAGGTCCAGATCCCCCGATGGCTCAAAGTGGTCCATGGGACTCCAAATCTCTCGGTTCCGCCTGCCGACCGTCGTTGCTCGGCTTCAGGCGATGCAACCTGACGGCTCTGCTGCTGCCGGGCACTCTGGACGTCTTCGAACGCTTCATTGAGCAGGCGGGCAGGCCAGTCTGTCTGGGACTCCCCCGTCAGCAGCTCACGGCCGCTTCGTAGCCTGGGGCGTATCTTGACCCGCCGGCACTTCCAGCTTGGCAATGTGCTGGCTGAAGTCGTCGGAGGTCATCAGGCAAGCCGCGGTGATCACGGGCCACCACCGGCTGGCCCGGGTGGCGTACGGTCTGCCGGCATTGGAAATGAGTGAGCGGGCGCTGCTCACAACGACTCCGTGGCGCGCCCTGGAGACCATGACGAGGACAACGCGGAGCTCCTCAGCCAAGGTGTCCGGCGTGTCTGCTCGGCTGTCGGGGATGTGGAAGTCCTCAAAGCCAGGGATGAATACCCAATCGAACTGCTGGCCTTTACCGGTGTGCGCATTCAGCAGGTGGACGCCGGGCTCGATGGGGGTGTTGCGGTCTACGACTCGAAGTTGTGCTGCTGCCGCATGTAGCGATCCCGCCTGCGCGACCAAGCGCTCGAATGCAGAGAGAGCATCTTCCGCTTGCTCCGCCGTTTCGACGTCGCCCGCTTCGATCCCCTCCAGCACACTACTTCGTAGCATCGCCATGTCAGCTATTGATCCGAAACGCTTTGAGTTCAGGCTCGTTGACAGTGTGTGAGTGATCTGGTGGGGGATGCGCGGACCTGGTCGCCGGACGCGCAGGAG
>NZ_JBEOZK010000038.1:0-26944 GCF_040297565.1 Streptomyces sp. NPDC001728
CCGGGATCAGCGATGTGTGGGCGGTGCTCGACCACATCGAGTACATCGGTGAGCCGAAGAACGTCAAGAAGGACAACTGCAACCCGATCATCCACTTCGGGGACTGCAAGGTCACGTCCGACGTCACGTACAAGTCGCACGTCGACGTGTACATGTGCATGGTGCCGTGGGAGCAGTACACGGCCTCGGGCAGCTGCCCGGCCGCGGACACCGTCTACCTCGGCCCGGAGACGACCGAGGCCGAGACCAAGACGCTCACCATCACGCTGACGATGACCGAGTTCAACTCGGGCATCGACCCGGTCGACATCCTCCTCGGGGACTTCATCGGCTGCGCGAAGCTGCTCACCCCGGGTGTGTCGGGCGGCAGCTGGGGCGACTGCGCCTGGGCGGCCAGCTGGTTCGTCGCGGGCCCGCTCTTCCGCGGGGCCAAGGCCGGAGTGGCCGCGCTGGACGCCTCCCTCAGGATGGGCGTCGGGTTCATGGACGCCTACCGGGCGCTCCGCACCATCGGTCTGACCGAGGCCGCCATCTCGGGCATCATCAGCCGGATCCTCCGGAAGATCGACGAGGTGTGCCAGGCCGGGGACGTCGTGACCTTCAAGGTCGCCTCGTTCTCGGTGGCGTCGAGCGGCGACGACCTCGTCAAGAAGTGCGCCGCGATCCTCGCCGGTCTGGTGAAGGACGGCGATCACGTCGTCCTCGGAATCAACCCCTACTCGGACGACCTGGCCAAGTCCCTCGGCGGTCAGACGTTCAACAACAAGGAGCTGTACGGCATCGAACTGCCGGAGAGCATGGGGCTGGGGAAGCGCGCCATCTGGACGGTGGGTGTGGAGCGGGCGGTGTCCAACCCCAACGTGAAGCTCTCGGTCTCCCTGGACGGTGTCGAGGGCGCCAAGACCGCCGACGAGGCGCTGTCCATGCTTCTGGCGCGAGGGGACTCGATCCCGGACAGCAGCTGGAAGCTCATTCAGGACGGCGGCTACGGAACCGCGTGGGAGATGGTCAAGCTCCGTGCGGCTCTCCGGATGGAGTACCGGAAGTGGGCCTCCGTCGAGTGGCACATGACCGTGAGGGACCCGGAGACGGGGAAGATGGTGGTCAAGCAGGTCTATCCGACGAAGCTGACCTACGCCAACGGAACACCGGTCGAATAAGGAGAGGAAGACGGCGGTCATGACGGATTTCATCCGGGAGGGGCGGCTCTTCAGAGTCACCGCGTTTCTCCCCTCGCACCGGCAACTGTTCCTGACCAGTCCGGCCACCCTGGTGGACCAGACCACGACGAGGGTCGAGGTCTCCATCGGGCATGTGGAACTGATGTTCCTCAAGCCCCTCTACCGGAACGGGCTCCACATCCGGCGGGCGACCGCCGAGGAGTTCGCCGTGCTCGGTGAACGGCACGGCATTCCGGAGGAAAGCGCCGCGTACACGTGGATGCTGGAACGGGACGGCGACAGCTTCGTCGTCGGTGCCAACCCGTCCTGGCGGGAGGCGGAGTACGAGCTGATGGGTGACCTTCAGTCCTTGTACGACGCCCCCTCGCCGCCGGAGTTCCCGATGGAATCGGGGCACGTCGACTGACCTGGTCGGCCGACATGAAAGGGGCCTCCCCGGGAAAGCGAGAGCTTTCCGGGGGAGGCCTCTTCCGTGGGTACGGAAAAACGGGGGGACGTCAGCCCCCCAGGCGGTCCAGCTGCGCCTTGATCAGCGGTTCCGGGATCGCCGCCTTCTGCGTGTCCAGCATGTTCACGCCGTAGAACGCGGCGATGATTCCGCCCTCGCGCACCACCGTGTACGTCATCGGCACCTTCTGCTTGCCGATGTCGCCGGTGATCCGGTAGCCGACGGCCTCGTCACCGAGCTTCGGCGCCGGGAGACTCTCGACCTTTCCGTAGGTGAGGCCGAGGGTCTTGAAGCCCTTGGGGCAGTCGGTGACGGCGGCGCGCAGCTCCTTCATCACCCGGGCGGCGTTCTCCTCGGAGTGGGAGGCGAGCCACATGGAGCCGACGGTCGCGCTGGTCGCCTCGACCGGCTGGAGCGAGCGGTGTACCTCGCTGACGGCCGGGATGTGGGTGAAGCCGCCGATGAGGCTGGCGAGCGGCTGGCAGGCCTTCCGGTCGGCCTCCATGCCGCGGCCGGCCTCGACCTCCGCCTTGGCTATCTTCTTGGCGTCGAATCCGGCGGTCTTTCCCGTGAGGGCGACCTTTTCGAGCTGTCTGGTGTCGAGTGCGCCGAGCCTCTTCGCCTCCGCGGCCTCCTTCTCCTCGGCGCTCCGCGTGTTCTGCGCGCTCGCCTTCGGATTCTTGTCGCCCGAATCCGAGGATTCGCCGCTGCACGCGGACAGGGCGAGCAGGGCGGGCAATACGGCGGCGATCGGGAGGGCCGTACGCAGTCTCATGGTCTTTTTCCTGGAATCTCTCGCGGGTGAAGACAAAGTGAAATGATCTTACCGGCGGAAGAGGGTCCTTCTCATTACGTTTCGAGGTCGACTCGATCCGTTCAGGCCTTTCCGGACATGTCCGTCAGTTCCGCGAGTTCCCGTTCCATGTTCTCCCGTGCCCGCTCCTCCCAGACCGCCGCGCCATAGGGCGTACGGAAGAGGCGGGGGAGTCCGAGGAGGTGGCGCAGGATCGTCGCGCGGCCTTCGCGGAAGGCGGCTTCGGGGACGAAGGCGTACTCCTCGCGCACCGCCGCCGTATACCCCCTGTAGGTATCGCGGTCCGAGGCCAGGATCGCGAGGTCGGCATCGCAGAGGGTCTCGCCGTTGAGGTCGCCGCCGGCCGGGTCGTGGCCGGTCGTGAGGCGGACGAGCCGGGCCACCTCGGTGACCTCGTGCGGGGTGAGTCCGGCCTCGGTGAGGGCCTTCTCGGCGAGGGCCGCCGAGCGTTCCTCGTTCTCCGAGCGGTCGGGGCGATAGACGGCGTCGTGGAACCAGGCGGCGAGCCGTACGAGCTCCAACTCGCCGCCCTCGCCACCCTGATCGGTCAGTTCGTCGATGCGGTCGAGGACCGCCCTGAGGTGGTCGACCGTGTGGTAGTGGCGCTGCGGCTCGGCCCAGCGGGCGAGCAGGTTGCGGCCGTAGGGGGCGGGGTCGGGGCCCTCGCGGCCGGCGCGGGCGGCGAGCAGGGTGGTGTTCCAGCGCCGGAGGAGCGCGGGGTCCTGGTCTGCGGTCATGGGGGCATTGTGCCCGGCCGGGGGTGCGGAGGCAGTGCTTCCCACGCGCCCTCACCTCACTCTTACATACCCCCCATGGGTATGCTACGGTGCTGCGCACAGGTACCCCCTAGGGGTATGCCCCGGCTTCGGTCGGGGGTCGTAGCGAGCGAAGGGTCAGGGCAATGTCAACCGTCAATCCCCGGCGCTGGTGGGCACTTGTCGTGCTCGCCGCCGCACAGTTCATGGTCATCATGGATACGTCGATCATCGGGGTCGCGCTCCCCGAGATGCAGAAGGACCTGGGCTTCTCGCAGAGCGAGCTCCAGTGGATCTTCAACGCCTATGTGATCGTCTTCGGCGGTCTGCTGCTCCTCGGCGGACGCCTCTCCGACCTGGTCGGCGCCCGCAAGATCTTCGTCTCGGGCTGGGCGGTCATGATCGCCGGTTCCGTCGTGGCCGCCGCCGCGCAGACCGCCTGGGTCGAGATCGTCGGCCGCGCCGTCCAGGGCGTCGGCGGTGCGCTGATCGCGCCCTCCGCCATGACCCTGCTCATGATGCTCTTCATGCACGACCCGAAGGAGCTCGGCAAGGCGATGGCGCTGTACGGCGCCGCCGCTCCCGCCGGCGGTACCGCGGGCGTCTTCCTCGGCGGTGTCTTCACCGAGTGGATGAGCTGGCAGTGGGTCTTCATCATCTACATCCCGATCGGCCTCGCCACCCTCGCCGCGACCAAGCTGCTCCCGAACGTCGAGTCCCGCCGCGGCTCGGTCGACGTCCTCGGAGCCGCCGCCGTCACCGCCGGTCTCGCGCTCGCCGTGTTCGCCGTGGTCCGCGCCCCCGAGGTCGGCTGGGGCTCCACCGGCACGATCCTCCAGCTGATCGGCGCCGCCGTCCTCCTGGTCCTGTTCTTCGTGATCCAGAAGAGCATCGGCGAGCCGCTCATGCCGCTCAGCGTCTGGCGGGTCCCGCGCCTCGGCTCGGCCAACCTGGCGATGACGCTGCTCGGTGCCGCCTGGATCCCGATGTGGTACTTCCTCAACCTGTACCTCCAGCAGGTGCTGGGCTTCGGCGCCTTCGAGTCCGGCGCCGCGCTGCTCCCGATGACCGTGCTCCTCATGATCTTCATGACGGCCATCACCGCCCGGCTCATGATGAAGGTCGGGGCCAAGCCGCTGATCGGCGGCGGTCTGCTGGTCCTCGCGGCCGGTCTGGTCTGGCTGGCGGCCGTCCCGCCGACCGGTTCCTTCCTCGTCGACGTCCTGCCGGCCTCGCTGGTCGCCGCGCTCGGCATGTCCCTCGCCTACATCCCCGCGATGATCGCCGCCATGTCCGGCGCCCCGCAGGAGCAGGCCGGTCTCGCCTCCGGCATCGTCAACACCACCTACAACGTGGGCTCCGCGCTCGGTCTGGCCGCGCTGACCGCCGTCGCGATGTCCCAGGGCGCCGACCAGCTCGGCAACCTGCCGAAGCTGACGGACGGCTTCTCGTCCGCCTTCATCGGCGCCGCGATCATCGCCGCCGTCGGCGGTGTGATCACCCTCCTCGTCATGAAGAGCGACAAGGCCCTCGCGGCCGAGTCCGCCGCCCCCGCGGCGCAGGGCGAGAAGGTCACTGCCTGAACCGCCCCGAAGGGGTCGCCCGATGTCCTTCCCCGGACATCGGGCGGCCCCTTTTCCGTATCCCGTCAGGGTCTTCGAAAGGACCGTCGTGGAACTGATCACCCGTGCTGTGCACGTCGTCAACGAGCCGTTCCAGAGCGGCAGTTGGCCGCTCTCCGTGCCTCTCGTGCAGTCCTCCGCCTTCGCCTTCGACTCCGCCGCCGAGCTGGCCGGGGCGATGGCGGACCCCGACGGGCGGTACGTCTACAGCCGTCGCGGCAACCCGACCGTGCGGGCCCTCGAACAGACCCTCACCGGCCTCGAAGGCGGCGAGGGCGCCATCGCCTTCGCCTCCGGCATGGGCGCGATCAGCGGGGTTCTGCTCGCCCTCCTGCGGCCCGGCGACCGGGTGGTGGCCCAGCGGTGCCTGTACGGCGGCACGCACGCCGTCCTCGCCGACCTCTCCGAGCGGTACGGGATCGAGGTCGTCCGGATATCCGGTGACGACCCCGGCGAGCTGGAGGCCGCCGCCGTGCATCCCGCCACCCGGCTGCTCGTCCTGGAGACCATCGCCAACCCCACCGGCCAGGTCCCCGACCTGCCGGGGCTGCTGGCCGCCGCCCGCGCGCTCGGCGTGACGAGCGTGGTCGACAACTCACTGGCCTCGCCCGTGCTGTGCCGCCCCCTGGAGCACGGCGCCGACATCGTGGTGCACTCGACCACCAAGTACCTCTCCGGGCACTCCGACGTGCTGGGCGGCGCCGCCGTCTTCGCGGACGAGGGGCTGCGCCGCCGGGTCTGGCCCCGGACGGTCGAACTCGGCGCCTGCGCCGACCCGTTCGCGGCCTGGCTGACCCTGCGCGGGATACCCACGCTGCCGCTGCGGATGCGCGAGCACTGCGCCAACGCCGCCGCGCTCGCCGAGCGGCTCGACGCCCACCCGGGCGTCACCGCCGTCCACTATCCCCGGCTCGCCGGCCACCCCTCGTACGAGCGCGCGGGGAAGGTGCTCTCCGGCGGAGGCGGGCTGCTCTCCTTCGAGCCGGCGGGCGGCCGGGAGGCGGGCCGGGCCTTCGTCGAGCGCGTACGGGTGGCCAAGCTGGCGCTCTCCCTCGGCGGCGTGGAGACCCTCGTGACGCACCCCGCGTCCACCTCCCACCGGGAGCTGGACGAGGCCGCCCTGGAGGCCGCCGGGGTCGCTCCCGGGCTCGTTCGGATGTCCGTGGGCATCGAGGACGCCGGGGACCTCTGGTCGGACGTGCAGCAAGCTCTTCAGGACGGGCCCGGCCCGTCTTTTGGGTTGACAAAATAAATGGTCGATTCGTAGATTGGGGTGTGCCAGGGAAAGACCACTCCTAGGTCAAGGGGGGCGCGAGATGCGCTACTTCGAGGACTTCCGGCCCGGCGACGTCCATGAGCTGGGCGCCGTCACCGTCACGGCGGAGGAGGTGCTGGAGTTCGGCAGGCGCTTCGACCCGCAGCCCTTCCACACGGACCCCGAACGCGCGGAGCGGTCGCAGTTCCGCGGCCTGATCGCGAGCGGGTTCCACACCCAGGCGATGTTCATGCGCCGCTACGTCGACGGACTGCTCGCCTACAGCGCCTGCATGGGCTCGCCCGGCATCGACGAGGTCCGCTACCTGCGGCCCGTGCGCCCGGGCGACGTCCTCACCGCGCGCGTCGAGATCCTCGGCGTCACCCCGTCGCCGTTCAACCCCGCCACCGGCACCGTCAAACCGCGGTGCACCCTGGTGGCCGCCGACGGGACGGCCGTGTTCAGCATGATCCTGCACAGCATCTTCCGCCGGCGCCCCGCCGACTCCGAGGCCGGCCATCTGTCGTCGATGCCCGCGGCCGAGGACCCCGTCGCGTGCGCGCGACCGGCCAAGACCTGTGTCCCGGTCATGAGCGCCTGACGATCCGTCCTTCGTCGGGCCCCTGAACACGGCCGTCCGTACCTCCCGCACCACCCCACCCACACCAGACCGTTCACGAGTGAAGGGGGACCTCCCGTGGAGGCCGTATCCCGCACCGCCCAGTGGACCGCCGCCGCGCGCGCCCTGGAGACCGAGCGCGAGGACCGGCTGTTCGCCGATCCCTACGCGCGCACCGTCGCCGACACGATCGGCTTCGAACTGCTGGAGCGCTACGCCGGGGGCGGCACCGTGCCGTTCCTCGCCATCCGCACCACCTACCTCGACCGCGCCATCGTGCGGGCCGTCGAGGAGCGGGGCATCCGTCAGGTCGTCTTCCTCGCCGCCGGCATGGACACCCGCTTCTTCCGGCTGCCCTGGCCCGACGGCGTCACCGTCTACGAGCTCGACCGCCCGGCCCTCCTGGAGGCCAAGGCCGAGATGCTCAAGGACGAGCCGCAGCCCGCGGGCCGCACCCGGATACCGATCCCGGTCGACCTCACCCAGGACTGGACCGGCGCCCTCAAGGAGGCGGGCTGGAAGAGCGAGGAGCCCGTCCTGTGGGTGGTCGAGGGCCTGCTGTTCTTCCTGCCCGAGCAGGCCGTACGGACCCTGATATCGACGCTCTCCGCGCACGCCGCTCCCGGCTCCGTGCTGCTCGGCGACGTCATCTCCAGGGCCGCCCTGGAGAACCCGCTCGCCCGCGGCTTCATGAAGGCCCTGGACGAGGACGGCAACCCGTGGCTCTTCGGCACCGAGGAGCCCGAGGCGCTGCTCGCCGACTGCGGCTGGGCCGTACGGGAGGTCAGGCAGCCCGGTGAGCCGGGCGCCGACTTCGACCGCTGGCCCTACCCGGTCCCGGCCCGCTCCGTCCCGCGCGTGCCGAGGTCGTTCCTCTTCACGTGTGACCTGCCGGGTGCGACCGGTGTCGACTCGGGGGTGGCCGCATGACCGCCCGCCGGGGGTCCGGGGGTCGTCCCCCGGGTCAGCACAGTACGTGTGACCTGCCGACGCACGAGGAGGAGAAGGCCGCATGAGCGCCCACGACTTCCACCAGAGGGTCATCACCGACGCCGGTGCGGCGGTCCGCGGCCTGACCGTCGCCCTCGGCGAGCGCCTCGGGCTCTACAAGGCGCTGGCCGAGAAGGGCCCGCTCACCGCCGCCGCGCTCGCGGAGACCACCGGCACGAACGAGCGGTACATCGAGGAGTGGCTGCACGCCCAGCTCTCCGCCGGGTACGTCGAGCGGCACCCCAGCTCCCTCACGTACACCCTGCCCGCCGACCACGTCGAGGTCCTCGCGGACCCGAAGGCCGTCACGTACGCCGCCGGGTTCTTCACCGCCCTCAAGGCGCTGTACGCCACCGAGGACCTGCTCGTCGACGCGTACCGCACGGGTGACGGCGTCGGCTGGGCCGAGCACGACGCGGCCCTCGACACCGGCATGGGCTCCTTCTTCCAGCCGACGTACGAGCACAAGCTCGTCCCGGACTGGCTGCCCGCGCTGCACCAGGTCACCGACAAGCTGGCCGCCGGCGGCACCGTCGTCGACGTCGGCTGCGGCGTCGGCCACACCACGCTGCTCATCGCGAAGGCCTTCCCGAACGCCACCGTCCACGGCTTCGACTACTCCGAGGAGGCCATCTCGATCGCCCGGGAGCTCGCCGAGGAGGCCGGTCTGTCCGGCCGGGTCGTCTTCGAGGTGGCGTCCGCCGACGACTACCCGGGCGCCGGCTACGACCTGGTGTGCTTCTTCAACGCCCTGCACGACATGGGCGACCCGGTCGCCGCCGCCCAGCACGTCCACAAGTCCCTGGACGCGGACGGCACCTGGATGCTCGTCGAGTCGAACGTCTCCCCGCAGGACATCGACGTGCAGACGCCCGCCGCCCGCATGTTCATGGCCCTGTCCGCCGTGATGTGCCTGCCCGTCGCGGTCGCCCAGCGCGGCCCGCACGCGCTCGGCAACCACTCCGGCGAGAAGGCCTTCCGGGCCATCGCGGAGGAGGCCGGCTTCACCCGCTGGCGCCGCGCGACCGAGACCCCGGTCAACGCCGTCTACGAAGTCCGCCCGTAGTCCCGGTCCACCCCGAGGGCGAGTGAGCCGAAGGGGCGCGCCGAGGGAACAGCGCCGAGCGCGCGCAGGCCCCGAGGAACGAGGGGTCGAGCACGATCGGTGATGTGAGCTCGGCTCCAGCGCCCCGGAGGTGAACCGAGCCTGAAAAAGAGAATGGAGCCAGACCATGGGCGTCGCCGCCCCGCTGCCGGTCACCGACCGGTTCATGGAGGTCCTGGAGCGCCTCAGCGAGCGCTCGGTCGAGGACTACTACAACCCGTACCAGACCTTCCAGTGGCCCGAGACGCTGGAGGAGAACCGTTTCTGGATGACGCCGGAGCTGCTCACCGTCTACGGCACCGAGCACTACGACGCCCTCGGTGAGGAAACGCTTCAGCGCCTGTCGAAGTGGGAGTCCATCAACTTCTACAGCCTCAATGTGCACGGCATCCGCGAACTCCTCATCGAGGTCGTCGGCCGCATCCACATGCCCGGCTTCGAGGTGCCCTCGGACTTCTTCCACCACTTCATCGGTGAGGAGAACGAACACATGTGGTTCTTCTCCGAGTTCTGCCGCCGCTACGGCCACAAGATCTACGGTTCCACCGCGATGCGCGCCGACGCGGCCTGGGAGCCGGAGGTCGAGAACTTCCTGGTCTTCACCCGCATCCTCTTCTTCGAGGAGCTGGTCGACCACTACAACTCCCGGATGGCGAAGGACACCTCGCTGTGCCACACCATTCGCGAGGTCAACCGCATCCACCACCAGGACGAGTCCCGGCACATCGCCTTCGGGCGCGAGCTGGTCTCCCTGCTGTACGGCCGGATGTGCCAGGCCGTCAGCGCCGAGCGGGTCCGCGAGGTGGAGGCGTACCTCAAGCGGTACGTCGTCTACAGCGTCAACTCCCTCTACAACCCCCACGTGTACCGGGACGCCGGAATCCCCGACCCGCTGGCCCTGCGCAACGCGCTGGTCGCCGACGAGAGCCGCCGCCCCCACGAGCGCAAGGCGATCCGCAAGCCGCTCGCCTTCTTCCTGAAGACCGGGATCTTCTCCGACGACAGCCTGCCCGTCGTCTGAGCGACTCCCCGACCCGAGAGCCCTCACCCGAGAGGTGCACCGACCATGACCTTGACGACCCCCGAGACCGTCGGGGAGACCAGGGGCCTCCCCTCGCTCGGCCCGGAGGGGACCCGCCTGCTGCGGCTCCTCGACGACACGTTCGAGAGCTGGGGAGTGACCGCGGGCGCCCGCCCGATGACCATGCCCCCGCTCCTGCCGGCCGCCGAGCTGGCGAAGCTCGACTACTACGACAACTTCCCGCACCAGGCCGTCGTCGCCACCCCGCTCGACCTGGAGCGGCGGGCGACCGCGCCCTTCTCCGCCGAGACGGGCAGCTTCCCGAGCGAGGCCCTGGAACCCGCCTCGCTGGGTCTGCCCTCGGCGTCCTGCTACGCCGTCTACCTCGACCACCGGGGCAGCCGGGTCGCCGACGACACCCTCGTCACGATCTGCTCCTGGTGCTTCCGCAAGGAGACCCACTACGAGGGCATGCGGCGCCAGCTCGGCTTCCGCATGCGGGAGATCGTCGCCATCGGCGCGCGCGAGCACGCCGAGACCCACCTCGCGGACTTCACCGGCAGGATCCAGCGGTTCGCCGCCGCCCTCGACCTGCCGCTCCGCAAGGAGGCCGCCTGCGACCCGTTCTTCGACAAGGGCGGCTCGAAGGCGCTCCTCCAGCGGCTGACGCCGGTGAAGTACGAGTTCCTGTACGAGGACCTGGCCATCGCCTCGGTCAACACGCACCGGAACTTCTTCGGCGACCGCTGCGACATCACCCTGGAGTCGACCGGCGGACCGGCCTTCACCAGCTGTGTCGCCTTCGGTCTCGAACGCTGGCTGTCCGCGCTGACCAGGCGCCACGGCGGCTGGGAGGCCGCCACCGGGGCGGTGCTCGACGCGAACGCCCGCATGCGGGCCGATGCGAGTGGCGCGGCCGGGCCGGTGATCTGACGTGCCGGCCCGTCCCGCCGCCCCGCCGGCGGGCGGCCTGGGGTGGGCGAACCTCGGCATGGACATCGTGTCCGTCAACCGTGTCCGCAGGCTCCTCGCCCAGTACGGCGAGCGGTTCTTCGAGCGGATGCTCACCCCCGGCGAGCTCGCCGACTGCCGCACCTCCTCCGGGCTTGACTTACTGAGCCTGTGCGGACGGATCGCGGCCAAGGAAGCGGCCTTCAAGACCTTACGGGTCAGGGGCAGGTTCCTGCCCTGGCCGGACATCGTGGTGCGGCGTTCCGAGGGCGGCTGGCCGCTCGTGGAGCTGCACCGGGCGGCGGCCGAGATGGCCGCCGAGTCCGGCATCACCGAGATCACCGTGTCCATCAGCCACGACGTGGACTACGCGGTCGCGGTGGCCGCTCCGATCATCGCCCCCGCCCCGTACTCCAGCCCCACCCCCCCCACGAATCCAGCAGCAGTAGCTAGCAGCAGCTAAAGGAGAGCAACCATGGCCGACGGCCTGCAGACGGTGAAGAACTGGATCCTCGAGCGTCACCCCGAGCGCGACGACATCGCGTCCGACCTCGACCTGATCGAGAACCGGCTCATCGACTCACTGTCCTTCGTCGAGTTCGTCTTCCTGCTGGAGCAGGAGAGCGGCACCGCGATCCAGATGGAGACCCTGGAGGTCGAGTCCATCCGCACCCTCGGTGCCATCGGGCAGCACTTCTTCAAGGTCCCGGTGGAGGTCCAGGCATGAGCCGGCGCCTCTTCACCTCGGAGTCGGTGACCGAGGGCCACCCCGACAAGATCGCCGACCGGATCAGCGACACCATCCTGGACGCCCTGCTCGCCGAGGATCCGTCCTCGCGGGTGGCGGTGGAGACCCTGATCACCACGGGTCTCGTGCACATCGCGGGCGAGGTCACCACCTCGGCGTACGCGCCGATAGCGAAGCTGGTGCGCGAGGCCGTCCTCGACATCGGCTACGACTCCTCCGCGAAGGGCTTCGACGGCGCCTCCTGCGGCGTCTCGGTGTCCATCGGCGCGCAGTCCCCGGACATCGCACAGGGTGTGGACACGGCGTACGAGTCCCGGGTCGAGGGCGCGGGCGACGAGCTGGCCGCGCAGGGCGCCGGCGACCAGGGCCTGATGTTCGGCTACGCCTGCGACGACACGGCCGAGCTGATGCCGCTGCCGATCGCGCTCGCCCACCGGCTCTCGCGCCGGCTGACCGAGGTCCGCAAGAACGGCACCGTGCCGTATCTGCGGCCCGACGGGAAGACCCAGGTCACCATCGAGTACGACGGGGACCGTCCGGTCCGCCTCGACACGGTGGTGGTGTCCTCGCAGCACGCCGCCGACATCTCCGTCGAGGGCCTGCTCACCCCGGACGTGCGCGAGTACGTCGTCGAGCACGTCCTCAAGGAGCTGGTGGAGGAGGGCGTCAGCCTGGAGTCCGACGGCTACCGGCTCCTGGTCAACCCGACCGGGCGTTTCGAGGTCGGTGGCCCGATGGGCGACGCCGGGCTCACCGGCCGGAAGATCATCATCGACACCTACGGCGGGATGGCCCGCCACGGCGGCGGCGCGTTCTCCGGCAAGGACCCGTCCAAGGTCGACCGCTCGGCCGCGTACGCCATGCGCTGGGTCGCCAAGAACGTCGTCGCCGCCGGTCTCGCCCGCCGCTGCGAGGTGCAGGTGGCGTACGCGATCGGCAAGGCCGAGCCGGTCGGTCTCTTCGTGGAGACCTTCGGCACCGGCACCCTTCCGGACGAGCGGATCCAGGAGGCCGTCAGCGAGGTCTTCGACCTCCGCCCGGCGGCGATCATCCGCGACCTGGACCTCAAGCGGCCCATCTACGCGAAGACGGCGGCGTACGGCCACTTCGGCCGCGAACTGCCCGAGTTCACGTGGGAGCGCACGGACCGCGTCGCGGCCCTCAACAAGGCGGCTCATCAGGGAGAAGGGGTCTGAGGAAATGCGTATCGCTGTCACGGGATCCATCGCGACCGACCATCTGATGACCTTCCCCGGCTGGTTCAGCGAGCAGCTGCTCGCCGACCGGCTCGACAAGGTCTCCCTGTCGTTCCTCGCCGACAACCTGGAGGTCAGGCGCGGCGGAGTGGCAGCGAACATCTCCTTCGGACTCGGCGTCCTCGGCCTGCGTCCCGCCCTGGTGGGCGCGGTCGGCGCCGACTTCGAGCCGTACCGGGTCTGGCTGAAGGACCACGGCGTGGACACCGACTCGGTGCGCGTCAGCGAGTCGCTGCACACCGCCCGGTTCGTCTGTACGACCGACCGGGCCCAGAACCAGATCGCCACCTTCTACGCGGGGGCGATGGCCGAGGCGCGCGAGATCGACCTTCGGGACGTCGTCGCGCGCACCGGCCGGCTGGAACTGGTCCTGGTCTCCCCGGACGACCCCGAGGCCATGCTGCGGCACACCCGCACCTGCCGTGACCTGGGGATTCCCTTCGCCGCCGATCCCTCGCAGCAGTTGGCGCGGCTCGACGGCGAGCAGGTGCGGGAGCTGGTGGACGGGGCGCGGTATCTGTTCACCAACGAGTACGAGACGGCGCTGCTCCTGGAGAAGTCCGGCTGGGCGGAGGCGGACGTGCTGCGCCGGGTGGGCACCTGGGTGACCACCCACGGCGAGGCGGGCGTCCGGGTCCGGGGCGAGGGCCGTGAGCCGCTGTCGGTGCCGGCGGTGGAGGTCGCCGGGGTCGTCGACCCGACCGGTGTCGGGGACGCCTTCCGGGCGGGTTTCCTCGCCGGCCTGCTGTGGGGCGTGCCGGAGCGGTGCGCGGCGCAGCTGGGCTGCGCGGTGGCCGCGACGGTCCTGGACTACGTGGGGACGCAGGAGTACCGGCTGCACCGGGACTCCCTCCTGGACCGGATCAGGACGACGTACGGGGTGAGCTGCACGGCCACGCTCGTCACACATCTGAGGGGGCTGACGTGAGTACCGCCCGGCGTTCTCTGCGGGAGGAGTTCGCGACGCGGGTCGTGGTGGCCGACGGAGCGATGGGCACGATGCTCCAGGCCGCCGACCCGACGATGGAGGACTTCCGGCAGCTGGAGGGCTGCAACGAGATCCTCAACCTCACGCGCCCCGACATCGTCGCCTCCGTCCACGACGCCTACTTCTCGGTGGGTGTGGACTGCGTCGAGACGAACACCTTCGGGGCGAACCTGGCCGCGCTCGCCGAGTACGGCATCGAGAACCAGGTGTACGAGCTGTCCGAGGCCGGTGCCCGGATCGCCCGTACGACGGCGGACGCGCACACGGCGGTCGACGGCCGCCCCCGCTGGGTCCTGGGGTCCATGGGCCCCGGTACGAAGCTGCCGACGCTCGGCCACGTCACGTACGAGCCGCTGAGGGAGGCCTTCCAGCAGAACGCGGAGGGTCTGATCCGGGGCGGTGCGGACGCCCTGCTCATCGAGACCTCGCAGGACCTGCTCCAGACGAAGGCGGCCGTCATCGGCGCCCGCCGGGCCCTGGACTGGGTGGGTGTGGACCTGCCGGTGATCGTGCAGGTCACGGTGGAGACGACGGGCACCATGCTGCTCGGCTCGGAGATCGGGGCGGCGCTGACCGCCCTGGAGCCGCTGGGCATCGACATGATCGGCCTGAACTGCGCCACGGGCCCGGCGGAGATGGCCGAGCACCTGCGGCACCTGTCCCGGCACGCCCGGATCCCGATCTCGGTCATGCCGAACGCGGGCCTGCCGGTCCTCACCTCGGACGGCGCCCACTACCCGCTGTCGCCGGCCGAACTGGCCGACGCGCAGGAGAACTTCGTCCGCGAGTACGGTCCCGCCCTGGTCGGCGGCTGCTGCGGTACGACCCCGGAGCACCTGCGGGAGATCGTGGAGCGGGTGCGGGGCGCCGCCGTCATGGACCGGCGGCCGACGCCGGAGCCGGGCGCGTCCTCCCTGTACAGCCATGTGCCGTTCCGCCAGGACACCGCGTATCTGGCGATCGGGGAGCGGACCAACGCCAACGGTTCGAAGAAGTTCCGTGAGGCGATGCTCGACGGCCGCTGGGACGACTGCGTCGAGATGGCGCGGGACCAGATCCGTGAGGGCGCGCACATGCTCGATCTGTGCGTGGACTACGTGGGCCGGGACGGCACCGCGGACATGGCGGAGCTGGCGGGCCGGTTCGCGACGGCCTCGACGCTGCCGATCGTGCTCGACTCGACGGAGATCGGGGTGCTGCGGGCGGGTCTGGAGAAGCTCGGCGGCCGGGCCGTCGTGAACTCGGTGAACTATGAGGACGGTGACGGGCCGGAGTCGCGGTTCGCGCAGGTCACGGCGCTCGCGAAGGAGCACGGCGCGGCGCTGATGGCGCTGACCATCGACGAGGAGGGCCAGGCCCGCAGCGTCGGGCACAAGGTGGCGGTGGCGCAGCGGATCATCGCCGATCTGACCGGGAACTGGGGGATCAGGGAGTCGGACATCCTGATCGACACCCTCACGTTCACGATCTGCACCGGTCAGGAGGAGTCCCGCAGGGACGGCGTCCACACGATCGAGGCGATCCGCGAGCTGAAGCGGCGCCACCCGGACGTGCAGACCACGCTGGGCCTGTCCAACATCTCCTTCGGGCTGAACCCGGCCGCCCGGATCGTCCTCAACTCGGTCTTCCTCGACGAGTGCGTGAAGGCGGGCCTGGACTCGGCGATCGTGCACGCCTCGAAGATCCTGCCGATCGCCCGTCTGGAGGCGGAGCAGGTGGAGGTGGCGCTCGATCTGATCCACGACCGGCGCCGGGACGGGTACGACCCGCTGCAGCGCTTCCTGGAGATGTTCGAGGGCGCGACGGCGAAGTCCCTCAAGGCCGGCAAGGCGGAGGAGCTGCTCGCGCTGCCGCTGGACGAGCGGCTGAAGCGCCGGATCGTCGACGGCGAGAAGAACGGCCTTGAGGCGGACCTCGACGAGGCGCTGGAGTCGCGTCCGGCCCTGGCGATCGTCAACGAGGTGCTGCTCGACGGCATGAAGACGGTCGGTGAGCTGTTCGGCTCCGGCCAGATGCAGCTGCCGTTCGTGCTCCAGTCCGCCGAGGTCATGAAGACGGCGGTCGCCCATCTGGAACCGCACATGGAGAAGTCCGACGCCGAGGGCAAGGGGACGATCGTCCTCGCCACCGTTCGGGGTGACGTCCACGACATCGGCAAGAACCTCGTCGACATCATCCTGTCCAACAACGGCTACAACGTCGTCAACATCGGCATCAAGCAGCCGGTCTCCGCGATCCTCGAAGCGGCGGAGGAGCACCGGGCCGACGTGATCGGCATGTCCGGTCTCCTCGTGAAATCCACCGTGATCATGAAGGAGAACCTCCAGGAGCTGAACGGCCGGGGCCTCGCCGCGAAGTTCCCCGTGATCCTCGGCGGCGCCGCCCTCACCCGGGCGTACGTCGAGCAGGACCTGCACGAGCTGTACGAGGGCGAGGTGCGCTACGCCCGCGACGCCTTCGAGGGCCTGCGCCTCATGGACGCGCTCATGGGCGTCAAGCGCGGTGTCCCCGGGGCCGTGCTCCCGCCGCTCAAGCCCCGCCGGGTCCCCAAGCGGGAGACGCCCGTCGCGGAGGTCAGGGAGCCCGAGCCGGCCGGCCGCTCCGACGTCGCCGCCGACAACCCCGTACCCGAGCCCCCCTTCCTCGGGACGAAGGTCGTCCAGGGCATCCCGCTCGCGGAGTACGCCCCCTGGCTCGACGAGACCGCCCTCTTCAAGGGCCAGTGGGGCCTGAAGGACAACGGGACCATCGAGACGGAGGGCAGGCCGCGGCTGCGGGCCCTGCTCGACCGGATCGAGCGCGAGAACCTGGTCGAAGCGGCCGTCGTGTACGGCTGGTTCCCCTGTGTGTCCAAGGGCGACGACCTGATCGTCCTGGACGAGGACGGAGGCGAGCGGACCCGCTTCTCCTTCCCCCGCCAGCAGCGGGGCCGCCGCCTCTGCCTGGCCGACTTCCACCGCGCCGAGGACTCCGGCGAGGTGGACGCGGTCGCCCTCCAGGTCGTCACGGTCGGCTCGCGCATCGGGGAGGAGACCGCCCGCCTCTTCGCCGCCGACGCCTACCGCGACTACCTCGAACTCCACGGTCTCTCCGTCCAGTTGGCGGAGGCCATGGCCGAGTACTGGCACTCCAGAGTGCGCGCCCAGTGGGGCATCGCCGGGGCCTCGGAGCCGGCCGGCCTCGAAGGGATGCTGCGCACCGAGTACCGGGGCTGCCGCTACTCCCTCGGCTACCCGGCCTGCCCCGACCTGGAGGACCGGGCGAAGATCGCCGCCCTGCTCCGCCCGGAGCGGATCGGCGTCGAGCTGTCGGAGGAGTACCAGCTGCACCCCGAGCAGTCGACGGACGCGATCGTCGTCCACCACCCGGAGGCGAGCTACTTCAACGCGGGAGGCCGACGCCAGTGAACCCCACATGCGTGAACCCGACGTTCTCCTTCGAGTTCTTCCCGCCGAAGAGCGAGCGCGGCGAGCAGACCCTGTGGGACGCGATCCGCCGTGTGGAGGCGTTGTCCCCGGACTTCGTCTCCGTGACGTACGGAGCGGGCGGCTCGTCCCGCGACCGGACCATCGACGTCACCAAGCGGATCGTGACGGAGACGACCCTGCGGCCGGTGGCACATCTGACGGCCGTCGGGCACTCGGTCGCCGAGCTGCGGGCCATCATCGGCGCGTACGCGGACGCCGGGGTCAGGGACGTACTGGTGCTGCGCGGCGACCCGCCCGGCGACCCGCGCGGCGCCTGGACCCCGCACCCGCGGGGATTCCGATACGCCTACGAACTCGTCGAGCTGGTCCGCGCGTTGGGCGACTTCCGGATCGGGGTGGCCGCCTTCCCGGAGGGCCACCCGAGGTCCCGGGGCCCGGCGGAGGACCTGGCGCACTTCGTCGCCAAGTGCCGGGCGGGCGCCGACTACGCCATCACGCAGATGTTCTTCGACCCCGAGGACTATCTGCGGCTGCGGGACCGGGTGGCGGCGGCGGGCTGCGACACCCCGATCATCCCGGAGATCATGCCGGCCACCGACGTACGCCAGATCAGGCGCTTCGCGGAGCTCAGCGACGCCGCCTTCCCGGAGGACCTGGCGCACCGCCTGGAGGCGGCGAAGGACGACCCGGCCGCCGCCTACCGCATCGGCGTCGGGCACGCCGCGCAGATGGGTCTGCGGCTGCTCGAAGAGGGCGCGCCCGGCCTGCACTACATCACGCTGAACAAGTCGACGGCGGCCCTGCACATCCACCGAACCATCCTCAGCGCAAGGAGAGTTGCCGCACATGTCTGATTTCTCTGACTACAAGGTCGCCGACATCTCGCTGGCCGCCTTCGGCCGCAAGGAGATCACCCTCGCCGAGCACGAGATGCCGGGCCTGATGTCGATCCGCCGCGAGTACGCCGCCACGCGGCCGCTGGCCGGGGCGCGGATCACCGGCTCGCTGCACATGACCGTGCAGACCGCCGTCCTCATCGAGACCCTGGTCGCCCTCGGCGCCGAGGTCCGCTGGGTGTCCTGCAACATCTACTCGACCCAGGACCACGCCGCCGCCGCGATCGCCGCCGCCGGCATCCCCGTCTTCGCCTGGAAGGGCGAGACCCTGGAGGAGTACTGGTGGTGCACCGAGCAGGCGCTGACCTGGCCGAACTCGCCCACCGGAGGCCCCAACATGATCCTGGACGACGGCGGTGACGCCACGCTCCTCGTCCACAAGGGTGTGGAGTACCAGAAGGCCGGCGAGGTCCCGGACCCGTCGACGGCGGAGAACGACGAGCACCGGGTCATCCTGGAGCTGCTGCGGAGCACCACCCTGGACTGGGCGCCGATCGCCGCCGCCATCCGCGGCGTCACCGAGGAGACCACGACGGGCGTCCACCGCCTGTACGAGATGCACCGCGAGGGCGCGCTGCTCTTCCCGGCGATCAACGTGAACGACGCCGTGACGAAGTCGAAGTTCGACAACAAGTACGGCTGCCGCCACTCCCTCATCGACGGCATCAACCGGGCCACCGACGTCCTCATCGGCGGCAAGACCGCCGTGGTCTGCGGCTACGGCGACGTGGGCAAGGGCTCCGCGGAGTCGCTGCGCGGCCAGGGCGCCCGGGTCATCGTCACCGAGATCGACCCGATCTGCGCGCTTCAGGCGGCGATGGACGGCTACCAGGTCGCCACCCTGGAGGACGTGGTGGAGACCGCCGACATCTTCATCACCACCACGGGCAACAAGGACATCATCATGGCGTCCGACATCGCCCGCATGAAGCACCAGGCGATCGTCGGCAACATCGGCCACTTCGACAACGAGATCGACATGGCCGGCCTGGCGCGGATCCCCGGGATCGTGAAGGACGAGGTCAAGCCGCAGGTCCACACCTGGACCTTCGAGGACGGCAAGGTCGTCATCGTCCTCTCCGAGGGCCGTCTGCTGAACCTGGGCAACGCCACGGGACACCCCTCCTTCGTGATGTCGAACTCCTTCGCGGACCAGACGCTCGCCCAGATCGAGCTGTTCACGAAGCCGGAGGAGTACCCCGTCGACGTGTACACGCTGCCGAAGCACCTGGACGAGAAGGTCGCCCGGCTGCACCTGGACGCCCTCGGCGTCCGCCTCACGACCCTGCGCCCCGAGCAGGCGTCGTACATCGGGGTCCCGGTGGAGGGCCCGTACAAGCCGGACCACTACCGCTACTGAGGACGCATGTGTACCGACGACCCAGGTGACGCGCCCGACGTGCGCGACCCGTGGCTACCGGACCGGCTCCTGAGAACGGAGCGGGACCTGCTGATGCCGCTGCTCCGCCGCACCCCCGAGGAGGCGTACGAGCTGCGTACCGCCTGCCCCGGCTGGACGGCGCGGCAGGTCCTCGCCCACTGCGGGGCGGCCCTCGTGCGGATCGTCGAGGGCCGGCTCGAAGAGGGCGTGTTCCTGCCCGAGGCCAACGCCTGCGACGTGGCCGAACGCGAGGAGTGGCCGCTCGGCCGGATCCTCGACGAACTGGAACGCGGCCTCACCGAGGCCGGACCGGTGATCGCCGGACGCGAGGACGGCAGGCTCGACGCCGTCGCGCTCGGCGAGTGGGTCCACGCCGGAGACGTACGGGAGGCCTTCGGCGAGCCCGGCGCCTACTGCGGCAAGAGCCTCGAACTGGCCCTGCCGCTCCTCTCGGTGACGAGCCGCAAGCGGGAGACGCCCCGCCTGGTGGGCGTCCTGGCGGACCGGGACACCACCCCGGTGGCCCTCGGCAACCCCGTCGAGGGCCGCCCGCCGGCCTCCTTCAAGGGGGACGCCGCCACCCTGATCCGGATCTACGCGGGCCGCCCGCTGGTCCGGACCCGCTACGAGCTGACCGGCGCGACCGAACACGAACTGCTCATCTACCGCTGAGGGCCGGCGGGGGCGCCGGGCCCGGGTCCCCGTCGCCCCCTTCCTCCAGAGGACCGCCATGCCCAGCACGCTCGACCGGCTGCTCCACGCCGAGACACTGGAACGGCCCGACGCCACCGCCGTGGTGTACGAGGGCGAGACGCTCACCTTCCGGGAGCTGTCGGAGGGCGCCCTCGTCCTCGCCGCGTACCTGCGGACGCTCGGCGCGACGAAGGACACCCGTGTCGGCGTCCACGTCGATCCTTCACTCGAACTGGTGATCGGGGCCTGGGGTGTCCTGTGCTCCGGCGCCGCCTACGTCCCCCTCTCCCCGGAGTACCCGGAGGAGCGCGTCCGCTACATGATCGAGGACAGCGGCGCCCGGATCGTCTTCACCCAGGACGACCACCGCGACCGCGTCACCGCGCTCGCCCCGCCCGGCACCACCGTCGTCACCCTCCACGACGCCGTCCGGCACGCCTGGCGGAAGGCGGGCGAGGAGGTGGTCCCGTACGGCATCGGCGAGCGCGACCTCGCGTACGTCATCTACACCTCCGGCTCCACCGGAAAGCCCAAGGGTGTCATGGTCGAGCACCGCTCGATCGTCGCCCAGATGCGCTGGATGGCCGCCGAGCACCGGCTGCGCCCCGGCGCGACCGTCCTGCAGAAGACCCCCATGAGCTTCGACGCCGCCCAGTGGGAGATCCTCGCCCCGGCGGTCGGCGCCCGCGTCGCCGTCGGCCCGCCCGGCTGCTACCGCGACCCGGAGGCCCTCCTCGACACGATCCGCGCCCATGGCGCGACCATGCTCCAGGGCGTCCCGACCCTCCTCCAGGCCCTCGTCGACACCGAGCGCCTCGGCACCTGCACCAGCCTTCGCCGGGTGTACTCGGGCGGCGAGCTCCTCTCCCGCAACCTGGCCGCGCAGCTCCTCGCGGAACTCCCCGCCGCCGAACTCATCAACCTGTACGGCCCCACCGAGTGCACCATCAACGCCTCCTCGCACACGGTCGACCGCGCCGCGCTCACCGCCGACGGACCGGCCGCGATACCCATCGGAAGACCCGCGTACGACACCACCTTCCACATCCGCGAAGGCGAGCTGTGCATCGGCGGGGTCCAGGTGGCGCGGGGGTACCTGGACCGTCCCGAGCTGACGGCGGAGCGTTTCGTCACCACCGACACCGGCGAGCGCCTCTACCGCACCGGCGACCTGGCCCGCTGGAACGAGGACGGCACCGTGCAGTTCGCCGGCCGTGCCGACAACCAGATCAAGCTGCGCGGCTTCCGCGTCGAGCTGGACGAGATCGCGCTCGCCGTCGAGAACCACGACTGGGTGAAGAACGCGGCCGTGATCGTGAAGGACGAGCCCCGCACCGGCTTCCAGAACCTGGTCGCCTGCGTCGAGCTGTCCCCGAAGGAAGCGGCCCTGATGGACCAGGGCAACCACGGCGCCCACCACCAGTCCAAGGAGTCCAAGCTCCAGGTCAAGGCGCAGCTCTCCGACGCGGGCACCCGAGACGACGCCGACCTCGCGGGCCGCCCCGTCGTCGTCCTGCCGGGCGTCACCCCCACCGAGCGGATGCGCCGCACCGTCTTCGCCCGCAAGACCTACCGCTTCTACGAGGGCGGCGAGGTAACCCGCGCCGACGTCCTCGCGGCCCTGGCCCGCCGCCCCGAGGGCATCGGCTCCCGGACGATCGCGGGCCTGACGGTGGGCGACCTGGGCGAGATCCTGCGCTGGTTCGGCCAGTTCACCAGCGAGGAACGCCTGCTCCCGAAGTACGGCTTCGCCTCCCCGGGTGCCCTGTACGCCACCCAGCTGTACGTGGAGGCGCGCGGGATCACGGGCCTGGAGCCGGGCACGTACTACTACCACCCGGTCCGGCACCGGCTGTACCTGACGGAGGCGGTCCCGGGCGAGGGCGAACCGTATCTGCGGGTGTCGTTCCGGGGACGGCGGGAAGCGATCGAACCGGTCTACCGGAACAACATCCAGGAGGTCCTGGAGATCGAGACGGGCCACATGGTGGGCCTGTTCGAGGAGATCCTGCCGGGGTACGGGCTGGACATCCGGCCGTGCGGGACGCCGGCGCCCGAGGAGCCGTCGTACGAGGTCGTCCCGTACGACGAGGAGTGCCGGGCCGACCCCGAGGTGGACCTCTACGTCCAGGCGCACCCGGGCCTGGTGGCGAACCTCCCGGCCGGCCAGTACGCCTACGAGCAGGGCGGCTTACGCCTGATCTCGCCCTCCCTCGTCGAGAAGAAGCACGTGATCGCGATCAACCAGGCGGTCTACGAGCGGGCGCAGCTCGGCATCACGGTGATCAGCCGCACGGCGGAGACGGGCCGGGCGTACGTCGACCTCGGCCGGGCGCTCCAGCGCCTCCAACTCGGCACCCACGGGCTTGGGTTCATGTCCTCCGGCTACAGCTCGAAGTCCGGCCACCCGCTGCCCGCCGCCCGTCGCGTCGACGAGATCCTGACGGCGGCGGGCCGGGAGACCGGTCCCTCGTACTTCTTCGTCGGCGGCCGGGTCTCCGAGGAGCAGCGGCTGAGCGAGGGCATGTACGAGGACACCGTCCACATGAAGGGGCCGGCGGAGATGATCCGTGACGACCTCGTCCACCACCTGCCGGACTACATGATCCCGAACCGGGTCGTGGTCCTCGACCGGCTGCCGCTGTCCGCGAACGGCAAGGTCGACACGAGGGCGCTCGGCGAACTGGCGGTCGTCAACGCGGGCCTGCACGGCCGCCCGCACGTCCACCCCCGCACCCGCACGGAGAGCAGGCTCGCGGAGATCTGGGCGGCGGCCCTCAAGTACGAGGAGCCCGGGGCGGTCTCCGTCCTCGACGACTTCTTCGAGTCGGGCGGGAACTCCCTGATCGCGGTCGCGCTCGTCACGAGCATCAACCGCGAGTTCGGCGCGGGGCTGCCGCTCCAGATCCTCTTCGACCGCCCGACGATCGAGAAGCTCGCCCACCGGCTGGACGGCGCCGCCGCCACCCCCGCCTCCCGCCTGGTCCGGCTCCACGCTCCGGGCGCGCGCCCGCCGGTCTACTGCTGGCCGGGCCTCGGCGGCTACACGATGAACCTGCGGCACCTCGCGGAGGAGATCGGCATCGACCGCCCCTTCTACGGGGTGCAGGCCTACGGCATCAACCGGGGCGAGGAGCCGTACGACACCATCCGTGACATGGCGGCGGCGGACGTGGAGGCGATACGGCGGCGCCAGCCGGCGGGCCCGTACACCCTCTGGGGTTACTCCTTCGGCGCCCGGGTCGCCTTCGAGTCGGCGCACCTGCTCGAAGCGGCGGGGGAGCAGGTGGAGAACCTCTTCCTGATCGCCCCGGGCTCCCCGAAGGTCCGCTCGGGGGAGACGGGAGGGGCGGCGTACGACAATCCGGCGTTCGTGACGATCCTCAACTCGGTGTTCTCGGGGGCGATCGAGGCGCTGCCGGAGGAGATCCGGGACCGAGGGGCGTTCGTCGCCCACATCGCGGACCGCTTCCCGGCGCTGGATCCGGACCTGATCGCCCGGATCGTGGCGATCGTCGAGGAGACCTCCGAGTTCACGTACACGTTCAGGGAGCTGAGTGAACGGCAGGTGAGGTGCCCGGTCACGCTCTTCAAGGCGGCGGGCGACGACTACTCGTTCCTGGAGAACGCGGAGGGCTGGTCGACGCGCCCGCCGACGGTGGTGGAACTGGACGCGGACCACTACAGCCTGCTGAGGCAGCCGGACCTGAAGGAACTGATCAAGAAGATCAGATACCGGCTGGGTCAGTAGTCGGGGCGGGGGCCCCGGGGGTGCCGGGGGTGTCGAGGGCGGCCCACGCCTGGAGCTTCTCCGGGTTGCGGACCGCCCAGATACGGCCGACGCGGTCACCGCTGAGGTCGAACGCCGCCACGGTCACGGTCACGCCGGAGTGCTGGGCGACCAGCCCCGGCCGGCCGTTGACCGTGCGTTCCAGGAGGGTCAGGCCGGGTGCCTTGGCGGCGATGAACACGAGGTACTCGGCGATCCGCCGACTGCCCACGACCGGCCGCAGGACCGTCCCGACGAGCCCGCCGCCGTCCGAGACCATCGTGGCGTCCGGGTCGAGGAGGCCGACGACGGCCTTGATGTCCCCGGCCTCCCAGGCCTCCTTGAAGTGCCGCACCAGACCGGCCTGCCCGGCCACGGGAACGGCGGGGGCGTGCGCGGCGCGCACCCGCCGCCGCCCCGAGGAGGCGAGCTGGCGGCAGGCGGCGGGCGTCCGGCCGACGATCCCGGCGACCTCGGGGAAGGGGTAGCGGTAGACGTCGTGGAGGACGAACGCGACCCGCTCGGCGGGCGTCATCGACTCCAGGACGACGAGGAAGGCCATGCTGACGGACTCGTCGAGGGTGACCCGGTCGGCGGGATCGTCGGGCACGGCGGACGCGCCGCCGCCCACGGCCCCGCCGATCCACTCCGCGCGGTCGGGCAGCGGCTCGGGAACCCACTCGCCGACGTAGCGCTCGCGCCGGACCCGGGCCGACCCGAGCAGATCGAGGCAGACGCGCCCGGCGACGGTGGTGAGCCAGGCCCCGGGCGAGTCGATGGCGGCCCGCCGGGCGGGAGTCAGGGCGTACCAGCGGGCGTAGGCCTCCTGCACGGCGTCCTCGGCCTCGGTGAGCGAACCGAGCAGCCGATAGGCGATGTTGAGGAGGAGGGGCCGCTCGCGGAGCAGGGATGCGGGATCGGTCCCGGCGGGCGTACTCATGACGGACGGCGCTCCTGATTCCCCTGGCGGCGTCGCGTCGCCTCACACTTCGCGGCTCCGTTTCGTCGGACTGTCGAGACAGTATCGATCTACTGCCGCGAGGCGGAAAGAGGGGCCGGACCATGGCTGTAGAGGCGACGACGGCGGGCCGGAACCGCGTGACGTTCCTGAAGGTGTCGGTGGCGCTCCAGACGGTGGCGATCTTCTTCCAGGCGAGCACGGCGGGGCTGGTGCTCTCCACGTCGTACGGGGAGCTGCTGCACGGGGTCGGGGCGCGCGTGATGTACGGCGCGACGATGGTCTACCTGCTGGCGGCGATCCTGGCGTGGCGTCCGGGCGGCGGCTCCCCGCGCCCGATCCTGTACGCGACGGGCTTCCTGGTCCTGGCCTCGGCCCAGGTGATCCTGGGCGTGGCGCACGTGCCGTCGGTGCACCTCCCGCTGGGCGTCCTGATGTTCGCCCTGAGCGCGCTGGACCTGAGCAGGACGTGGGGGGCGCGGGGCGCGCGGGGGCGCTGAGGGTGCGGGGGAAGCGGGGGCGGCGGGCCGCGCCGCCTCCCCCGCAGGACCGCCCGACTCGATTCTTCTACTGGCCGACGCTCATGGCCCAGCGCACGGAGTTCGGTGCCCGCACGCTGACGGAGGCGGACGCCCGCTTGTGCTTGAGATCGATCTGGTTGTACGTGGTACTGACCGTGTCATCCGCGCACTGAAGCGGGAAGGAAAGCCCGGAAGGCGCGTAGGTGACGTTCATCGTTCCCTTGCCCTGGCACGAAATCGCGATGCCAAGGGGCGCCTGGCGAACGCCATCCTTCAGGGGTACCTCCATGTTGCCCTGAACATTCGCCACGGAGGCCAGGAGCTTCATGTCCGGGATCTCTGGAGGTGCCGTGACAGAGCCGGAGGGTTCCTCCTTCGTGCCGGTCGTGCTCGCCTGGGGCGATGAAGGGGCGGCGGAAGTCGAAGGCTTCGCTTGGTCCTCCTTTCCGTCGGCAGTGCAGCCGACGGAAAGGAGGGCCACGGATGCGCTGACTCCCAGAAGCAGGATTCTCTTCCTGGAGAGCCGTCCGAAGTTCTGGCTCACCGCTCCCACAGGTACCACCCGACGTACCAAGGCGTGAGGGTTGTCCCGGTCTTCTTGGGCGACGTTGTGCAGTTGCTGTAGATCGTGTAGGCCGTGCCGGTGTTCTTCATTCGCCAGACCCCGCACTTTCCGTATGTGGTCTTCTTGGGCGGCGTGTCGATCTGGATCTCGTTGCCGACCTTGACGGTCAGCTTGGCTGAGAGCTCGACACCGTATTTCGCCTCGACCTCCGCTACAACCACGCTCGCGGATACCTTGACCTCGGACGATATGGCCACGCCCACCTCGCCGCCTGTCTCGGACTTGAACCACGAGCGGGCTGTGCGGCTGGTGCCGTTGTAGTTGGCCTGAGCGGCGCCGACGCCTGCGTGGTACTTGCCGAGATTCGCGTTCGGCCTGTAGATGTTCTTGCTCGGGCCGCAGTACTCGCTACTCGGGCCGTTGGCCGGCGGCTTGCTCGGTGTGGGTGGAAGCTCCGGCACCTCGTCGGTCGGAGCCGGCGTGAAGCCCTCTTCCTCCTCTGGCGGAGGGCCGGGCTGTAGAACGCTTTCCTCGACAGGAGTTACCTCTGCGGATTCCGCGAAGGCGGCCGAGCCGGCTGTTCCCAGGATGGTTACCGCAGTAATTGAACTAACAGACTCCTGCTGATCACTGATCGCAAGATTCCCCCTTGAAGTGGATCGCTTGGTCAGGGCGACCGGTTGATGAGAATTTACCGCGCCGCCTCTATCTTGTGGCGGCGCGTGGGGAACTCTGAGGGCGATTTGAGCATCGCGGGTAAATGATCTGGCTCCAGCCCGGTGCGGTTCGGGGCAAGTGAGCCTTTTCCAAGCTCACGCTGACGCATGATGAAGGACAAGGACGGCCTTCACGACGTCGGTGATTCGGTTGGTGCTGCAGCGGAGCTTCCGCAGGAGGCGCCAGCCCTTGAGGGTGGCCATGGCCTGCTCGCCGAGGCAGCGGATCTTCGCGTGGCTGCTGTTGTGGCGGCGCTTCCATCT
>NZ_JBEOZK010000039.1:0-9171 GCF_040297565.1 Streptomyces sp. NPDC001728
ACACCCAAGGACAACCCGCCACCAGCCTCGCCTGGGGCCTCTGGAACCAACACAGCACACTCACCCAAAACCTCACCGACACCGACCTCACACGGATGGCGCGGGACGGCATCCTGCCGCTGGGCGACGAGGAGGGCCTCGCGCTCTTCGACGCGGCGCTCGAAGGCAGGCAGCCGCTGGCCGTGGGTGTCGGGCTCGATCAGGCGGCGCTTCGGTCACGGGCGCGGGCGGGCTCACTACCGCCGCTCTTCGGTGAGCTGGCCGGCGAGGGCCGGACGGTACGGAAGGCGGCGGGCGGTGCGTCGGCCGCGGCGGACGGAGGCACCGGGGTCCGGGAACGGCTCGCCGCGCTGGCCGGTCCCGAGCGTCTCGACCTGCTGCTCGGGCTGGTGCGCGGCCATGTGGCGACGGTGCTCGGGCACACGGACGCTGCGGGTGTCGGCACCGAGCGGCCCTTCAAGGAGCTGGGCTTCGACTCGCTGACCTCGGTGGAGCTGCGCAACCGGCTCAACGCGGAGCTGGGTCTTCGGCTCCCGAGCACGCTGGTGTTCGACCATCCGACGCCGCTGACGCTCGCCCGGCACCTGCTGACGGCGCTCGCCCCGGCCGAGGAGGACCCGGTGGCGTCGGCCCTCGCCGAGCTGGACCGGATCGAGGCGCGACTCGTGTCGCTGGGCGCGGCCGAGGGCGGTCGTGGCCGGCTGACCGGACGGGTGCGCGATCTCCTGCTGCGCCTGGAGCCGGAGGGCGGCGATACGGCCGAGGCCAACGCGGTGGAGCTGACGGAGGCGTCCGACGACGACCTCTTCGACTTCATCGACCGGGAGCTCGGCGTCAACTGAGCGGTCGCAGAAATGTTCGATCGGGCCATCAACTAGCCAGGCGCCGTTGCCGATTGCTAAACGGGGACCGTCCCTGTATGTTCGGGAACAGAACCGTGGGAAGTCCCCGTTTAGCGTGTCGAGGAGATGCCGAATCATGAGTGAAAAGACCGTCACGAGCGCCGCGGGGCAGGGCCCGCCCACCGCCGAGGCGGCCGGCCGCCGCAACGGCATGGTGCTCCTCATCGTGCTCACCCTCCAGACGATGCTGATCCTCGACGTGAACGTGGTGAACATCGCCCTGCCCGACCTCAAGGTCGCGCTCGACTTCACCCCCACCGGACTCTCCTGGGTCCTCAGCTCCTACCTGCTGACCTTCGGCGGTCTACTGCTCCTCGGCGGTCGCGCCGGAGACGTCCTCGGCCACCGCCGCGGGCTGCTCCTCGGCGTCACGATCTTCACCGCGGCCTCGCTGCTCGGCGGTCTGTCCAGCTCGGCCGCGATGCTGCTCGCCGCGCGCGCCCTCCAGGGCGTCGGCGCCGCCTTCGCCGCGCCCACCGTGCTCGCCCTGATCGCGACCCACTTCACCGACGAGAAGGCCCGGGCCAAGGCCCTCGGCATGTACGCGGCGGTCTCCGGCTCCGGCGCGGCCATCGGCCTCATCGGCGGCGGCCTGCTGACGGACTGGCTGTCCTGGCGCTGGGTGCTCTTCATCAACGTGCCGATCGGCGTCGCGCTGCTGATCGCCGCCCCGATGTTCATCCACGAGACCGAGCGCAAGCCCGCCCGCTTCGACATCGGCGGCGCGCTCACCTCCACCATCGGCATGAGCGCCCTGGTCTACGGCTTCATCCGGGCCGCCGAGAGCGGCTGGGGCGACACGCTCACCCTGGTCTCCTTCGCCGCCGCGGTCGTGCTGCTCGTGCTCTTCGTCTTCATCGAGACCCACGCCAAGCAGCCGATCACCCCGCTGCGGCTGTTCGCCGACCGCAACCGCGCGACCGGCTACCTCTCGCTGCTGTTCGTGATGGCGGCGGGCAATTCGATGTTCTTCTTCCTCACCCAGTTCCTGCAGGAGGTGCGGGGCTTCACCCCGATCCAGGCGGGTCTGGCCTTCGTGCCGCTCGCCCTGCTGATTCTGGCCACCTCCAGCATCGCCGCCAAGCTCCTGCCCAAGGCCGGACCGCGCGTCCTGACCGCGGTCGGCGCCGCCGCCATCAGCGTCGGCCTGATCTGGTTCGCCCAGCTCACCCCCGGCTCCCAGTTCGTCTCCGCGATGCTCGGCCCCATGCTCGTCGCCGGTCTCGGCATGGGCACCCTGCTCGTCGGCGTCACCACCATCCTGATGTCCGGCCTCGCACCCGAGGAGACCGGCGCCGCGTCCGGTCTGCTGAACGTCATGCAGCAGATCGGCGGCGCGCTGGGCCTCGCCATCATGGTGACCGTGTTCGGCGCCGCCAGCCGCGGCGCCGCCGACGAGGTGCCGGCCGGTCTCGACACCAAGGGCACCGCGGACTTCGTCCTCACCGAGGGCGTCACCACGGCCTTCGTCTGGGGCGCCGGCTTCACCGCCCTCACCATCCTGCTCACCTTCATCATGCGTTCCGTCCCGATGGGCGGCGGCGCGGAGCAGCCCGCCGAGGACGCCCCGGAGCAGTCCGGCAACCCCGCGCAGCACGCCTCGTCCCTGTAGTTCCCATTCGCGACCCCACGCGACGCCCTGGCCGGTTCTCGCCGGTCAGGGCGCGTCCGTGCGCCCGCGCGTCGGACATCCTCCGGTTCGGGCTGCCGTAACAAAGCGCTCGTACCATCGTGGTTGAGGGATCAGGATGGCTCCACGCGAGACGTCGACCCAAGGGGGAAGGGATGGTCACGACAATCATGTCGCTGGTCGCCAAACAGAGCACGTCTTCGGTCCGGTGCAGGGAATCCTTACAACTGCTGAGCGCTCTGCAGGCACTGCAGGAAGGCCGCGGCGGGATCGTCGAACTGCTCGGAGAACCCGGTTCGGGCAAGAGCCGGCTGCTGGCCCAGCTGACCTCGGTCGCACGCGACCGAGGCGTCACCGTTCTCGACGGCCGCTGCTATCCGTCCGAACTCGATGAACCTTTGCACGTTTTCACCCGCGCAGTGAACGGCATCATGACGGCCGACCGGCTGTCCGCCCTCTCGCCCGAGCACGCCGAGCTGCTGCGGGCCGGCCTCTGCGCCCGGCTGGGCGGCCGGGGCACCGAAGTGGCGCCGCTGCAGCTCTCCCAGGCGCTGCACGCACTGCTGAGCCAGGCCGCCGATCACGGCCTGCTGCTCGTACTGGACGACTTCCACTGGGCCGACCCGCAGTCGCTGGCGCTCGCCGACCACCTGGCCCGCTGGACCTTCCAGGCCCCGGTCCTCCTTGTGGTCGCGCACCGGCCCCGGCAGGCCGCGCCCTCCCTGCTCAGCACCCTCGCCCAGGGCGCCGAGCAGGGCCGGGTGGACCGCATCGACCTGCCGCCGCTCGACCTGGACCAGGCGGCCCGGCTGCTCGGCGTACGGCCCGACACGGTCTGGCTGCCCTCGGCGCTCGACGAGAGCAACGGCCATCCGCTCTATCTGCTGGCCCAGGAGGAATCGGCGACGAGGGGCGCGGACCCGCGCACCCAGCTGCACACCGGGCGTCTCGCGCCGCTGGCGGCCGAACTGGCCGGGCTGGACCCGGCGGAACGGCTCGTGGCCGAGTCCGCGGCCGTGCTCGGCGACCGGTTCAGCCGGGACGAGCTGGCGGCCGTCTCCGAGCTGCCCACCGACGAGACCTGCACCGTCGTCAACGCGCTGTTCCAGCTGGACGTGCTCCGGCCGCTGCGCTCCTCCGGCACCCTCCTGGGCTTCCGGCACCCGATGCTGCGCCGGGTGCTCCACGACCAGACCGACCGCTGCTGGCGCTCCCGGGCCCACCGCAGGGCGCTGACCGTGCTCAACCGCCGCGCCGCCTCGGCGTCCGAGCGGGCGGTGCACATCGAGCTGTCGACCAGCTCCTTCACCCCCGAGGACCTGGAGACGCTGGCCAGAGCCGGCCAGGAGGCCGAGCAGAGCTCTCCCTACGACGCCGTACGGTGGCTCCTGACGGCCCTGCACGAGCTGCCCGCCTCCGAGCAGCCGACCGGCAGGCTGCTCGCCCTGATCCCGCCCCTGGCCCGGGCGCTGCAGGCCTCCGACTACCTCGCCGACGACGCCCCGCTGCGCGCCCTGCTGACCGAGGGGTCACCGCTGGGCCCCGACGACGCGGGCCGGGCGGCGATCGGGCTCTGCGTCATCGTCGAGTGTCTGCAGGGACGATTCAGCGCGGCGACGGAGCTGGTGTCGGCCGCCCTCACCGACCGGCGGGCGGCCAAGGCCGACAACGATATCCTCGCCCAGCTCATGATCGGCCGGGGGATGATCTCCTGGATGCGCGGCGACGAGGAGCTGCCCGGGATCGCTTCCCAGGCCCTCGCCCTCGCCCGGTCCGGCGGGAAGCGCACCACCCTGGCCGGGGCCATGGCGCTGCACGCCCTCGGCGAGCTCACGGCCGGCCGGGTGGCGCAGGCCCTGGCCTCGTACGACGCCGCCGTACGCCAGATGGACGAGCTCTCGAACACCGAGATCACCTGCCACAGCGAGTACCTGGCGCTGCTCGGCCAGTGCGCGATGGCGCTCGGCCGGCCGCGCGAGGCGGAGTCGTTCTTCGAGCGCGGCACCACCGTCATCCAGAACTGCTCCCACAACGCGATGCTGCCGGTGCTGCTGAGCGGCCTCGCCGAGGCCCAGCTGCGGCAGGGCCGCCTGGAGAGCGCCCGCAGGTCCGCCGCCGAGGCCACCGAGCTCGCCGGCTACCTGGCTGCCGAGCAGCTGCGCGTGGTGGCCCTCGCCCAGGAGGCGCTGTGCGTGACCTACGCCGAGCCGCCGGGCAGCAGCCGGGCCTCCGCGCTCACCGAGCAGGCCGTGCACTCGCTGCGCCGCTCCGTCGGCCGCTGGCACGGCGCGTCCGTGCTCGCGCTGGCCGAGGCACTGCTGATGCAGGGCAGTCCGGACCGCTGCGTCAGCCTGCTCCTGGACCTCGGCGGCCCCGACCTGCCCCGGCTCGACCCCACGCTGCGGCCCCGGGGCTTCGAGCTGCTCGCCCTGGCCTCGCTCTCCGGCGGCACCGGCAGCTCCGGCGGCACCTCGATGTGGGCCGACCGCGCGAACGGCGCGGCGCAGGGGCTGCGGCTGCCGCACAACCGGGCGTACGCGCTGCTCGCGCGCGGACACGTGCTCGCCGAGCAGGCCGACTGGGACGCGGCGGTGACGCTGTACCAGGAGGCGGAGCGGGCCTTCGACGGGGCCCAGCTGCGGCTGCACCGGCTGACCGCGCGAATCCGGTCGGCCCGTGCGGCGAGCAACAGCAGCCGTCCGGGCTTGGGGGCGGAGCTGTGGGCCTCTGCGCAGGAGCTGGCCGAGCAGTGGGACGTACTGCTGCTCGCCCGGCTGAATCCGGACACTCCGCTGGAGAACTCGCTGGGCCGCGGCTGCCACGCGCTGCTGCCCGCGCCGATCCCTCTCGTGAACGGTCTGGAGGTGCTGACCGGGCGCGAGCGGGAGGTCGCGCGCGAGGCCGGAACGGGCCGGCGGACCCGGGAGATCGCCGAGGCGCTGGGACTGAGTCCCCGCACCGTGGAGGTCCATCTGTCCCGGATCTACCGCAAATTGGAGATCGGATCGCGCGCCGAATTGGCTCGATTGATGGCCGTACGTATTTCCACGGATGTCGCTACGTGATCCTTCTGTGAGCCTGAAGGCACAGCAATGAACGGGGCTGGACACGACCGGCGCCGGAGCAATTCTTCAGGGGGTTGAAGTGAGTCACGGGGAGATCGCCCATCATCACGTCTGGTCGCCTTCCGCCAGATGTCCGGTGGCCGGCGCGGCGGAAGAGGAGCCGCTGACGGAGGACGCGTTCCGGGGCGTCTTCCGGACACATCCGGCAGGCGTGGCGATCATCACGGCGATGGGCGAGAGACAGCCCGTCGGCTTCACGGCGACCTCGCTCGCCTCCGTCTCCTCCGCGCCCGCACTCCTGTCGTTCGGGGTCGGCCGGAAGGTGTACGACCTGCCCGCCGGCGATCACACCGTGGTGATCGCGCAGCCGATTCGCGCGTACCAGGGCCGCCAGGCCCGTCCTCTCGTCTATCTCGACGGTCACTACGGCTCAGTGTCGCGCTGAGCACTGTCGGGTTCCGCGATCTCCGGAAGGTCAACAAGACATGCGATTCGAAATCCTGGGCAGCCTGCGCATGACGGACGCCGACAGGACTTTCACCATCAGCGCGCCGAAGGTGGAATGCCTTCTCGCCGCCATGCTGGTGCGCGCCGGGAACGTCACATCCACCGACCAGTTGTGCGCCGGAATCTGGCGCGACGATCCGCCGCGGCGGGCCACCGCCACTCTGCACGTGTACATATCCCAGCTGCGCAAGATGCTGAAGGGGGCGAACGCCGAGCCGAGCCCGATCGTCACCCGTTTCCCCGGATACGTCCTGGAGCTCGGCGACCACACGCTGGACGCCCACGACTTCCAGCGGCTCGCCCAGCAGGGACGGGCCGCTGCGCGGGCCGGCCGGCACGGGGAGGTCTCCGCGCTGTGCGGCCAGGCGCTGTCGCTGTGGCGCGGCACGGTCCTCGGCGAGCTGCGCGGCGGTGACATCGTCGACGAGTTCGCCACCTGGGCCGAGGAGACCCGGCTGGAGTGCGTGGAGCTGCGGAACGAGGCCGATCTGGCCCTCGGGCGGCACCGCGAGCTGGTGGGGCCGCTGTACGCGCTGGTGTCCAAGCACCCGCTCATCGAGGCGTTCCACCGTCAGCTGATGCTCGCCCTCTACCGCTCCGACCGCCGGGCCGACGCGCTCCAGGCCTTCCACGCGGTGCGCTCCTCGCTCGACAGGGAGCTCGGGATCAGCCCGTGCCGCCAGCTGCACGAGCTGCACCAGGAGATCCTGCTGGACTCCGGTGCCGCGCTGACCAGAGCGGCGTGAAACGGGCGATGTCCGGGCCGTGTTGAAAAACGGGGACAGTCCCCATATTCTCGTCCCATGACCACCGAACTGGGATTCCGACTGTCCGTCCTGGACACCGCTCCGGTGTGGCAGGGGTCGACCGCGACCGTGTCACTGCGCAACACCGTCCGGCTGGCCCGTGCTGTGGACCGGCTCGGCTACCACCGCTTCTGGCTGGCCGAGCACCACAACATGCCGGCCCTCTCGACCTCGTCGCCGGCGATCCTCGCCGGGCAGATCGCCGCCGCCACCACCCATCTGCGGGTGGGGGCCGGCGGCGTCATGCTGCCCAACCACCCGCCCCTCGTGGTGGCGGAGCAGTTCGGCACCCTGGCCGCCCTGCATCCGGGCCGGATCGACCTCGGCATCGGCCGCGCGCCCGGCACCGACCCGCTGACGGCCCGGGCCCTGCGGCGCCAGGCAGGCCCGCTCGGCGGCAACGACTTCCCCGCCCAGATCCAGGAGCTCATCCGCTACTTCGCGCCGCCCTCCGGCGCCTCGCGCGTCCCGGAGCCCGGGCACGGCACCGTCTCCGCCGTGCCCGCGGCCGAGCACTCCGTCCCCGTCTGGCTGCTCGGCTCCAGCGGCTACAGCGCGCAGCTCGCGGCGGCCCTGGGGCTGCCCTTCGCCTACGCGCACCACTTCTCCCCGCACGGCACGACCGCCGCGCTCGACGCCTACCGCGCCGAGTTCCGGCCCTCCGAGTACCTCGCCGAGCCGTACACGATCGTCTCCGCGTTCTGCGGCGTGGCCGAGGACGACGAGCGCGCGGCCCGGCTGAGCGACCCGCTGCGCGTGATCACCGCCCGGTCGTTGCGCGGCCAGAACCCGTACTTCCCGTCCGTGGAGGAGGCCGCCCGCTTCTCCTACGCGCCGGAGGAGCGGGCGGTCGTCGAGCAGCTGTACGGGCCGCAGATCTTCGGCGGACCCGAGGCCGCGCGACAGCGGATCACCGAGTTCGTCAAGGCCACCGGCGCCGACGAACTGCTGATGCTCAGCGCGATCCAGGACCACGACGAGCGGGTCCGGTCCTACGAGCTGCTGGCCGAGGTGACCGGGCTGAACGCCCCCGACCCGGCCGACGTGGCCTGAGCCACCGCCTCGGCGAGGAGCCGGAACCCCCGGACCCTGGCCTTGAGGCCGTACACGGGCGCCGACGCGAGCAGCTCGTCGGCGCCCGTGCGGGCACGGAGATCGGCGAGCCGCCGACCCGCCGTCTCCACCCCGCCGATGATCTGCGGAGCCGCGTACTCCTCGAGGAAGCGCCGATGGGCGGCCGTCAGCGGGTACTCGGCCGCCTGCTCGGGCGTGCGGAACAGGGTCAGCGGATTGATCCGCCCCTCCACCTGGGCCACCTTGGCGGGCCCCGCCTGGTACTCGGCCTCCTCGTCGGACTCGGCCACCACCACCTGCGCCGACACCGCGACGTACGGCCGTTCCAGCCGCTCCGAGGGGCGGAACTCCGCACGGTAGCGGGCCACCGCCGCTTCCGTGCCCGCCGGGTTGAGGTGGTGGGCGTAGGCGTACGGCAGTCCGAGCCGGGCCGCCAGCGAGGCGCTGGAGGGGCTCGTGCCGAGCAGCCAGACGGGCACCGGTTGCTCCACGGCCGGACAGACCGCGACCGGCGGGCGGGCATCCGGCGCGGACGGCGACAGATAGCCGATCAGCTCGGCCAGCTGCTCGCCGAAAGCGCCCTCGTGCGCCGGGTCGCCGGTGCGTCGCAGCGCCCGCGCGGTGGCGGGCTCGCCGCCCGGCGCGCGGCCGACGCCGAGGTCGATCCGGCCCGGGTGGAAGGCCTCCAGGGTGGCGAACTGCTCGGCCACGATGTACGGCACGTGGTTGGGCAGCATCACACCGCCCGAGCCGATCCGCAGCGTCGAGGTGGCACCGGCCAGCTGCCCTATCAGCACCGGCGGCGTGGAGGTGCCGAAGGCCGGCATGTTGTGGTGCTCGGCCAGCCAGTAGCGGTGGTAGCCGAGCCGCTCCACCTCCGGCGCGAGCTCCAGGAGTTCCCGCAGCGCCTGGGCGGCCGGAACCCCGTCGAAGACGGGCACCGTGTCGAGCACGGACAGACGGAAGGGGGCGGTGTCGTTCATGGGCGACTCACTATCGTCGGACACGGCCGGAACCCGAAGTCCCGGCCAGGGTGGTTGAGGAGACGGCGGACCGCGGCACGAAGCCGTCGGCCCGCGGGGGCGGTGCGGACAGGGGTGTCCGGGACTGCCCAGGGGCGTCCCGGGGCATACCGGCCGTGCCCGTCCCGTCGGGCACGCCGGTCGTCAGGCCGGGCGCATCGGTCG
>NZ_JBEOZK010000039.1:9268-23204 GCF_040297565.1 Streptomyces sp. NPDC001728
TCGCCACACCGGCAGCCGGGCTGGTCGCTCCGGTCGTGAGGCCGGGCACGCCGGTCGTCACACCAGCGGTCACGGCGGGCACACCGGTCGTCACGCCCGGCGCATCGGTCGCCACACCGGCAGCCGGGCTGGTCGCTCCGGTCGTGAGGCCGGGCACGCCGGTCGTCACACCAGCGGTCACGGCGGGCACACCGGTCGTCACGCCGGTCACGGCGGTCGTGCCGCCGGTCACTCCGGTCGTCACGCCCGGCTCCCGGCATCCTGCCGGGCCGACGGAACGACAGGGGTCGCCGCGCCGAGGAGCTCCCGGGTCCAGGGGTGTTCCGGGCGGGTGAAGACCTGTTCGGCCGGGCCAGTCTCGACGACGCGGCCCGCCCGCATCACCGCGACGCGGTCGCTGACGTGGCGCACGACGCCGAGGTCGTGCGAGATGAACAGCAGGGCCACGCCGAGCCGTTCACGGATCCGGTCGAACACGCCGAGCACCTGCGCCTGCACGGAGGCGTCGAGCGCGGAGACCGGCTCGTCGCAGACCAGCACGTCCGGTTCCGGCGCGAGCGCGCGGGCGATGGCCACCCGCTGCCGCTGCCCGCCGGACAGCCCGCGCGGACCGCGGTCGAGCAGCTCGGGTTCCAACCCGACCAGGCCCAGGAGTTCGACGACCCGCTCCCGGTGGCGGCGGGCGGCCCGCCGGCCGCCCGCGCCGAGCGCCTCGGCCACGATCCGCTCCACCGTCCAGCGCGGGTCGAAGGAGGACAGCGGATCCTGCTGCACCAGCTGGATCCGGCCGCGCAGGGCGGCCCGTGAGCGTTCGCCCGTACCGGACCAGGGCCGGCCGAGCAGGGTCACCGTCCCCCGGTCCGGCTCGCTGAGCCCGAGCACGATCCGGGCCAGCGTGGACTTTCCGGAGCCGGACTCGCCGAGGACGCCGAGCGTCTCGCCCGCGTGCAGCACGCAGGACACGCCGTCGAGCGCGGTCATGGCGCCGCCGGGCCCGTCGTAACGCTTCACCAGGCCCTCGGCGCGCAGCACCTCCGTACCGGCGCCGGGGCTTCCGGCGCTCCGCCGGCGGGCGGCACGGGCGTCCGGGACGGCGTCGAGGAGACGCCGGGTGTACGGATGGGCGGGCGCGGCGAGGACCTTCGCGGCGGGCCCGCTCTCCACGATCCGGCCGGCCCGCATCACCGCGATCCGGTCGGCGAGCCGGGCGACCGCCGCCAGGTCGTGGCTGATCAGCAGCACGGCGGTGCCCGCGTCCCGGCGGGCGGCGAGCAGGTCGAGGATCTGCGCCTGCACGGTCATGTCGAGCGCGGTGGTCGGCTCGTCTGCGATCAGGACGCGGGGTCCCGCGGCGAGGGCGGAGGCGATCAGCGCCCGCTGCCGCTGCCCGCCCGACAGCTGGTGCGGGAACTGCCGGGCCCGCCGCTCGGGTTCGGGCACGGCGACCTCGCGCAGCAGCTCGACGGCCCGGCCCGGCCGGTCGCGGCGGGTGCCGATGCCGTGGTTGGCGAGCGACTCCTCGATCTCGGCGCCGACCCGGCGCAGCGGGTCGAGGGAGACCAGCGCGTCCTGGAGCACCAGGCCGGTCTCGGCGCCGCGCAGCCGGCGCCACGCGCGTTCGTCGAGGGCGGTCAGGTCCCGGCCGTCGAATTCGAGGGTGCGGGCGGTCACGGTGGCGCCGGGCCCGGTGAGTCCGGCGAGGGTGCGGCCGGTGAGGGTCTTGCCGGAGCCCGATTCGCCGACCAGGGCCAGACATTCGCCGGCCCGCAGGGAGAGGTCCACTCCGTGCACGACCTCGGTGCGGTCACGGCCGCGGCCGAAGGAGATCCGCAGGTCCTCCACGAGGACGAGTGCCCGCTCCGCGCGGGTGGTGTCATTGTTCACGGCCGTCCCTCCGGTCGAAGCGGTGCTGCAGGGCCCGGCCGACGACCGTCACGGAGACGACGGTGACGGTGATGGCCAGGCCGGGGAAGACGGCCGCCGCCCACGCGGTGTCCAGGTGGTCGCGGCCCTCGGCGAGCATCGCGCCCCACTCGGGTGAGGGCGGTTGCGGGCCGAGGCCGAGGAAGCTGAGCGTCGACCCGGCGATGACGGCGCTGCCCACGTTGACCGTGGCCAGGACGAGCAGCGGCGGCAGGGCGTTGGGCAGCAGGTGCCGGAAGAGGATCGACGCCCGGCTGCGGCCCATCACGAGGGCCGCCTGCACGTAGTCGCTGTCGCGGATGGCGAGCGCCTGGCCGCGGGCGAGCCGGACGAAGCCGGGCAGCAGCGAGGCGCCGATGGCCAGGGTGGCGTTGCCGGTGCCGGGGCCGAGGACGGCGACGACCACCAGTGACAGCATCAGCCCGGGGAAGGCCATCAGGATGTCGGTGGCGCGCATCAGGACCTGGTCGACGGCCCGGCCCGCGGTCGCGGCGAACACGCCGAGCAGCGAGCCCGCCACGACGGCGAGGGCGGTCGCGCCGAAGCCGATGACCAGCGAGGTACGGGCCCCGTGCACGATCCGGCTGAACACGTCGCGTCCCAGCTGGTCGGTGCCCAGCCAGTGCCCGGACCCGGGCCCCGCGAGCGCGTCGACCGGGTCGATGAGGTCCGGCTGCCGGGGCGCGAGCAGATCCGGCGCCACGGCGGCGACGGCTACGGCCAGCAGCACCGCCGCGGCGAGCACCGCACCCGGACGGAACCGGTGCGGGGCGCGGCGCGGGAGCGCGGGGGCGGCGTCGCCGGGGGTGTCGGCGGTCGTCCCGTCGGCGCCGGCCGAGGCACCCAGCTCGGAGGCCGAGGCGGACGCGGAGGCCGAGGCTGACGCGGTCATCCGATGCTCCTCTCGTCGATGCGCGGGTCCACGAGCCGGTAGAGCACGTCCACCGCGAGGTTGATCAGGGCGAAGGCGACGGCGGAGACCAGCACCACGCCGGTCACCACCGGCAGGTCGCGGCCGGCCACGGCGGCGGCCGTGATCTGGCCGAGGCCCTGGCGGCTGAAGACGGTCTCCACCACGACCGCGCCGCCGAACAGCGCGCCCACCGCCCAGCCGGACAGGGTGATCAGCGGGATCAGTCCGTGCCGCAGCGCGTGCCGGAGCCGGATCGCGGTCTCGCCGCCGCCCCGGGCGCGCGCGGTGAGCACGAAGGGCTGTTCCAGGGCCCGTTCCAGTTCCTCCCGCAGCACCTGGGTGAAGGCGCCGACGAGTCCGGCCGCGAGGGTGACCGCCGGGAGCACCAGGGCGGCGGCGCCGCTGCCGCCCATCGCCGGGAACCAGCGGAGCCGGAAGGACAGCAGGGCCAGCAGGAGCAGGCCGGTCCAGAAGGCCGGGGTGGAGACGGCGACGAGTTCGAGGGAGGAGGCGATCCGCCGGACCCCCGGCCGGTGGGCGGTGAGCACGGCGAGGGTCACCGAGACGAGCAGCGCGAGCAGCAGGGCCGCGACGGCGAGCTGGACGGTGGGCCACAGCTGACCTCCGATCACCTCGCCGACCGGCTGCTGGAGCTGGAAGGACTCGCCGAGGTCGCCGGTGAGCAGCCCGCGCATGAACCGCCCGTACTGCACCGCGAGCGGTTCGTCGAGGGCGAGGTCGTGCCGTACCCGTGCCACGAGTTCGGGCGTGGGGTTGGTGTTGCCGAGCACGCTGCGCACCGGGTCTCCGGGCAGCAGGCGGAAGGCGAAGAAGACGGCGTTGGCCGCGCCGAACACGACCAGGGCGGCCAGCAGCAGCCGGCGCGCGAACCAGCGCAGGGGCGGCACGGTCAGTCCTCCAGCCGGGCGTCGTGGAAGCGGGGGTACGCCTGGACGTCGAAGGTCACACCGCGCACCCGGTCCGCGACCCCGAGGAGGGTGGCGGGGGCGTACACGGGCAGGGCGTAGGCCTGGTCGTTCACGCGTGTCTGCGCCTTCTCGTACAGGGCCGCGCGGCGGGCGGGGTCGCGGGTGGCGGAGGCCTCGCGGAGCCAGCCGTCGAGCAGCGGGTCGGCGACTCCGAAGGCGTTGACGCCGCCCTTGTCGCCGGTCTGCGCGGAGTCGAAGAAGGTCCGCAGGATGTCGGGTTCGGCGCGGTTCCAGCTGAAGGCGAGGATGTCGGCGTCGCGGCCCCCCGCCTTCTGGAGGTAGGCGCCGGGTTCGAGGGCGGTGAACCGGAGCTCGATGCCGGCCCGCTTGGCCTCGGCCTGGATGCCCTGGCCGAGCAGCGCCCGCTGGTCGCGCATCAGGCTGTTCATGTAGGGCCACCGCACGGTGAGGCGGACGCCTTTCCTGGTGCGGTAGCCCTCGTCGTCGCGCCCGGTCCACCCGGCCGCGTCGAGGAGCCGGGCCGCCTCCTCGGGGTCGTACGGCCACCCGCCCTCGGTCGCCCGGGCGTAGTCGCCGGTGGCGGGGGTCAGGGCGCTCCAGGAGCGCTCGTACGCGCCCGAGTACAGCGCCTTCACCAGCGCGTCGAAGCGCACGGAGCGCTGCAGGGCGCGGCGCACGCGCGGGTCGTCGAGCGGCGCCCGGTTGATGTTGAGCATGAGGGTGTACGGCGCGCCGGGCTGGGTGGCCCGCATCAGCCGGAAGCCGTGGGCCTGCCGGAGTCTGCCGACATGGCTGGGCGGTACGGCGGAGGCCAGGTCGACCTGGCCCGAGCTGAGGGCGCCGAAGCGCGAGGCGGCCTCCGGGATGAACTCGACGGTGACGCCGGCGACATGCGCCGGGCCGCGGTTGGCGGCGTCCGGCGGGCCCCAGGCGTAGTGCGGGTTGCGGTCCAGGTCGATCCGCCGGTTGCGGGTCCAGCCGGCGAAGACGAACGGGCCGCTGCCGACGGGCTCGAGGCACGTCCGGCCACGGTTCGCGCGGAGCGCGGTGGGCGACTGGATGCCGAAGGTGGCGGTGGACAGCACCTGGAGGAGCGGCGTGTACGGGCGGGAGAGCCGGATCCGTACGGTGCGGGCGTCGACGACGGTCGCGTTCTCGTACATGGAGATGAGCCCGGCCGCGTACTGCGACTTGGTCTCGGGCGCGACGGTGTGGTCGAGGGTGGCCTTGACGGCGGTCGCGTCGAAGGCGGTGCCGTCGTGGAAGCGGACGCCGTCGCGCAGGTGGAAGGTGTACGTCCGCCCGTCGCCGGAGATCTGCCAGGAGGTGGCGAGCCAGGGCCGGACACGGCCCCGGGCGTCCATGGCGACCAGCGAGTCGAAGACGCCGCGGCCCAGGGCCGCCGTCACGTCGTACGGGCTGATCTGCGGGTCCAGGCAGTCGGGCTGGGTGTCGACGGCGTACACGATCCGGCCGTCCCGGCCGTCCGCCCGGCCGGTCCCGGTGCCGCACCCGGTGGCGACGCAGGCCAGGGCCAGCGCCGCCACCAGGGCCCGGCGGACGAGGGCGCGATGCGTACGGGTCCTCATGCGCCCGGCTGCCCCTCGGCGTCGTCGGCGCCTGAGGTGACCCGGAGTGCCGCGGCCGGGCACAGGTGCTCGGCCGACCGGGCGAGCTTCGCGTCCGCCTCGGTGGCGACGGAGCCGGCCAGCAGGACGACGAGACCGTCCTCGTCCTGGTCGAAGAGCTCGGGTGCGGTCAGGACGCACTGGCCCGCGCCGATGCAGCGGCCGGAGTCGGCGACGATGCGCACCGGCCTCACCACGCCACGGGGAGTTCGTAGATGCCCTGCACACCGCTCTGCGCGGGCTTGATCTCCACCTCTTCGGCGGGAACGGCGAGCCGCAGCCCCGGTATGCGGGAGAAGAGCAGGGTGAGCGCGCTCTGCATCTGGGCGCGGGCCAGGTTCTGGCCGACGCACTGGTGCACCCCGTAGCCGAAGGCGAGGTGGTGTCGGGCGCCGCGGCCGAGGTCCAGTACGTCGGGGTCCTCGAAGGCCTCCGGGTCGCGGTTGATCTCGGCGGCGGACAGCATGACGCTGTCGCCGGCCTTGATGTGGGCGTCGCCGACGGTCATGTCCTCGGCGGCGATCCGCATGGCCACGTCTCCGATGGAGAGGTAACGGAGCAGTTCCTCGACGGCCAGACCGGCGCCGTCCGGGTCGTTGCGGAAGGCCTCCAGCTGGCTCGGGTCCTGCAGCAGCGTGAACGTGCTGAGCGTGATCATGCTGGCGGTGGTCTCGTGACCGGCCATCAGCAGGATGATGCCGAGCCCGATCACCTCGTCGCGGGACAGCGAACCGTCGGCGAGGTCCTTGTGCACCAGGGTGTCGAGCAGGCCCTCGCCCGGCTCCGACTCCTTCTCCTTCTCCTTGCGGTCCACCAGGGAGGTCAGGTAGTCGCGCAGGTTCATCAGCGCCCCGGTCGCGTCCTCCTCGGACACCTGGGACGAGACGAGCATCGCCGACTGTTCCTCGAAGTAGGCGTGGTCCTCGTAGGGCACGCCGAGGATCGCGCAGATGGTGTGCGAGGAGAGCGGCAGCGCGAGACCGCGCAGGATCTCCGCGGGCGGGCCCTGTGCGAGGAGGGCGTCGACGAGTTCACCGGCGCGCCGGTGGATCGACTCGCCGAGCTCGCGGGTGCGGCGCACGGAGAAGGAGGGGATGACCCGGCGGCGGTACGCGGAGTGCTCCGGCGGGTCCATCCCGATGAGCATCGTCGCCTTCTGGATGGCCTTGCGGCGGGGGCTCGGCGACGGAAAGTCCGGCCGCCCCCAGTCGGAGGACAACCGCGGGTCGATGAGCAGCTCACGGGCGACGGCATGGCCGAGCACCACCCAGGTGGGACGGCCGTCGTACAGCCGGGCGCGCACCACGGGCCCCTCGGTCAGCCGCAGATCGCGGTAGCCGGGCGGCGGCTGGTACGGGCAGGTGCGCAGCTGCGGGAAGTCGGGCAACGGCGCGTTTCCGGTGGTGAGGCCCACGGCGCTGGGGCGTGACATACGCGATCTCCTGCGAGCGGCGACATTCGGGCTGGGGGGCAAGACTGGAATCGGTGTCTTGCGCCGCTCTAAAGGGCGACTGTGGGGTGGCGCCCGCGAAAGCGGCCGGAAGTCGGGTTTAGGGCGCGCTTAAAGGGTGCTTTAGCCGGGCTGCGGAGATTGGCGGGATGCAGATCGCAGCCATCGCCCGGGAGCGGCGACACACGCTCTTCTTCCTCGACGAGTTACGGCCCTTCGCGCCGGTCCACCTCGACACGGAGGTGGACATGTCCGGGGTACTCGCGCACCGCGAGGCCCACCGCGGCGACAGCCGGCTGTCCGTGGTCACCTATGTGCTCCACTCCGCGGCCCGGGTGATCGCGGCCCACCCGGAGGCGAACGCCGCGATCCGCGGCCGGCTGCGCCCGAAGGTCGCCCGTTACGGCGAGGTCGCCGGGAAGGTCGCCCTCGACAAGCGGGTCGGCGGCCGGCGGGTCGTGGTCTCCACGGTCCTGCCGGACCTGGACAGGACCGATCTGAAGGGCATCCAGCACGAGCTGGAGCGCTTCCGGGACGGCGACCCGGAGACCATGCCGGAGTTCGCCTCGATGCTGCTGCTGCACCGGCTGCCGTCGCTGCTCGCGCGCGCCGCCTACCGCCGTGCGGTGCGCCCGCTCCTCGCCCACCCGCGCTTCTTCGGCACCTTCTCGGTGTCGTCCCTGGGCCACCGGTCGGTCGACGGCTTCCACTCGGTGGGCGGCACGACCCTCACCTTCGGCGTGGGCCGGATCGCGCAGCGCCCCGTGGTGCGGGACGGCCAGGTGACGAGCGCGCCCGTGATGCGGCTGAACCTCACCTTCGACCACCGTGTGATCGACGGCGCGGAGGCGGCGGACGTCCTCACCGAGGTCAAGGAGACGCTGGAGGGCTTCTCGGCCGAGGAGGCGCTGCGATGAACGACGTCACGGAGCTGAAGCGGTTCGTGGAGGTGCACGGCCGCATCCTGGGCATCCCGGGCGGGCGGCTGTCCCGGATCCTCGGGCGGATCCGGCACGACGAGGACGGCGAGGCCGGTTCCTGGGCCCGGGAATGGACCGAGGCCGGCGTCGAACTGGAGCGGCAGGGGCGGGAGGTGGAGGCCGGACGGCACTTCAACATCGCCCGCTTCCCCTACGTCGACGGCCCGGCGCGCGCCGACGCGCAGGCGCGGACCGTCGCCTCCTTCGACCGCTGGCGGCTCGGCGATTCCTCGGGGATCCAGCGGGTCGACCTCGAACTCTCCGGCGGCCGGGTGCGCTGCTGGGCGGCCGGGCTCGCCCCGCGCGGCGGCGAGCGCGCGCCCGTGCTGCTGCTCAGCGGCGGCATCGTCAGCGTGAAGGAGCAGTTCGGTCCGATCCTCGCCAGGGCGGGACGGCTGGGCCTGGCCGTCGTCGCCGTCGAGATGCCGGGCGTCGGCGAGAACGAGCAGCGGTACGGGGCGGAGAGCCACCAGATGGTCTCCGAGATCCTCGACGCCCTCGCGGACCGCGCGGACACCGACCGGACCGTCGCCGTGATGATGAGCTTCAGTGGCCACATGGCGCTGCGGGCGGCCCTCCACGACAAGCGGATCCAGGGCGTGGTGACGGCGGGCGCGCCGATCGGCGACTTCTTCACGGACGCCGGATGGCGGCCCCGGGTGCCCCGGGTCACCGTCGACACGCTGGCCCACCTCACCGGCCTCGCCCCGGACACCGTGCTGCCCGGGCTCGCGGACCTGGCGCTGACTGCGGACGAACTCGCGGCGATCCAGGTGCCCTTGGCGTACACGGTGAGCGCGCGCGACGAGATCATCCCGCCCGGCGACCGGCTTCTCCTCGAGAAGCATGTGCGCGAACTGCGGCTGCTTGTCCACGACGACGTGCACGGCTCGCCGTCCCATGTCGCCGAGTCCCGGCTGTGGAGCCTGCGTTCCGCTCTGGAGGCCCTGGGCGGTTTCGGGCCCCAGCGCCGGTTCCTCGGCCTGGGCCTGACGGCGATCCGGGCCCGCGAGCGGCTGGCGGGGGCGCTCGGCCGCACACCGGACGCACCGGACACGCCGGTTGACAGGACAGGCACGACGATCACCTCGGTCACGACACGCACGACAGCCACGACAGCCACGACAGCCACGACAGCCACGACAGGAGGCGACGCATGAGCGGCGGACCTGGTACGGAGTTCCGCTTCGGGGTCAACGAGATCTCCCCCGAGGCCGACTGGCCCGAACGCGCGCGGGAGGCCGAGCGGCTGGGCTACGACACCCTCGCGACCACCGACCACCTCGGCCTGGCGGCCCCGTTCCCTTCCCTGGTGGCCGCTGCCGCGGCCACCAGTCGGCTCCAGGTCGCCACCTACCTCACCAACGCGTCGCTGTGGGACCCCGAGGTACTGGCCCGGGAGATCGCCGGCACCGACCGGCTGACCGGCGGGCGGCTCAGCGTGGGTCTGCACGCGGGCTGGACCGGCAGCGCCGCGACGGCCGCGCTCACCCCTCAGGACAAGCGCGACCGGCTCGCCGTGACCGTGGACGTCCTTGACCGGCTGCTGACGGACCCCGAGCAACTGCCCCGCCCGCTGAGCACCCCGAGGCCGCGGCTGATGATCGGCGTCGGTGAACCGGAAGAGCTCGAACTCGCCGCGCGCCGGGCCGACACGGTCGTCTTCATCGGCGCCGCGCTGCCCCCGGGCAGCGATCTGGTGCTCCTCGGCCCCGAGGAGCTCGCCGCCCAGGTGGCCACCGTCCGGCGGCGCGCCGCCGAACTCGGCCGCTCCCCCGAACTGAACGTGGGAGTCAAGAAGGTCGTCGTCACCGACGACCGGAGGGCCGCCGCCGAGGCGCTGCGCCCGGCCCTCGCGCCTCATCTGACGACCGATCAACTTCTTGACCTACCGACGCTGTTCATCGGCACCCACGAGGAGATCGCCGAGCAGGTCCGGCGCGGGCACGACCGCTACGGCCTCACGTCGTTCATGGTCCTCTCCGCCCACCTGTACGACTTCGCGCCCGTGATCCCGCTCCTGCGGAAGGGATGACCCCGTGACCGACCCCGTGATCGTCGTGGGCGCCGGCCCCACCGGACTGATGCTCGCCTGCGAGCTGGGCCTGAACGGCGCGCCCGTCGTCGTCCTCGACCGCCGCGCCACAGCCGATCCGCACGCCCCCGGCCAGGCCGTCAACGCGGGCGTCATCGCGCTCCTCGAACAGCGAGGCCTGGCGGACGAGCTGCGCGCGTCCGGACTCCCGCTGCCCGGCGCGCACTTCTCCCTGCTGTGGCTGCACCCCGAGCAGCTCGCCGCCGACCGGCCCGAGGTGGGCGCCGGACTCCTCGTGCCCCAGCCCCGGCTGACCGAGGTCCTTGAGCGGCGGGCCCGCGAACTCGGCGTGGACATCCGTCGCGGCCACGAGGTGACGGAACTCCGCCAGTCCCCCGGACACGTGACGCTGAAGCTACGCACCTCCGCGGGCGATTCGACGCTCCGCGGCTCGTACGTGGTCGCGGCCGACGGCGCCGGAAGCACCGTGCGCCGGCTCGCGGGAATCGACCTCCCGGGCAGCGGCTGGACCGTGTCGGGCATCGTCGGCGATGTGGCGGCCGACTTCTCCGAGCTCGCCGTCCACCACCTGGGCGCCCACTACCTGCCCGCCGGCGGGGTGTACTCCGGCGCACCCGCCGGACCCGGAGTGCTCCGGGTGATCACCACCGTGTTCGGCACCACGCCGCCCACCCCGTCGGGCCCGGTCGCCGCGGAGGAGCTCCAGGGCGAGGTCGAGCATCTCACCGGGCAGCCGCTGCCGGCCCGCGAGGTGCTGTGGGCCCGCCGGTTCACCAGTCACAGCGGCAACGCCGAACGCTACCGGTCCGGCCGGGTGTTCCTCGCCGGCGACGCGGCCCACTCCTTCTACCCGCTGGGCGGGCTGCGCCTGAGCACCTGCCTGCAGGACGCCGTCAACCTCGGCTGGAAGCTCGCCGCGGACCTGGCCGGCTGGGCGCCGCCCGGCCTGCTCGACACGTACCACGCCGAGCGTCGCCCGGAAGGCGAGCGGGCCCGGCTCGCGCTCGACGCCCAGCTGGCCTTGATGCACCCGGCGGCCCGTACCGCCGGGGCCCGCTCGCTCTTCGCGGACCTCGCCCGCTTCGACGACGTCAACCAGTACCTGGTGGAGCTGGTGACCGGCGTGGACGTGCGCTACCGCCTGGGCGCCGACGGCACCTCGGGCTCCACCGCCCCCGACCCCGAGCTCGGTGGCCGTGTCCCCGGCGCGGCGCCCCTGCTCCACGACGGCCGCGGCCTGCTGCTCATCGGCGAAGGCGGAGAGGGCGGCGGGGACGGCGAAACCGGGGCGTACGCCCGTACGGCGGCGGCCTGGGCCGACCGGGTGGGCGTCGCGCCCTCGGTCGACGCGACCGGCTCCGTACTGCTGCGCCCGGACGGACACGTCGTATGGGCCGAGGGCTCGGGCTCGCTGGAGACGGCCCTGAAGAACTGGTTCGGCGCGCCGCGCTGAGCCGGGTGAGGAGACGGAAGAAGCGCCCGCGGTCACCGCGGGCGCTTCTCGTGTACGGGGGATGCGGCCGGTCGGGCCGGGTGCGGCGGTCAGGCCAGTTCGAGGGCGAAACCCGCCTTCAGCCACTTGCTGGACTCCACGGAGATACCGAGGACCCGGTCACCCGGCGCCAACTGCGGCAGAAGCTCCTCCAGTTGGAAGAACGGCATGGCGTTGCCCGTGTTGGCGATGGTGTCGACGAGGGTGATCTCCTCCGCGAGCGGCATGTCCAGGCCCTCGACGATCCGCCGTGTCATCCGTCCCGACAGCTGGGGCGGCAGCAGGTAGTCCACGTCCGTGACCGCCCAGCCCAGATCGCCGAGCAGTTCCTCGGCGATCTCCCGGGACATCACCGGGACGGACTCCTCGATCGCCTTGTAGTCCTCCTTGATGTGCGCGCGGTCCGCGTCGGCCCGGTCGAGGGCGCCGGTCCACTCCACGATCTGGCCGGGCTCGCGGCCCCGCCCGGTCAGCCGGTTGAGAACCCGGCGGATCACCGGAGCGCCCTCGGTCGGCTCCGCGGTCAGCACGGCCGCGCCGGCGCCGTCGCCGAACAGCACGAAGTTGACCAGCTCGCCCGAGTCGAGCTTCGCGAGGTCGACACTCGGGTCGTAGTGCCGTGAGCACAGCTCACCGCCGATCACCAGGGCCGTACGGTGCCCGCCGCCCCGCAGCATCTGGCCGGCGACGTCGAGGGCCTGGAAGGCGCCCGCGCAGCCTGACTGCAGCTGGTAGGTCGGCACACCGTCGATCCCGAGCCGGTCCGCGACGATGTTGACGGTCGCGGGCATCAGCTGGTCGGGCGTGGCGGTGCCGAGGACGACCAGGTCGATGTCGCCGGGTCCGAGACCGGCGTCCGCCAGGGCACGGGCACCGGCCTCGGTGGCCAGATCGGCGAGTGTGGAGCGGAGCCTGCCGCTCGCCAGGTCCACCGACAGATGCCGGGCACGGGTTCCGACGAAGGCGTCGACCCACTCCACCCAGATCGGGGCCATCCCGAAGTGCCGGGCCAGGTCCGCGTTCTCCAGGGGGTCACCGGGCAGAGCGGTGCCCACCGACAGGATGTGGATTTCCGAGGCTTCCATACCGCCACTTTCGGCCGCCCGGCTGACGCCCCGCTGACGGCTTCCTAAAGAAGGCCTTAGGCGCCGTACGGGACATCCGCGCCGGTCAAGACGTGAACGCCCCGGCTCGGCGAAGGCTTTAGGTCACGCTAAGCAGCCCGCAAGCCGCGTCGGCGACGTTGCCCGGACGACCGTCTGGCATTGCGAGGGATGGGTTCATGGCCAACGAAGCGAAACTCCGGGACTACCTCAAGCGGGTGACGACCGACCTGCGGCAGACCCGGCGGAGGCTGACCGACGTCGAGGCCGCGGCGCACGAGCCGATCGCGATCGTCGGCATCGGCTGCCGCTTCCCGGCCGATGTACGCAGCCCCGAGGACCTGTGGCGGCTGCTCGCCGCCGGCGGCGACGCCATCACGGACTTCCCCGAGGGCCGGGGCTGGGACCTCGACCGGCTGCACGCGCCGGACCCGGGGGCCGACGCCCAGGCAACCACATATGTGGCCAAGGGCGGCTTCCTGCACGACGCGGGCCTCTTCGACGCCGGGTTCTTCGGCATCAGCCCGCGCGAGGCCGAGGCGATGGAGCCGCAGCAGCGGGTGCTTCTGGAGACCGCCTGGGAGGCCCTGGAGCGCTCCGGGATCTCCCCCGACAGCCTGCGCGGCAGCGACACCGGAGTGTTCGTCGGCGCCATCGCCCAGGACTACGCGCGCCCCGAGGAGATCCGTCCCGAGCTGGAGGGCTACCTCGTCACCAACACGACGAGCGTGGCCTCCGGCCGGATCGCCTACACCCTCGGCCTCGAAGGCCCCGCGCTCACCATCGACACGGCCTGCTCGGCCTCGCTGGTCGCGCTGCATCTCGCCACCCAATCGCTGCGGCAGGGAGAGTGCTCGCTCGCCCTGGCCGGTGGCGCGACGGTCATGGCGTCCCCGGTGCTGCTCACCGAGTTCAGCCGGCAGCGCGGGCTCGCGGCCGACGGCCGCTGCAAGGCCTTCGCGTCCGGCGCGGACGGCACCGGCTTCGGCGAAGGCTCCGCGCTGCTCGTCCTGGAGCGTCTCTCGGACGCCCGCCGCAACGGCCACCCGGTGCTCGCGGTGATCCGCGGCACGGCCGCGAACCAGGACGGCGCGAGCAACGGCCTCACCGCGCCCAACGGCCTCGCGCAGGAGTCCGTCATCCGACAGGCCCTCGCCAACGGCCGTCTGACTGCCGACCAGGTCGACGCGGTGGAGGCCCACGGCACCGGAACCCGCCTGGGCGACCCGATCGAGGCACAGGCGCTCATCAACACCTACGGTATGGGACGTGACGCCGAACACCCGCTGTGGATGGGCTCGTTGAAGTCCAACATCGGCCACACGCAGGCAGCGGCCGGTGTCGCGGGTGTCATCAAGATGGTGATGGCGATGCGGAACGGGGTGCTGCCCCGAACCCTGCACGCGGAGCACCCGACGGACCACGTCGACTGGTCGGACGG
>NZ_JBEOZK010000040.1:0-22724 GCF_040297565.1 Streptomyces sp. NPDC001728
GCAGTCCCAACTCCCGTATTCGGTCTCAAAATCGGGTCGATGTGTACTCGCTTCCGCGATCACTGTGGATCACGCAGCCGGGCTGCAGGTGGCCCCGGCCGTGGGCCATGTCCAGGGCGTCGAGGACGAGTTCGGCGCGGTGATGGTCAGCCATGGCGTAGCCGGCCACCTCGCGGGTGGCCAGGTCCAGCCAGCAGGCGAGGTAGAGCCAGCCCTCGGCGGTGGGCAGGTAGGTGATGTCGCCGACCAGTTTGGTTCCGGGCGCATCGGCGTGAAAGTCACGGCCGATCAGGTCCGGGGCCGGCTTCGCCTTCTTGTCCGGCCGGGTCAGTGAGCGGTGCTTGCGGCGGGTGACGCCGCGGATGCCGCGCTCGCGCATCACCCGGGCTATGCGCTTGCGGTTCACCCGCCGCCCGAGGCGGCGCAGCTCCGCATGGATGCGCGGGACACCGTAGGTACGGCGGGAGGCGAGGTGCAGCACGGTGATCTCGTGCGCGAGCGCGTCGTCGGCGGCTTGGCGCCTGCGACGGGCGGCTTCGCCCTCGCACCAGGCGTAGTAGGAGGAGCGGGCCACATGCAGCACCCGGCACAGCAGGGTGATCGGGTAGTTCGCCTTCTCCGCATGGATGAACCGGTGCAACTCGCTCACCGGTCGTTCTCCTTCACGAAGAAGGCGGTGGCGGAGTCAACCGGTTGATGCAACAGCTGCCGCAAGCGTATCAGCGGGAGTTTCGAACCCGAGGGTCTGCCGGGGGCGGGTGTTCAGCTTGAGGGCGACGGCATCCAGGTCGGCCTGGGTATATCCGGACAGGTCGGTTCCCTTGGGAAAGTACTGGCGGAGGAGTCCATTGGTGTTCTCATTCGATCCCCGCTGCCAGGGAATTTTCGGATCGGCGAAGTAGACCTTGACGTCGGTGGCCATCGTGAACCGCTTGTGGTCGGCCAGCTCAGTACCCCGGTCCCAGGTCAGTGAAGTCATCAACCCGTCGGGCAGGTAACGGACTTGATGACTCAGCGCGGAGATCACACTGGTGGTGTCCTTGCCTGCGACCCTGACGAGCATGACGTAGCGGGAGTGCCGTTCGACCAGCGTGGCAATGTGGCTGTTCTTCGCGCCGGTGATCAGGTCGCCTTCCCAGTGGCCGGGAACAGCCCGGTCCTCGGCCTCGGCCGGACGCTCGCGGATGGAGACCGCGTCGCGGATGCAGCCGCGCTGCTGACCTTCGGTGGAGGCGTTCTTCGAGCGGCGCATCGTGCGTCGGCGGCGCAGATGGGAGACGAGCTCCTTCTTCAGTACGCCTCGGGCCTGGATGAACAGGCTCTTGTAGATCGTCTCGTGAGACACGTACATACCGTCCTCGGGCACGAAGGTGCGGGCGAGCCAGCCGGCGATCTGACGCGGCGACCAGTCCTCCTTCAGCTTGCCCGCGACCGTGTCCCGCAAGGCCGGACTCTGTTGCAGCAGACAGGACTTCGGGCGCCGGGCATTGTCCCAGGCGCCCTCGTCCGCGCGAGCGGCCCGGTACTTCTCACGCCCGCCGTGACGCGCCACCTCGCGGCTGACCGTGGACGGTGCCCGGCCCAGCCGGCCCGCGATCGCCCGGAAGGAGTCAGCGGCGGCCAGAGCCCGGGATATCTCCTCCCGCTCCGCCAGCGACAGCACTCCGGCCGATCGGGTCCGGGCCGCCGGGACGAAACCGCCGTTCGCCGCGACTACCCCGTGGATCGACCCGGGCACCTTGCCCAGCGCACGCCCGATCTCGCTCAGCGACTGCCCGTCCCGCCATCGCCGCCACACTTCACGCTTCTGCTCGTCCGACAACCCCGGACGCCCGATCCTCGCCACCCAGCAACACCTCCAGCAACCGTTCTACCTGGGATGTTGCACCGACCTATTGACCTCACCGTCGCTTTTTTCAGGATCTCGATCGTCTGCTGCTGTTCGCGGTTCTCCTTGCGCAGCCGCCGCAGTTCCTCGCGCTCGGCGCTGGTCAGCTCGCCGCTCCGGCCCTCGCCCCGGTCGGCCTTGGCCTTGCGGTACCAGCCGCGCAGGGACTCCGAGCTGATGCCGAGTTCCCGGGCCACCGCGGTGACCGTCTTGCCCGAGGAGTCGACGAGCGCGATCGCGTCCCGCTTGAACTCCTCGGTGTACCGCTTCGTGTACTTGCTTCCGACCTGGTGCTACTTCCTCTGGAACCTCAGGTCCCAGTCTCCAGGTGTCCACGATCAAGGGAAAGCTTCAAGTGCTCGTTCGGCAGCCTTTCTGTCACCAGTAGCGAAGATCGCAAGCCGCGGGCTGTCTGGGGCAATGGACAGTCTGGTGGTTGGGGGATGGGGGCGAGGCGTCCGGCTCGGTACAGGACCTCGTACCCGAGCCAGCGTTGTCGGGTGATCCGATGCATCACTTCACCCGGCGCCGCGCGGCCCCGGCCCGGCTTGCAGCTTCGACCTAGGCGGGAGGGCGGTGGCGGCCGTCGGATCCGCCTGCCGCCCCCGCGCTCAGGAGACGTGTCGGGTCGGCTCTGCTCCGTTTTGGATCAGGAAATCGGTGAGTACTTGGGCGAGTCGTTCGGGCTGGTCCTCGGGGATGAGGGTGGACGAGTCGGCGATCTCGACCAGCTGGCCCTGCGGGTACAGCTCGGCCAGCTGGGGGCCGTGCTCACGCGGCATCAACCGGTCCTCGGTCGCCCAGACGACCAGTACCGGGCGGTCGAAATCACGCAGTCGCTCGCTCCAGGCGAGCAAGGTCTTGCGATCGGGTGCCCCAGTGGCGAATTTGGCGAAGTCCCTGCGGATGGCCCTGCTGCGGGCGGCGGGAGCGAACCAGTCGTCCATGATCTCGTCGGGGACTCCCCGCAGGCTCATCCCGCCGTATCCGCCACGGCTATGACGGAATGCGGGAACGCGCATGAGCCGCGTCAGGAGCCAGACGCCGCCGGGAACCCTGCACACCTGCGCCATGGCCTTGGCCGGCCCCGGAGGAAAGTTGTCGAAGGCCTCGCAGGCCACCAGCACCAGGCGCGCGATGTGCTGGTCCTGTCCTTCCGACACCAGGAACTGGCCCCCGCCCCAGTCATTGAGGACGAGAGTCACCTGGTCCAGACCGAGCTGCTCGATGAACTCGCCCAGGAGCCGGGCGACGCCGCGCTGGGACAGGTCGGCCTCCGGGTTCATCGGCTGACGGTGACCACCCAGGGGCAGCGTGGGCAGGACGCAGCGGTATCCGTCCAGCAGCGGGACCACCTTGCGCCACTGGGTCTCGTTCATCGGCAGACCGTGCCCGAACACCAGCACAGGACCCTCACCACCGGTGTCCTGGTAGTCGATCGGTCCGGACGACAACTCGATCCTCAACACCCCAACCTCCTGCTTGATAGATCGTTCTACTGTATTCTTAGAGAGGAAAGGGGTGGAAGGCAATGGGACAGTCGGACACGCGAGCCAGGATCCAGGGCGCCGCCACGGTGCTGTTCCGCCGACACGGCTACTCGGCTACCGGCCTGAAGCGGATCGCGGCGGAGGCGGACGCACCGTTCGGCTCGATCTACCACTTCTTTCCCGGCGGCAAGCAGCAACTGGCCGAGGACATGATCCGAACGTCCGGAACCGAGTACGGCCGAATGGTCCTGGCTCTCCTGGACAGCGCACCGGACCCGGTGGAGTCCCTCGTGCACGCATTCGAAGCGGCCGCGGACGACCTCGCAGCGGCCGACTATGCCGACGCGTGCCCGATCGGGACGGTGGCCCTGGAGGTCGCGAGCAGCAATGAGGTGCTGCGGGTCGCGACGGCGGAGGTTTTCGAGGAGTGGGTCGGCACGGCGACGCGGTGGTTCGGCCGCTGTGTGGCCGAACCGAAGACGGCGCAGTCCCTCGCGTACTCGATGGTCATGATGCTGGAAGGGGCTTTCATGCTCAGCCGGGCTGCCCGTGATCCGGAACCGCTGCGGGTGGCCGGCCGATCGATGGCCGCGTTGTTGCGCGCAGCCATCACTCAGGCAGGCGAGGACTGATCTCGAACAACGAGAAAGTCAGCCCGCGCGTGAGCGGCGCACAGGATCACGGCCGGCTCTAAGCGCTTGAGGCCCGCTACGCCGCCGCAAGGGTGTCGCCGCCCCCGTCCAGGCTGGCAAGCACTGGGTTGCGGAGCGCACACACGCGTGGATGAGTAACTACGGCACGACGAGCCGCTGCTGCCGGGATGGCCGCACCACCCGACGCCTCAAGCGATCCATTTGCCGGTCGGTGACAACAAGCCTGCCTTGGTGACAACCACCGTGCTTCGGCTCAGCGACTGGGCAGGTTCCTGCCCCGGTCGGCGTTTGGTCAGTAGTCGAGGTCGAGGTAGTCGATGTCGTTGAGGGTGACGTCGGTGAGTCCCATGGCGCGGCTTCCGCTGTCTTGGAAGTAGATGTCTTTGAATCCTTCGGCGATGATCGCGCGCATCTCCTGGTCGCTGGCTCCGGCGTCGCGGGCGTTGAACAGGCGCTGTGCGTACGCCGCAGGGAGACGGACGGTGAGCCGTCGGAAGCGTCCGTCGTCGGTCGTGCCGACCGGCGCGGTATAGCCGAACCGTGCCCGCGTCTCCACTGTGATGCCGGTCGTGGCGGCCTGCTTGCGTCGGCGCTTGCGGACCTGGGGCTGCCAGCGCCGCCGCACGGCATCGTCGATCTTCGCGGCAATGTCCTTCGGCGGGTGCTTGCGTTCGCCCTTGCGGTAGCGCTCCACCGACCGCTGGCTGACCCCGATCTCCTGGTAACGCTCGGTGGGGGGTTTGTTGGTGTGCCGGGTCGTTGGTGGCCTGGGGTGTTGTGGGTTCGTTGAGAGGCGGAGTTGGCGGTTCGACGGGGTGGCCGGGGTGTGTGGGCTGGGGTTATGTGTTCTGTGCTGAGCGGGGCTGGGTGTGTTGTAGGTAGTTCTAGCGTGTAAAGGTCCGGCTGGTGTTTGTGCTGGTCAGGGCTGTTCTGCCTGCCTGGCAGGTGGGTCTATCGGTCTCGGCGGGGGCGGTGGTGGGTTTCGGCGAGGTGGTCGAGACGGATGGCTTCGAGTGATCGTTTGGTGATGCGTTCGGTGCCGTCGTGGATGGCGGTGATGGCTGCTTGGCGGATGAGGCGGGTGAGGGACCCGATGCGGCCTGCGGTGCGCTGGTGGAGGTAGGAGGCGTGGCGGGGGAGGGCGCCGGGTGTGTGGCGGGTGAGATCGAGGGCGTTTTCGATGTCGGTGATGACATCGCGGAACGGGTGGCGGGTGCCGTGGCGGGCGGGGAGGGGACCGCAGTCGACGAGGGTGGCGCGTCCGGCGAGTTGGGCTCCTCGCACGCCGGTGAACAGGGGTGTGTCGGTGACGTTGATACCGGCGTAGACGAACGTGGCGGGCAGACGTTCGCTGAGGTCTTTGATCAGATCGGCGGTTTGGGCGCCGGTGGTGGTGCGGGGGTTGAGGCGGTGGATCTCGTCGATCATCACCAGCTGTACACCGGCTTGGGTGTAGGTGTGGCAGACGGCGTCGGTGATCTGGGTCTGGGTCATGCGGGCTGTGACGGGGATGCCGAGGTAGCGGGCGAACTCGGTGACGAGGGTTTTCGCGCTCGCGCCGGGCGGGACCAGGACATACGCGACGGGTACCACTGCGTGCGCTGATCCGGGCGGTGCGGGGGTCTTGCGGATGTGGGCGAGGTGGCAGGTGCGGCCGACGTTGAGCAGGGCCGTGGTTTTCCCTGCTGCGGCGGGTCCGGTGACGATCAGTGAGGGCCGGGCGGTGGTCTGCTGGTGACGGCCGAGGACCATCAGGGTGCGGACCTGGGTGGCGAGGGTGTGGATGGCGGGGGTGCGGATGGTGACGAACGCGGAGTGGTAGGCCAGGCGTTCTTCTGTGCTGCGGGGCGGGTCGCCGGGGCGGGGAGGGGTGGGCGGGCCGGTGGTGGCGAAGCGGTGCCAGCCCTGCCAGGTGGTCAGGGGCCAGGACAGCTCGGCCTCGCCGCTGTCGTCGGTGCCGCCTTGTGTGCTGCTCGCGCTTGTCTGGATCGGGTTCACCATGTGGCGGCTTCCTCGTGCGCGTTGTAGAGCCCGAATCCGGTGGCCGGGGCGGGTCTGACGGGGTCGGGCAGGTCGTCGAGGTCGTCGATGCTGTCGTCGTTGCCTTCGTCGCCTTGCTGCGCCGGGCTGTCGGCGGGTGCTTCGGTGTCGTGGTTCCCATCGCGGGCTGCGGGGAGCGGGATGTGAGCGGTGCGGGCCATGAGGGCCTGCTCCGTTTTGGTGGCGTGGCCGCTGTGGACGCGGCGCATGAGCTGGTCGAGGGCGTCGGCGAGGCTGGCTTCGTACTGCTCGGCGTCACCGTGGTTGCCGTCAACGGCCTGGGTGCGGATGTGCTGCCAGGTGCGTTCGTCGAAGGGCCGGTGGACGTGGTCGCGGTGGATCCACGGAATCTCGGTGAGTTCGCCGTCGGGAAGCCGGATCCAGATCTGGCGCACGTCGTGGGGGTTGTAGTGGATCTCCCATTTCCCGCCGCGGCCGGCGACGGGGGAGGCCTGGCCGCGGTGCGGGGCGAGGAGATCCGCGTCGTAGGTGCGGTGGTGGATGGTGATGCCAGCGGGGGTGATGGCCTGCCAGCGCACGGGGAGCAGTTCGAGGTAGTCGCGCCCGGTCAATGGGACGGGGACGTGTCCGGCGACGGCGACGAGCGCGGCCCACATCTCATTCGGGGTGAGGGCCTTCCTGGGCATCATCGGGTGGCGCAGTCCTTCGTGGGGCCGGTGGTGGTAATGCACTAGCCACTCATCGAGGAGGTCTTGCAGTTGGGCGACGCTGTAGCAGGCGTCTTTCTCGGTGTCGGGGCCGCGGCGGGTGACGTCGGAGCCGGTGTAGCCGGGCAGGTGTTGGCAGAACAAGGCGTTGATGGTGCCGAAGGTTCGCTCGACGATGCCCTTCGCGGTGGGGGCGCGGGGCGGGGCGGGCTGGACGCTGATGCCGAGGGTCTCGCAAGCGGCGGTGAACGCGGCGGAGACGAAGACCTTGCCCCGGTCGACGACGATCGTCTCGGGCAGGACGACCGGCCGGGCCGCCGCACCGGCCAGGCGCTCGTCCAGCGTGGCCAGCCGCTGGGGGGGGAGCGCGCGGGCGTGGTCCATGCGCAGGATGTCCGGCCAGGTCGGGCGGGCGGGGTGCGGGACGGCCATCTCCGCCAGCAGCAGGGCCGCGTCCACGGCCTTGGTCGCGCTCGGGCACAGCACGGCGGCCAGGATGGAGCGGGTGGCGACGTCGACGGCGATGGTGAGCTCGGGCCGTGCGAGTCGGCCGTCGTCGAAGAGGGCCAGGACGTCCAGGCGGGTGGTGTCGATCTGGACCTGCTCGCCCGGCCGCAGCGCGGTGGCGGGGGTGAAGGCCCGCCCCTCGAAGCTCGCGGGCACCTGCCGCACCGGACCACTGGGCAGTTCACCGGGGCGGGCGAGGGAGGTGACGAGACGGTACAGCGTGGCCTGGGACGGCACGGGCACCGCACCAGGGCCGTGCCGCTCCTGAAGGATCTGGTTGATCAGCGGGAACAGGCCGCTGACGGTGCCCTTGGAACGCCCGCGTCGGCGGCGCAGCGCCTCACGGACGGCGGCGACGACCCGTTCGTCGGAACGCCCGGTGGGGCTGGAGGCGCGGGTGGTGCGGTGGTCCAGGAGCCCCCACAGGCCCTGTTTGCGGTAGGCCAGGCGCATGCGCTGCACCGTGGTACGCGACACCCGCCCGAACCCGAGGGCGGTCAGCTCCTCGGCCTTGGCCTGCTCCCGTTCGGCCAGCGTGTGCCGTGCGGGGTCGTACTGCTCCCGCACCACTCCACCGGTGCCGGGCCCGTCGGCAAGGCCGCATTCGACTTCTCTCACGTGCCGCTGCCAGGCCAGGGCCTTGTTCCGCGCCGCGGTGGGCGCGGTCTCGAACAGCCCCCACTGCGGGGCCGCCTGCGGCACGTCGGCCCCGATGACGCTGAAGCCGGGATCGGCGAACAGGTACCCGGCGAGCACGGCCTCACCGCCGCCGTCCGGGCCGACGAGGTGAACGGTCTGCCCGGACAGGGCGGCCACCTGCCACTTCACGCCGCGGAATTGGACATGCGCCCCGGCCTTCACCGCCGGCCGCGCATTGCGTCGCGCGCTCACCCGGCACCTCCCGTCTCGCCCAGACCGTTCCAGTCCCTGGAGCCGACGAGGACACACTCGTGCAGCGGCGCCTCCAGGTCCGTCGTGAGCTGTCCGTGCCACAGGGCGTGGAAGACGACGGGAAGTACCTCGATCGGGTCACCGACAGCTTCGGCTCCCTCGAGCAGCGGCCGCGGCCGCGCGAACGCCTCCAGAACAGCGGGCGTCAGGCCCAGGCGGCCGGCGTTGCGGGGATGGCGGTAGCCGGCCAGCCACTTCAGATTGGCGGCCGGTACATCGTCGAGCGGCGCAAGGCGCCGGTAGGTCCAGCCGATCTCCTCACACGCCTCGCCCATCGCTTCGGCAGCCTTCACAGCACGTTCGCCGCCGGCTTCCGGGTGGCTGGGGCAGTCGGCCAGCAGACCCGTGCCGTCGCGGTACCGGGCGAACAACTGCGGCACCCAGGAGCGCACCCGTCCCCGGCCATCGCGCCACAGCAGCCGTACCGGCCGCCCCGCGAGCCCGGTCACGTGCGGGTCGCGGTCCAGGACCATCAGCTGGGTACGCATCGCGTTCGACCCCGCGGCCACGTGCCGTCCGATGGTTGCTGACCACCACAGGCCCGGTCCCCAGCGCCGTCCCGGGATCACCGGGAACGCCGACACCGGCGGCAACTCCTCGAACGCCACGGTCATGGCGGCATCCGTCCACCGCTGCTGGACCGACTGGCCCACCGGGTCGAGGAACACCGCCTCGAACCCGCTCCCTCGGCCAATGGCTGCTCGCCCTGCCCGGCGCCAGGGCCGGGTCGCTCCTGTGCTGATCACCTGCGTCAGCCAAGCCGCTCCCGCTAGCAGACGCCGCTGTTTTCAGGATTTCTGCCACAAACGAGTGCCCTATCAGCTAACAGTCGACGCCCCGTCCCGTCGTTCTCAGCCGCCGTCTTCCCGTTTGCCCGATGTCAGCATGCTCCTGAGTACCTCGGCGGGCATGTCCGCCCACCGGGCCACCTCCTCCCATGGCACTCCGCCGTTCACCGCCGCCACCACGGTCCGTTTCCAGGTCGCCTCGATCAGACCGGCACTGTGAGCGAGACCGCGTAGCAGCTGCCGGGCGACATCGGCGGTCGGCCCGCTCTGCACGCCGCGCAGCTGGACCAGCTGTTCCTCGACACTGTCGATGAGGCTGCCGATCCGCGCCCGCTGCTCGGGCGGCACCACCGCCCGCCACATCGTCCCCGAGCCCGGCGCCCGTTTCTCCTTGCCGAACACCCGCAACTGCCCGGCCATGGTCACCGGCTGATGCTCCTGGCGCACCCACCACGGATCGTCCGCGTACCCCGGCGGGCCGCCGGCTCCGCGGCGCCGGCGGATGATGGCGCCCATCCAGGCGATCAGCGGACCGCCGTGATCCGTCGCCGCCAACGGCCCAAGCCACGCGCGCCCGACCTGCTCCCCGAGCCGGTGGCAGAACTTCCCGTCGGCGGCCAGCGCCCGCGGCCGCCCAGCACCACTGTCCACCCACACCAGCTCGGCCATCTCCGGATCCAGCAGAGCCTCGGAGACCGCCACTACCTCCGGGAAGATGACTGCGTCTCGCCCCACGATCCGCCACCACACCAGATCGCCTCCGGCATCCCCGCCCGCGACCTGATGCAGCCGCCGCGGCCAGATCGTCTCCCGCTCCCAGCCAAAGGCCTGATCCCACCACCGCGCGACCACCGCATGCGCCAGGGCGAACACCCGCTCCGGCTCGGCCCCGGCCTGCACGGCCCGCCGCGCCACCCCCGTCCATCGCCGCTGCGCTGCGGCCAACTCCGGCAGGTGCCGCACGTCCAGGTACTCACGAGGCTGGTCGGCGTCCGCGTCCAAGAGCCACCGTCCGTGCCGCACGCACACCCGGTCCCACCGCGGCGCATACCGAACGACCTGCACGGCTGCGGTTCCCGTACGCCGGGCGACGCACAGCCGGCAGCCGAATGCCACCGGCCCGGCGACCGCACCGCCGATCCGCCACACCGCCGCCGGCACTCCGTCCTCCTTGGCCGGCAGCTTGGCGTCCTGCCACTCCCAGGACGGCAACGCCCGCGCCAGCACGTCTTCCTCGACGCCGCACAGGCCTGCCAGGCGCTGCCGTCCGACTGTGTTCAGCAGCACCTCGGCGTCAGCCCGACAGATCCCGCTCTCGTGCTTGGGCTGCTGGTTGTGCCAGCGCCAGCAGGACCGTAAAGCCTTCGCTTCCAGCCCGTAGCCGCTTGCGACGCGGCAGATCAGCGACGAGGTCGTTTCTCCCTGGAGGGGAGGCGTCCTCAGGAGGCCGGGGTAATGGGGCACTCCACCCTGCTCGTTGACAGCCCGCTGCTCCACGCCGGACAGCCAAGTATCTGCCGTCTATGAGGGAGAGGCACAACGGTCAATCGTCACCCGAATGGGTGGCTGGTGTGCTCGCTATCCGGAGCTGCACAACGGACTGCTTATCCGATCTTCGGTCCGGTTGGCGGTATGCCCTTCTAACATGGTCTCAGGTGCAGGGGGGCGAGTCTTGGGGAGGGACCGCACGGATGAAGGTTCTCAGGCCGACGCAACCGACGAGCGAGCAGCTCACGGTGATCAACAACCACAAGCCGGGGGTGTTCGTCGTACGGGGTGCCGCCGGCAGCGGCAAGACCACCACTGCGCTGTACCGGCTGAAGTTCACCGTCGGCTTCTGGCAGCGTCGCCGTCGTGACGGCTTCCTCAGTGGCCCCGTCCGCGTCCTGGTCCTCACTTACAACCGCACGCTGCGCGGCTACATCGAGGAACTCACCCAGGAACAGCTCAAGGGCAATGACATTGAGCTGACGATCTCCACCTTCGCGAAGTGGGCCACCGACCGAGTGGCCTACGATCGCATCCTCCAAGACGGGGAGCGCAGCCGGAAGCTGAGCACCCTGGCCGTGGCCCTGCCCCTGTCCGACGACTTCGTACGTTCCGAAGTGGACTATGTTCTTGGCCGCTTCACGCCCGACCGCCTGGCCGAGTACATCGAGTGCGAACGCCAGGGCCGCGGCCGCTCGCCGCGGATGCCGACTTCGCTGCGCCGTCGGCTACTGGAGGAAGTGATCTATCCCTTCCAGGAATGGAAGAAGCAGCAGCAGGCCTGGGACTGGTCCGACCTGGCGAACGCCATGGCGGCCAAGCGCATCGACGACCCCTACCACGTGGTCGTGGTCGACGAGGCTCAGGACTTCTCCGCCAACCAGGTCCGGGCAGTCCTCAACCACCTCACCGATGAGCACACGCTCACCTTCGTCCTTGATGCGGCTCAGCGCATCTATCCGCAGCGCTTCACCTGGAGCGAGGTCGGCCTGAGCGTGGGCTCGCACAACAGCAAGCTCCTGTCGAAGAACTTCCGCAACACCCGGCAGATCGCCGCCTTCGCCGCTCCGCTGCTCAAAGACGTGGAGACAACGGACGACGCCGCGGTCCCTGACCTCACCTCCTGCACTGAGGAGGGCGACAAGCCTTTGCTGGTTGAGGGCACCTTCACCCAGCAGATGGACCATGTGGTGCGGTTCCTCAACGACCTCGGACCCGACAACGAAGAGTCCGTCGCCATCCTCCACGCCAAGGGCTGGTTCGGCGAGGTCAAGAACCGTCTGAACGCTGCCGGGCTGGCCTACGTCGAACTCACCCGTAACGCCGAGTGGCCGACGGGACCGGTGAACGTTGCGCTGTCGACCATGCACTCCGCCAAGGGGTTGGAGTTCGACCACGTGATCATCGTCGGACTCAACAGCGAAGTCATGCCCCATGCCACCGAACCCGGCGACAGCGAACGAGATGCCCATCTGCGCCTGCTGGCCATGTCCGCCGGGCGCGCCCGCAAGACGCTGACCATCACCTACAAGCCCTCCGAGGCCAGCGACCTCATCGCCTGCATGGACCCGGACACCTATGAGGTGAAGGCCGTATGACCACCACAGAGCCGAGCCTGCCCACATCGGACGGCGAAATACATGCCGAGGGAACCAGCACGCTTATCCAGGAACGAAAGATCACCGAAGTGGTGCACTTCACCACGAATCGTGGTCTGCTCGGCATCCTCGTACAGCGGCTGTGTAAGGCTCGGGCCCTTCTTGCCAAAGACGAGTATCTCGAGAGCATTTACCACGAGAACACCAAGTGGCGTCGTGAGGACCCCAAGTACTGGTCGTACGTGAACCTCAGCATCAGCGAGCCCAACCACCGCTTCCTTCGCATCAGCAGCGAAGACTGGTGGGCAAACGAGGACCTGTTCTGGGCCGTCCTCAGCTTCGATCCAGTGATCATGACGCACACCGGCGTCCTCTTCGCCCCAGGCAACATGGGGTACGACGGCATCACCCCCGTGGAAGGGCTACCTGGAGCCGAAGCCCTCTTCGCTGACCGTGTCCCCAAAGGCTTCAACAAGACGATGACGCGCTGGGACCGAGCGCCCCACCTCCCGACGAATCCCCAGGCCGAGGTGCTCTATCCGCAGGCCGTCTCCACCCGACATCTGCAGCGCATCTACGTCCTCACCCACGAGGACGCAGCCAAGGCCGAGGCCATTGTCAGTGTCAGCGAACATGATGGAGTCGACATCATCGTCGACCCGGTCACGTTCGGCAGGTAAGGATTACGGTGAGTGCCATGCAATGGGAGGCAGTACGCGCCTCAGCCCAGTGGGCTGCGTACGGGGACGCACTCGGCTTCATCACCGAACTGACCGACACTGCCGGCGTACGTCGCCGCATCGGACAGGACGAGGTCACCACCACCGTTCGCTGGAAGAGGCGCATCGGAGGACGCTACGGCCGCGACATGCTCCTGCCCGCAGGCGCGTACTCCGACGACACCCAGCTGCGCTTGGCCACCTCACGTGCCATCCGCGGAGACGGTGAGTTCGACGCCGAGGCCTTCGCGAAGATCGAAGTCGTTGCCTGGCAGGCTTACGCCCTCGGCGCCGGTCGCGGAACCAAAGCGGCAGCCACCGGCTTGATGCGGGTCGAAGCCAAGTGGTCACAGAACATTTTCGCGACCAAGGCCGCCCGCTACGTCGACATCGGCGGCAACGGGGCCGCTATGCGCATCCAACCCCACGTCTGGTCTGCACGGGACCTCGCTAACTGGGACAACATCACCCGCGATGTCGTACGAAACGCCGTCAGCACCCATGGCCACCCCCGGGGCATCCTTGGCGCGGTTCTGCACGCCGTCCTGCTGGCCCATGCCCTGGACACCAACGAGATCCCCGGCCCCAAGCAGTGGCGCCCCGCGATCGACTGGCTGGAACAGGTACCGGACGTCATCGCAAAAGACGACGAACTCGCATACCTGTGGCTACCCACATGGAGTGATGCCGCTGGCATCGACTTCCGTTCGGCCGCCGTCACCGTTGCCAACGAATGCCGCGCAGCACTCGAGGCTTTCGACTCCACAACGCCCCTCACAACAGAGACCTACGCTGCTCTGGTGAAGCAGTGGGGCGGCTTCGACGACGCAACGCGTGGATCAGGCACAGTCACCACTCTGCTTGCCGCGGTTCTGGCACATGCCTGTACCGACTCCCCAGAAGCTGGCCTGCTGCTTGCTGCAAACACTCTCGGCTCGGACACCGACACGATCGCCACCATGGCTGGCGCTCTTCTAGGCGCCGTCACGGCAGGCCCCCCGCCTGGCACCGTGCAAGATGCCAAGGTAATCGACTCTGAGGCACGCCGAATGTGGGACCTTTCCCAAGGCCGTGAAGTGTCCACATTCACCTACCCGGATCTTCTGCGCTGGAGCCCTCCCAAGGCCACGCTCGACCTCGTAGGCCACACACCAATGGGACCAGCCCTGGCCGGTCTGGGGCCTCTTACGCCTACGGACACACCGGCAGTGAGCAACCAGGCCACGTACGTATGGGGCACTTTGCCGTTCGGCCAGAGCGTCCTTGTCCGCGCCAGGCCGGATCTCAGGCCACTGGATGAGAACCTGCTCCCGGGGGACGTGCGACCACCGCGGAGTCGGCAGGCTGCAGATGTCCCGAAAGAGCAGCAACTCCAATTCGAAGCTCCGGTGCAGGCTGCCGCATCCGCCGATCAAAGGCCTGTCCTTGCCGGGACTACGCCTGCTGCCATGAGCGAGCGTGCCCACCGGCAGGCACCACCGTCCATTGAAGAGATCGTTCAAGAGCTGGCGAGAAGCGGCTTCGCTCCCGAGCAGGTAGGCCAGGCGCTGCTTCACCAGATCCGAGGTGGTCGGTACGGCGTCGAGCGGGCCGCTGCGTTCGCTGGACTTCTCGCCCGCGCGTACCGCAGCGAGCGTGAGCGTCCTCGCTGAGACTAGAGCTGCCTGTCCGCGCTGATGCCGATGGCGGCCAGGAGCTGCAGCTGGTCAGGATGCAGGAGCGACCATGCCCGGTGCTGGGCGGTGATCCACCGTGTGGCGCGTGGGGTGTCGGGGTGGGTGCGGGCGTGGTGGTAGGCGTACTGCCACCGCATCGGCCAGGGCGGGTTCCACCACGGGTCCAGGTCGGCTAGGACCCGGGCTTGAGGGGACGTCCCGTTCCTTTTGCGGGCGCGCTGGCGGTGTTCGGCTAGCCAGCGCCCGATCGGGAACCCTTCGTGTTCCTCGCTCGAGCGTGCGGCGAGGTGTCCGTACCGGGCCGCGTAGGAGCGGGCATGGGCGACGTCGGTGTCGAAACGCGGCGTGGTGGTCAGCCGGCGGGAGTCACGCGGGCCGACCCGCGCCCGGGCCGTGCCGCGGGTGATGCCGATAGCGGCGAGCAGATGCTGCTGGTCGGCATGGAGGCTGTCGTAGAGGGTGCACTGGCGCTTGACCCAGATACCCAGGGCGTCTTTCCCGACGGGAAGACCGCCTACGGTGTCGGCTCCGCGGCCGGCACGCATGTGGTCGCGGGCGCGGTAGTAGTTGCGCTGCCAGTGCAGGTCCCACGGCGGGTTCCACCACGGATCGATCGCGGCCAGTTGTCCGAGGTGCGGTGAGGCGGGCTTGCCCTGCCGGGCACGCTGCTTGGCGCGGTTGCGCTGACTGAACAGCCACGCCCCGAGCGCGAATCCGCTCTGCCGCGTATCCCGTGGAACGGCCAGGTGCCCGTGGACGTCGGCCCACGCCCGGGCGTGGGCCAGCGCGCTGTCGAACCGGGCGCGGTGGTCGGGTCGCTGTCCAACCCGCGGAACTCCCAGCGGCCTGTGCTGCGCGACGGCAGGAAGGCTTCCCACTGCTCCCGCACCTTCCTCATCAGTCTGTGGGTCACCCGGGGACCGCACGGCCGCAGCTGACGCGCTGGCCGTGTCGGCCGGTGCTTCGGCAATGGCCGTTTCAGGCTTCAGGCCCAGCCTGCCAAGGAGATCGTGCTGGCCCGGCTGGAGCAGGTGGTAGCGGCGCTGCTGGAGGCGCAGCCACTCCTGCGCCGGCCTGTCCATCAGCGGAAAGCCCGCGGCCAACTCTCCGCCTCCCACCTGCTGGAGCTGCTGGCACGCGTGCTCGTAGGAACGCTGCCAGCGCAGGTGCCAGGGCGGCCGCCACCACGGGTCGATCCGTGTCAAAGCCTCGGCACGGCCTGGCGACAGCACTCCGCGCCCCATCTGTCCGCGCCTGTCGGAAAGCCACCTGCCCAGCGGGTAGCCCTCATGCACGGTGCTGACGCTGACTCCCGCCAGGCTTCCGTACTCCGAAGCCCAGACCCGGGCATGGGCGAGTGCCTCCTTCTCCCCGGCGCGCTGACTGCGACGCCGGGGCCGGGCATCCCGAGCCGCCGCGGCATCGATGCCCAGTCGCACAAGGAGCCGTTGCTGCTCAGGATGCAGATCCGGATACCGGGTGCACTGCAGGTACAGCCACTCGCCCAGGCTCAGGCCGGTACCGGGAAATCCTCCTCGCGCATCCACCGGGCCCTGTTCCGCAACGTGGCACTTGGCCTGGTGGTAAGTGCGCTGCCACAGGGTCGGCCACGGCGTGTCCCAGTACGGGTCCAGCGCACGCAGCGCGGCTCCGCGCCAGGCAGGCATCCCCAGACGGAGCATGCGCGGGTTGGTCATCCACGCCCCCAGAGGAAAGCCGTCCTGCAGCGTGTCCGCCCGTGTGGCCAGATGCCCCCTCGCAGCTGCGTAGGCCCGGGCACGAGTCAGGCCCGCCTCGAAGGCCTCGTCGGCCTGGCGGCTGTGCCCGCGCCGCCGCTTGGGGAGCGGAGCCTCCGCGGCTTCACCGCCGGTCACCTCCTGCAGGTACTGGGCGAGTTCGTCAGCCAAGGGACCAGGCCGGTGCGCGGAATGGATCTTCCACAGCAACCGCTGCCCGTCGCCATCCGGTACCTCCACTGCCTTGCAGTACTGGTGCGCCCACGCGAACAGCGGTCCGTCCACGCACAATGTCAGGCGATCAGCGAGCCAAGGCCGCCGCAGACAGCGCACCAGCTCACCGATGAGCACGGGGAGGTCGCCCAGGCAGAAAGGGAGGTGGCCGCGCAGGCCGCGCACCTGGATCGCGATACGGCGCCTCATCATCTGGTCCACCAACATCCCGGCAACAGCCACCGTCTCCGGATAGGTGACCAAGCCACGGGCCAGGACCCGCCACCGCCCGGGCTCCTCGCCCTCGGGAACCGTCGCACACAGCCTGGCCGGCCACAGAGTTTCAAGAACACCTCACTGTCGCCCTGCAGAGCCCCGACGACATCCTGCTGGCCGGCCGCTTCAGTAACCGTCGACAGCAAGCTCCGCACCGGCAGGCCGTACCTGTCCGCGATCCGCCCCAGGAACGACAGCGTCATCTCACCCCGCAAGGGGGCCACCCGAAAGGCACCTGCGGCCAGCAACAGCGTTCCCACCCGTCCGTCGTATGCGACAACTACCGTGCCTCGGCTCAACAACGAGCAGGTGCCGGGACCATGGCTGGCGTCAGGTCAGTAGTCGAGGTCGAGGTAGTCGATGTCGTTGATAGCGACGTCGGAGAGTCCTGTGGCGCGACCTCCGCCGTCTTGGAAGTAGATCTCTTTGAGTCCCTCGGCGATGATGCCGCGCATCTGCTGGTCGCTGGCGCCTGTGTTGCGGGCGTCGAACAGGCGCTGCGCGTACGCCGGGGGGAGGTGCACGGTGAGGCGCCGGAAGCGTCCGTCGTCGGTCGTGCCGACCGGCGCGGTGTAGCCGAACCGGGCCCGGGTTTCCACGGTGATTCCGGTGGTGGTGGCGGCCTTCTTTTGCCGGCGCCTGCGGACCTGTGGCTGCCACCGCTTCCGTACGGCGTCGTCGATCTTCGCGGCGACGTCGGAGCGGGCGTGCTTGCGGGCGCCGCGCCGGTACCTGTTCACGGAGTCGGCGGTGACCCCGATCTCTGACGCCACGGCCTTGGCGCTGCCGAGCTGCTTGAGCAGGTAGCCGATCTGGCCTTTGAGGGTCTTGGGCGGGTCCTTGGTGAACGCTTCGCGGTCGGCGCGCTCGATCGCGTCGTCGATCTCCCCCACAGTCCTACTCCCCTTCGTCCAGGACGGCGTCGCCGCCCTTGATGTGCCGGGCCGGGTTCAGGCCCTTCTCCATCAGCTCGACCGCCCACAGCATCGGCTGGACGCCCTCCAGCTTCGCCAGCCCGGGCGTGGGCCCGAGGCGGAATCCGCCGGGTTGCGGCTTGCTCGAGGCGGCGTAGGGGAGGAAGTCGAGCGGCGAGGCGCTCGGCGAGGGGTAGACGACGCAGTCGGAGAGCACGGCGAGCGGGTACAGCCCGGTCATCTTCGCCATGTTGTGGAGCTTGCGGTGCATGTTGACCCGGGCCTTGCTGATGACGGCGGCGCGGATGTCGGGGCGCCAGGTCGGCCGCTGGAGGGCCGGCCACTGCTCGCCTTCCTTGTAGTGCTTGCCCTGCGGGCGCTCTCGGAGCTTGCCGACGCCGCCCTTCACGGTGGCCTTGATGGCCGCGAGGACGGCGGCCAGGGCCGGGTCGTTCTGCTTGTGCTGCTCCATGGCAGCGAGGAAGGTGCGGTCGTCGAGGTCCTTGGTGACGCCGAGGTCGGCGAGGGTGTCGACGTACGCGTTCTTGAGGCGGTCGTGCCACGGGTCCAGGTACGCGCCGGTCTCGCGCCGCAGGTACGCCTCGATCGGGTGGACGTCGTAGCCGAGCTCCTGTGCGTAGGCGACGGTGTGCGTCTGGTACCAGGCCGGTCCCGCCGGCCGGGTGCCGTCCGGCGTGAACGGGGAGGGCAGGCGCGGGTCCAGCTCGATGTGGCTCAGGTCGACCAGCCAGGAGCCGGGGATCTTCGGGTTGAACTTCACGTTGTGGAAGTGGTCCGGGGCAGACAGGCCGACGACCAGGCGGGCCGCGGCGGCCAGGAACGCCGTGTTGAGGTCCAGGCCGACCGCGAAGGGCAGCATGCACTCCTCATCGGACAGCGAGTCCACCGACCGCACCCACTGGTACGCCTCCTCATTGAGGAACCCGCCCCTCCAGCCGGACTGAACGACGACGGGGTGCTCCGGGGTGGCTTCCGGCGGCGCCGGGTCCATCGGCTCCGTCCCCAGCGAGCCCGGGTTGTAGCCGGAGATCCAGTTGCCGGTCTCCTCATCGCGCTTCGGACGGGTGGGCGGGCGCAGCGCCGTCATCAGCTCCAGGCCCGAGACGGCGGTGGAGCCGCGCGGGGTGATGACCCGCTGGGCGTATACCCCGAGGACGCGGGCGATGTCGGCCGGCTCCATCTCGCTCACGCCGGGCCAGGACCGCTCATCAAGGGCGTCCCACGACGGGATCGCCAGCTGCACGCACTGCCGCTCGCGGCCCTGCGCCTTGCGGTAGATCCGCGCCCACGGGCCGAACCCGCGCTGGGTGAGCTGCCACTTGGCCTTCGCGACCTGCTTGACGACCGGGTGGTCCTCCGGCAGACGCAGCGAGCGGCGCTGCTCGTGGCCCTCCAGGCGCTCGGGCAGCCCGAACTTCACGGCCGCGGACGCGGTGAGCACGATCAGCGGGTCGGAGTCCTTGCCGTACCGGTTGAGCTTTGGCGCGCCGAGGCCGGACTCGCGCAACGTCCACTCCACCAGCTCCACCACCGTGGTCGCCGGGCAATCGAGCACGATCCCGTCGACGCCGTACGCGGAGCCGTCGCCATCCAGCACCACGAGCGGGCCGTGCGGGAAGCGCGGATCGGCCGCGGGCTGAGCCGCTTTCTTCGCGGCCGGACGGCGCGATGCCGCGGCCGGCCGGGTGGCGGGACGTGCCAGCCCCGTGCCTGGAGCGGTGGGAGCCTGCGGGGTGTCTGCCGTCTCCACCTCGGGTGCGGCCGGTTCGCTGGACGCCACTGCCGCCGGCGTGACAGCCGAGGCTGCGCCGCGGGTGGGATACTTCGCCGCCCACCCGTTCAGTAGCCGCTGGTAGGCATCCAGACGCGGCGACTTCGGCTCGCTCCGGCCGTTCTCCCAGTTCTTCACCGACTGGGTCGTCGTCTTCAAGGCGGTCGCGAGGCGGGCCTGGGTGATGCCGGCGGCCTCACGCAGCCGGGCACGCTCCGCCGGAGGCGGGAGCTGCGGCTCCTCGTCCAACAGAGCGTCGACGGACGCGAACAGCTCTTCCTCAGACGCCATTCCCTGCACCTTCACGCCAGGACCCAATACTGCTTAACCAAAAAATTACCCCACTCTTTAACCCTTCCGCGCCCATTCCAATCCCAGCTCGGCGAGTGTGATGAGTTTGTCGGGGGTGAGCTTCGCGCGGCGTCCCTTCTGGTTCATGATCCAGACTCCGAGCTTCACTTCGGTGCCGTCCTCGAGCCGTTCTACGTGGCCTCTGGGGACGGTCAGGGTGCCGGTGCGGGCCTTGTACTGGGCCAGGGCTGCTACGCCCCGCTCGAAGGCGCTCACAGGTGCCGTAGACGGCTTCACTGATGCCTTCAGACCGGGCGAGTGCGGGATGACGCCGATGGTCTCCAGGCGTTCGCGCTGCCCGTCGGTCAGGGCGGCCCAGACCTCGGACTGGCGCTGCCGGGCGAGCCACTTGCCGATGTCCATGCCGTGCACGGTGACCCCGGGTTCGACGTACGCGAGGATGGTCTCCTCCGCGAGCATCTCCCGGACCACGGCGTAGTGCCGTTGCCACTCGGCCGGCCATGATGGGTTCCAGTCCTCGTCGATCGCCTTCAACGCGGCTTCCCACTCCGGCTTGTCGGCGAGTGCACCCGGGCGGCGCAGGTTGGCCATCCACTGCCCGATCGGCTTGTCCAGCATGGTCGCGGTGCGGGGCGCGCACAGCGTCCAGTGCCGCTCGTAGTACGCCTTGGCGGCCTGAAGGTTCTCCTGGAACCGCTCATCGGCCACCGACCAGACCATCCCGAGCCGCTCCAGCCGCTGCGCGCGCTGCCCGCTCATCTCCCCAGCCGCGTAGGCCCGCCGCTGCTCCGCCACCCACTGCCCAAGGGGTGTCGCACCCTCTCGGTGTCCGTAGGGCACGCGCGCGTTCCCGACCCGCTCGACGTATGCCTTCAGCTTTGCCCAGCCGCGCGCCCAGTCCTGCCGCTCGGTGTCGATCACGTTGAAGCTGACCCAGTCGGCGACCATCACCGGGTCACGCGGGGCGGCAAACCGAAGCAGGAGACGGCTTTCTTCCTCGCCCTCCTCGGGCGGAGTGCCGATGTACTCGGACGGCTGCGCGATGTCCTTCTGCGGCTCCTGAGGGATCGCAAGCAGCTCGATTGCCTCTTCGTCGTGAGCGCGCAGACCTTCCAATACCTTCACCAAGGGCCGGTACGATCCCGAGGTGAACATGTCCTCCGGCTGCTCACCGGGCTGAAGGAATACTGGCACGATCAAAGAGGCAAGCTTTCCCTCCCCCGGCTTTTGACGGAGAGCCCGGCCAATGGCCTGGACGATGTCGTGCGGAGCGCCCTTGGGATCCAAAAGGGCAACACTATCCACCGCCCTGATGTCGACCCCTTCCCCCAAAACGCGACAATTCGAAAGCACCGCCCGCCGTGCCGTCGTACCGAAGCCGCCCAGGACCTCCCGCCGGCGCTCCGGGACGTGCTCGCCGCACAGCCAGTCCGCCCAGATCTTCGCGGGATACTTCTCGGGCTGGTCGGCGTGCAGCTTCGCCGCGACGCGCTGCAGGCCTTCGGCGTACGCCTGCGCCTCTATCGTCCGGTGGTGGAACGTGATGCACGTGCTCAAGCCGTGCTGCGCCATTGTGTGCAGAAGCGCGGCCTGCAGGGCTCCGAGGCGCTGCCCGCGGACCTCCTCCGTGTGCCGCTCCTCGCCCATCAGCCGCTCTGGGGTGATGACCGGGTCCTGGAGCTCCAGGACGATGATCTGGTACCGCGCCAGCAACCCGCGCGAGACGGCCGACGCCAAGCTGAGCTTGTAGAGGACGGGTCCGAAGACCTTCTCGTCGTCCATGGAGGCCGCCATCTCGCGCGGCAGCGGGTCGCGCACCCCCTCCGCGACCTCTCGGTTCAGCCGCTCCTCCCAGATCCGCGGCGTCGCCGTCAGGTACAGCCGGCGGTATGCCGGGATGACGGCCTGGTCGTGGATGTCCGCCCACGCCTTACCCATCGAGCCCGAAGTCCTATGGGCCTCATCGACCACCGCCAGGTCCATCGGCGCCAACTTCTGGCCGTACGCGCCCTCGAACGCCTCGGCCAAGACACCCAGGCTGGCGTACGTCGCGTAGATCGTCACAGGCCCCGTCCCGTGCCACAGCGAAAGCTGCACGGGATTCGTGGTGGAACGCACCTTCAGGCTCCACAGCTCCGGGTCGTCCTGGAGCGAACACACGGCAACCGCCGACCTCCTGTGCCCGACCCGGTGCCACTCCTTGACCGTTTGCGTCAGAAGATCCAGGGTCGGCACCAGCACGAGAATGCGCCCCCTAGGGAGCATCTCGCGCGCAGCGAATGCAGCAGTGATGGTCTTTCCTGTGCCGCACGCGGAAATCACCTGGCCACGCAGACCGTTGACCGGAATACCTCCGGGAGGGACGTCGAGACCGCGCCGAATAGCGTCAACCGTCTCAATCTGGTGAGCGCGCAGATCGCTTTTCTTCATGACCACAGGAAAGAGCTCCTTCTTTCGGAATGTAGCGCGCAATCAGAAAGGGAAAGTCCGGTGCGATGGTGTCAGGCGTCGGGGTGCTGATGTCTAGGACCAGACTCTACACAGTCAATCTCTGTGATGCATCACCCACGGCACAGGTTCGCCCTGCAGGATGATACCTGATCGAATCTCGCCCCACGCGCAGGGTTCATGCGGTACGGTGGCGGGTAATCGGTGAGCACGTCAGGCCGGTTTCGAGGGTGGGGGAGGGGTTCGGGTGGAGCGCAGCGGAGCCCGTCACTGCGGTGGGGTCGGCACCCTGTCAGGCCGACGGTCCGTCACTCTCATTGCGGGGGTGGTGGCTGGGATTCCCAAGCCCTACACAGGCCCGCGCGTGATGCACCTCCCCTTGCTGCCAGCCTCACCACCCGTGCTTGCGCGGGTGGTCTCAATTCGCGCTTGCGCGAATTGACGCCCCGTCGGAATTCCGTTTACGGAATTCCATTCCGGCGCTTGCGCCGGAATCCGAATTGCGCTTGCGCAATTCGCGCTCTATGCCCCGGCTTGCCGGGGCATATCCCGCGGAGCGGGATATGC
>NZ_JBEOZK010000041.1:0-13894 GCF_040297565.1 Streptomyces sp. NPDC001728
CTGCCGGGGGGCATACGCCCCCCGCCCCCCCCCCCCCGGGCGGGCCCCCCCACTGGGGGGGGGCCCCTCCGTCGTGCGTCGGTCGCGGCGTCAGCGCCTGGCGTGGCGGCCTCGGGGGTTGGGGGCGCCGGGGGCGTCGTGGTCGCTGCCCGCGGCCTGCTCCTTCTTGGCGTGGGAGCGGGCCCGGAGGAACTCGATCGCGATCGGGACGACGGAGATCAGGACGATCCCGATGAGGATCATCTCGATGTGCTTGTGCACGAAGTCGATCTTGCCGAGGGCGGCGCCGAGCAGGGTCACGCCCGCGCCCCAGAGCACGCCGCCGATGACGTTGAACGTGATGAACGAGCGGTAGTTCATCCGGCTGACGCCCGCGATGATCGGCGTGAACGTCCGCACGATGGGGACGAAGCGGGCCAGGATCAGCGACTTCGGGCCGTGCTTCTCGAAGAACTGATGGGCCTTCTCGACGTTCTCCTGCTTGAAGAGCTTGGAGTCCGGGCGCGTGAAGAGGGAGGGCCCCACCTTCCGGCCGAAGAGGTAGCCCACCTGGTCGCCGAGGATCGCGGCGCCGACCACCAGGGCGCACACCAGCCACAGCGGCGTGTCCAGCTTGCCGGTGGTGACGAGCAGGCCGGTGGTGAAGAGCAGCGAGTCACCGGGCAGGAAGAACCCGATGAGAAGTCCGGACTCGGCGAAGACGATGGTGAGGACACCGATCAGACCGAACTCGCCGATGAGGTAGTCCGGATCCAGCCAGCTCGGTCCGAGGGCAAGCGTGTTCACGGGTTCCGGGCTCCTGCGGTTGGTGGGGGCATGGGGGACGGCTGGCCCCAAGCTATCAACGTGGGTTGAACGCGCCCGGTTCCACCCGGCCCCCACGAGATGCGGAGCGGGCCCGGCGCCCTGAGGGTGGGGTGTCAGGAGGTGCATGCCGATGGGCATCGAGGAGTACGGAGGCGGCCAGGGGCCGCACCCTGATGTGCTGGTCGTGACGACGAACGACGTGCCGGGCTTCGAGGTCCGGCAGGTGATCGGTGAGGTCTTCGGGCTCACCGTCCGCTCACGCCATCTGGGCAGTCAGATCGGCGCGGGGCTGAAGTCGATGATCGGCGGTGAGCTGCGGGGCCTGACGAAGACCCTCGTCCAGACCCGGAACCAGGCGATGGACCGCCTGGTGGAGCAGGCCCGGGCGCGCGGTGCGAACGCCGTGCTGATGTTCCGCTTCGATGTGACCGAGGCGGCCGACGTCGGCACGGAGGTGTGCGCGTACGGCACGGCGGTGGTGATCGCACCGCACGCCTGAGCCGGGCGCGGCGGTGATCGCGCCGCGCGCCCGGGCCGGCCCGTGGGGCCGGGGGTCAGGCCGCCAGGCGTTCGGCGTTCGCCCGGACGGCGGCGTGCAGGTGCTCGGGAAGTCCCTCGTGGATCGCCTCGTAGAAGGCGTGGAAGTTCTCGTCCGCGAGGTACATCTCGGTGAGCCCCTGGTGGGTCTTCGGGTGGCATGCGAAGAACCAGGTGGTGATGTGGCGGCGGTGGGCCTCGGCGAGGTCCATCGCCTCCTCGGAGCCCGGGGGCAGGCCCCGGTCCATGAGGGCCGCGTAGGCGGCGCCCCAGGCGTCCACCTCGTCCTTCATCCGCTGCCAGTCCTCCTTGGTGTACGCGGCGGCCCTGGCCCTGGCCAGTTCGTGGGAGTGGCTGCCGCCCCAGCGGCGCGCCGACTCCTCGGCGTAGCGCTCGGGGTCCTTGTCCCCGAAGACCTCGAACTTCTCCTCGGGGGTGAGGTTGATGCCCATCCTGTTCGCCTCCATGGCGTGCTCGACGGCCGCCGCCATCCTCCGCAGTTCGCCGATCCGCGCGGTCAGCAGCGCGTGCTGCCGCCGCAGGTGTTCCTGCGGGTCCGCGTGCGGGTCGTCGAGGAGGGCGGCGACCTCTTCGAGGGGGAAGCCGAGCTCCCGGTAGAACAGGATCCGCTGGAGCCGGTCGAGGTCCGCGTCGTCGTAGCGGCGGTGGCCCGCCGTGCTGCGGCCTCCCGGGGAGAGCAGCCCGATCGCGTCGTAGTGGTGCAGGGTCCGCACCGTGACCCCGGCGAAGCCGGAGACCTGTCCCACGGAGTAGCCCATCGGCCGCCCCCTTCCTTCTCGGTACGCGTGTCAGCCTGGGGCCTGACGTGACGTGAGGTGCAAGTCGGTGGAGGTCAGTCCGGCCCGGGATCTCAGGATGTTTTGCGGCATTTACCCACTTATGGTGGGTCGGTGACCACCGATCACGCACCGTCCGTCCCCTCCGGTCCCCCCGGACCTTCCGCCGCCCCGCCCTCCGTCCACCGCTCGCCCCCGGGGTCGTACCGGGGCTGCTCCTCGCGAGCGCCCTCGCGCTCGCCGGCGGGGTCAGCCTCGGCCCCGAGAACCCGATCATCGCCACCGACATCGCCCTCGCCTACTGGCTCGGCCGCAGGGCCGCGCCCGCCGTGCCGGGCGCCGCCCGGGTCACGCTGGCCTCCTCCGCCACCATCGGCGCGCTCTTCGGCACCCCGGTGGGCGCCGCCCTCGTCATCTCCGAGGCGCTCGCGGGGCAGCCGGGGCGCGGCTCCCTCTGGGGCCGGCTCTTCGCCCCGCTGGTCGCCGCGGGCGCAGGCGCGACGACCACCCAGCTGCTCGCCGAACCCAGCTTCGACATGGGTCTCCCGCCGCTCACCGACCCCGGTGGGAGCGATCTGCTCGCCGCCATGGTCATGGCCTCCGCCACGGCCGCCTTCGGCCTCGCGGCCTGCTCCCTCTTCCCCTACGCCCACGCCGCCTTCCGGCGGCTGCGCCACCCCATGGTGATGCGTCGAGCCGGACAGCACCCGACAGAAGGAGTCCCCCCTTGCCGCTCCACCAGGGCCCCGCCGCCTCCCCCTCCGAGCCCGAACGCCGGCTCGCGCTCAATCCCTTCTACGCCGGGGCCAACCCGGTCGGCGGCATGACCGAGGCCCCGCCGCGCCACCGGATGCCCGACGGCCCGCTACCCCCGATGAGCGCCTACCAGCTCGTCCACGACGAGCTGATGCTCGACGGCAACTCCCGGCTCAACCTCGCCACCTTCGTCACCACCTGGATGGAGCCCCAGGCGGGGGTCCTGATGGCCGAGTGCCGCGACAAGAACATGATCGACAAGGACGAGTACCCGCGCACCGCCGAACTGGAGCGCCGCTGCGTGGCCATGCTGGCCCACCTGTGGAACGCCCCGGAGCCGGCCGGGACCGTCGGCTGCTCCACCACCGGTTCCAGCGAGGCCTGCATGCTCGCCGGTATGGCCCTCAAGCGCCGCTGGGCCAAGCGGAACGCCGACCGCTACCCGGGCAGCGCCCGCCCCAACCTGGTGATGGGCATCAACGTCCAGGTCTGCTGGGAGAAGTTCTGCAACTTCTGGGAGGTCGAGCCCCGGCTCGTCCCCATGGACGGCGACCGCTTCCACCTCGACGCCGAATCCGCCGCCGCGCTCTGCGACGAGAACACCATCGGGGTCGTCGCCGTCCTCGGTTCGACCTTCGACGGCTCCTACGAACCCGTCGCCGACATCTGCGCCGCCCTCGACGCCCTCCAGGAACGCACCGGTCTCGACGTCCCCGTCCATGTCGACGGCGCCTCCGGCGCCATGGTCGCCCCCTTCCTCGACGAGGACCTCGTGTGGGACTTCCGGCTCCCCCGCGTCTCCTCCATCAACACCTCCGGCCACAAGTACGGCCTGGTCTACCCGGGCGTCGGCTGGGCGCTGTGGCGCTCGTCCGCCGAACTTCCCGACGAGCTGGTCTTCCGCGTCAACTACCTGGGCGGCGACATGCCCACCTTCGCCCTCAACTTCTCCCGGCCGGGCGCCCAGGTCGTCGCGCAGTACTACACCTTCCTGAGGCTCGGCCGGGAAGGCTACCGGGAGGTGCAGCAGACCTCCCGGGACATCGCCCGCGGACTCGCCGAACGGATCGAGGCACTGGGCGACTTCCGGCTCCTCACCCGCGGCGACCAACTGCCCGTCTTCGCCTTCACCACCGCCCCCGGCGTCACCGCCTTCGACGTCTTCGACGTGTCCCGGCGGCTGCGGGAGCGGGGGTGGCTGGTCCCGGCCTACACCTTCCCGGCCGACCGCGAGGACCTGTCCGTCCTGCGCGTGGTCTGCCGCAACGGTTTCTCCGCCGACCTGGCGGGACTCCTCGTCGAGGACCTGGGCCGGGCCCTTCCCGAACTCCGCCGCCAGTCCGGCCCGTTCACCCAGGACAAGAGCGCGGCAACCTCCTTCCACCACTGAGGGCGGGCGGGGACGGGGCCGGGCCCCGCCCCCTGTCCGCGCCGCCGGTTCCCGCGCCGCCGCCTTCCGCGCCGCCGGTTCCCGCGCCGCCGCCTTCCGCGCCGCCGGTTCCCGCGCCGCCGCCTTCCGCGCCGCCGGTTCCCGCGCCGCTACCTTCCGCGCCGCTACCTTCCGAGCCGCCCGAACTTCCGTACCGCCAGGGGGAAGAAGAGCGCCAGCAGCACCAGCGGCCACAGCACCGCCGCCATGACGTGCCCCGGCTCGCCGCCGGGGTTGCCGAAGAGGTCACGGACCGCCGTCGCGGTCGCCGACATCGGGTTCCACTCCACGACCGTGCCGAGCCAGCCCGGCATCGATTCCGGCGACGCGAACGCGTTGGAGAGGAAGCCCACCGGCCAGACCAGGATCTGCACGGCCTGCACCAGCTCGGCGCGCCCCGCGACCAGGGCGAGGAAGATCCCGATCCACAGCATCGCGAAACGCAGCAGGAGCAGCAGCCCCAGGGCCCCCAGGGTGCTCCCGAGCCCCTCGGCCGCCCGCCAGCCGATCCCGTACCCGACCCCGACCATCACCAGCAGCCCCACCGCCGACTGGAGCATGTCGGCGGCGGCCCGCCCCACGAGCACCGCGCCGTCGGTCATCGGCATCGACCTGAACCGGTCGATCACCCCCTTGTTCAGATCCTGGGTCACCGCTGTCATGGTGCCTTCGAGGCCGAAGACCATGGTGAGGGTGAGCATGCCGGGCACCAGGTAGTCGACGTAGTCGCCGTCGACGCTCCGCCCGCCGCCGACCAGATAGCCGAACATCAGCAGCATCATCACCGGGAACACCACCCCGACGAGGACCTGCACCGGCCGGCGCGCCCAGTGGGCGAGTTCCCGGCGGGTCATCGTCCAGCAGTCGCCCAGTACGTACGCGGCGCTCATGCCGCCACCTCCCGCTCCCGACGCGCGTCGGGCCCGTCCGTCAGATGCAGGAAGACCTCGTCGAGCGTGGGCCGCCGCAGGGCGATGTCCTCCACCTCGATCCCGGCCTCCCCCAGGGCCCGCACGGTCTCGACGAGCGAGGCCGTCCGGTCGGCCACGGGCACGCTGAGCCGCCGCCGGTCGGCGTCGACGCCCACGTCGGCCCGAGCGCCGGGCAGCAGCCCGGCGGCCTCGTCGAGCCGCGCCGCGTCCCGTACGACCACGTCGACGCGGTCCGCGCCGACCCGTGCCTTGAGCGCGTCGGCGGTGCCGTCGGCGACGACCCGGCCCCGGTCCACGACCGAGATGCGGTCGGCCAGCCGGTCGGCCTCCTCCAGGTACTGGGTGGTGAGCAGCACGGTGGTGCCGCCGCCGACCAGGGAGCGCACCGACTCCCAGACCTCGCTTCGGCCGCGCGGGTCGAGTCCGGTCGTCGGCTCGTCGAGGAAGAGCACCTCGGGTTCCGTGATCAGGGAGGCGGCCAGGTCGAGCCGTCGCCGCATGCCGCCGCTGTACTGTGCGACCGGCTTGCGGCCGGTGTCGGCGAGGCCGAAGCGCTCCAGGAGTTCGTCGGCCCGTGTCCCGGCGCGGCGGGCGCCGAGGTGGTGGAGCCTGCCGAACATCTCCAGGTTCTGCCGGCCGCCCAGTTCCTCGTCGAGGGCCGCGTGCTGGCCGAGGAGGCCGATCCTCCGGCGTACCTCACGGGCCCCGGTCCGGACGTCGTGGCCCGCCACCCGCACCAGGCCCTCGTCGTGCCGGAGCAGGGTGGCCAGGATGCGTACCGTCGTGGTCTTGCCCGCGCCGTTGGGGCCGAGCAGTCCGTGTACGGTGCCGCGCCCGACGCTCAGGTCGAGGCCGGCCAGGGCGCCCTTCCCGCCGTACCGCTTGCGCGCGCCCTCCATGAGGATCGCTTCCGCTGTCATCCGTCTCCTCCTGAGCGTTCCCGAAATTCCGTAGTCAAACTTGACCAGTTGCCCGCCGACGGAGGACGGTATGCCCTCGCGGGGCAATAATCAAACTTGATTAGCTCTGTCGACAGCGACAGTCCCGGCCAACCCGAGCCACCCCGGCCCGCGTCAGGCCACCCCGGCCCGTGTCAGGCCACCCCGGCCCGTGTCAGACCGCGTACGGGTTCTCCTCGCCCTCCGCCAGGACACCCACGAAGGGGTCCCCCTCGCCCGCGAAGACGTACGCCCCGCCCTCGATCCGCTCGATCAGACCGAGGGTCCACTCCTTGCCCGCGTCCGCCGAGTGGAGCCACATGTGCATGATCTCGCCGATGTGCCCGAGCTGGCCGGGGCCGCCCTCCGGCGTGTAGTACTCGGTGACCGCCGTCCGCCACTCGTCGAGCGCCCGCACCCGCCGGCGCAGCAGGAACGCGGCCTCCTCGCGGGGCAGGTCCACCATGAAGCCGATGGCCGCCGACAGGACGTCCGTCTTCTGGTCGTACGTGGTCAGCGCCTCGCGGAGGAGGGTGAAGTACTCCTCCGTACCGGCCTCCGTCAGCTCGTACTCGACGCGCGGCGGCCCGCCGACCGTGCTCGGCGCCACCTCGTGCGCGTGCAGCAGTCCCTGCTTCGCCATCTGCTTCAGCGCGTGGTAGATCGAGCCCGGCTTGGCGTGGGACCACTCGTGCGCGCCCCAGTACTCCAGGTCGTTGCGCACCTGGTATCCGTGGGCGCGGCCGTGCTGCTTGACCGCACCCAGGACGAGGAGACGGATCGCCGACATCCCGCGTACCTCCCAGTCAGTCAGTCAACTTTGACCAGGGTACGCGCGCTGTGTCACCGCCCCCGCTCCTCCGCGACCAGGTCGAAGGACCCCTTGCCGTCGAGGGACTCGCGGATGATGTCGGCGTGGCCCGCGTGCCGGGCCGCCTCCTCGACCAGGTGCAGCAGCATCCAGCGCATCGACACCCGCCCGTCCTTGGGGAACCAGGGCGCCTCGGGCAGCGGGAAGGTGTCGTCCAGGCTCGGCACGGACCGGGCGAACTCCTCGGTCTCCTTCGCCACGCCCGCCCAGAAGTCCAGGATCTCCGGGATCGTCTCGCCGCCGACGAGCTTGAAGCCCTCGCTCCAGGTCTCCTGGTCGCGCTCCTTCTCGTTCGGTCGGCCCTGCGCCATCCGGAGCCAGTTCAGCTCGACCTCGGCGACATGCTTGACCAGCCCGGAGAGGCTCAGCTCGCTGACGCTGGGGCGGCTCGCCGCCTGCTCCTCGGTCAGGCCGAGGAGGGAGCGCCGGAGCGCAGCACGCTGGGTCTCGACAAAGTTGAGGAGCGCGCCGCGCTCGTCGCCGTGGGTCTCGGCCGAAACGTGAGTGACCATGGTGTCCGCCTTCCGTACGTGAACCTTCTCGACACCCCTCACGCTACGGACCCTTGAGGACAGCTACGGTCCTCAAGGGAAGGGCGGGCCCTCAAGAGGGCTCAGAACGGGAAGCGGCTCCGGCCGTACTGGATCGAGATCCACTTCTGGGTGGTGAAGCTCTCCACCATCGCCTCGCCGTTGAGCCGGCCGATGCCCGAGTGCTTCTCGCCGCCGAAGGGGACGATCGGCTCGTCGTGGACGGTGCCGTCGTTGATGTGGATCATGCCGGTGTGGATGCGCTTGGCGATCCGCACGCCCCGCTCGATGTCGCCGGTGTGGACGGCGCCGCTGAGCCCGTACGGGGTGTCGTTGGCGATCCGCACGGCCTCCTCCTCGCCGTCGAAGGGGACGATCAGGGCGACCGGGCCGAAGATCTCCTGGCCGAGGACGGGTGCGTCGGGCGCGAAGCCGGTGAGGACGGACGGGGAGACGAGGTTGCCGTCCACGGTGCCGTGCAGCAGCGCGGTCGCGCCGGCCTCCACCGTCTGGTCGACGAGCGAGGAGACGGCCTCCGCCTGCTGGGAGTTGATCAGCGGGCCGATGTGGGTCGCCGGGTCCGCCGGGTCGCCGACGCGGAGGGTCTTCACCTTCGCGACGAACTTCTCGGTGAACTCCTCCTCCACGTTCCGGTCCACCAGGATGCGGTTGGCGGCCATGCAGACCTGGCCCTGGTGCACGAAGCGGCTGAAGACGGCCGCGTCCACGGCGTAGTCGACATCGGCGTCGTCGAGGACGATCAGGGCGCTGTTGCCGCCGAGTTCGAGGACGGCGTGCTTGAAGTTCTGCGCGCAGACCGTGGCGACGTGGCGGCCGACCTTGTCGGAGCCGGTGAAGGAGATGACCTTCGGAACCGGGTGGGTGAGGAGGGCGTCGCCGATCTCGGCGATGTCGGTGACGACGACGTTCAGCAGACCGGCCGGCAGACCGGCCTCCTCCAGGACCTTGGCGACGAGCGTGCCGCCGCAGACCGGGGTGTTCTGGTGCGGCTTGAGGACGACCGCGTTGCCGAGGGCGAGCGCGGGCGCGACCGACTTGATCGAGAGGAGGAAGGGGAAGTTGAAGGGCGAGATGACGCCGACGACGCCGACCGGGACGCGGTAGACCCGGTTCTCCTTGCCGTCGACCGGGGACGGCAGGATGCGGCCCTCGGGGCGCAGTGCCAGCTGCACCGCCTCGCGCAGGAACTCCTTGGCGAGGTGCAGCTCGAAGGCCGCCTTGAGGCGGGTGCCGCCCAGCTCGGCGACGATCGTCTCGGCGATCTCGTCCTCGCGGTCCTCGACGATCCGCAGGGCGCGCTCGAAGACGAGCCGGCGCGTGTACGGGTTGGTCTCGGCCCACTCTGCCTGGGCGCGCTCGGCGGCCCGGTAGGCGCGGTCGACCTCGTCGGCGGTGGCCACGGTGATCGACGCGAGCTTCTCCCCGGTGTACGGGTTGAAGTCGATGATGTCCCACGAGCCGCTGCCCGGCTTCCACTCGCCGTCGATGTACTGGTGGGCCAGGTCGGTGAAGTGCGACATGGTGGAGACCCCTCTACCCGCTACCTGCAGTGCGACTGATGTGGCGTCATCGTACTGGTGTATCAGGAGAGTTGAAGGAGGCCCCGGAGAAGATCGCGACTTTCGGCCGGATCGGGACCGTCCTGCTGCAACTTCTCCATCACCCGCTGGTACTGGGCGACTTCCTCGCGCTTGTCGAGGTAGAGGGCGCTGGTGAGCTGCTCCAGGTAGACGATGTCGGAGAGGTCGGACTCGGGGAAGCGCAGCATCGTGAACGCGCCGCTCTCGCCGGCGTGACCGCCGAAGCTGAAGGGCATGACCTGGAGCGTGACGCCAGGATGCTCGGAGATCTCGATGAGATGCCTCAACTGGCCGCGCATGACGGCCCGGTCGCCGTAGGGGCGGCGCAGCGCGGCCTCGTCGAGGACGGCGTGGAGCTGGGGGGCGCGCTCGGAGACGAGCACCTTCTGCCGTTCGAGGCGCAGGGCGACCCGGCGGTCGATCTCGACGGCCGGGGCGTCGGGCATGCCCCGGGTGACGACGGCCTGGGCGTAGGCCTCGGTCTGCAACAGGCCGTGGACGAACTGCACTTCGTAGACCCGGATGAGGGAGGCGGCGCCTTCCAGGCCGATGTACGTCTGGAACCAGCCCGGCAGGACGTCGCCGAAGCTGTGCCACCAGCCGGCCACGTTGGCCTCGCGGGCGAGCCCGAGGAGCGAGCCGCGCTCGGCCTCGTCCCCGACCCCGTAGAGCGTGAGCAGATCCTCGACGTCCCTGGCCTTGAAGCTCACCCGTCCCAACTCCATGCGGCTGATCTTGGATTCGGACGCTCTGATCGAGTAGCCGGCCGCCTCGCGGGTGATCCCGCGCGACTCGCGCAACCGCCTCAGCTGGGAGCCCAGCAGGATGCGCCGCACCACACTCCCGCTCGTTCCGCCCGATTCGCCTGCGGTCACGGCTCCCAGCCTCCCCTTTACGGTCTCGAGCCCCCGTCGAGCCCCGGATTCTGCCACCAAACGCTTCAGCGCGTACACATTCGATTACGGAAAGGCGACCACTTCCGGGCATCCGCGGGCACGGCGCGTGCAGATCCGGGGAAATCAGCGGCCGGTTCCCCTCAACCTGTGGATGACTTATGCATAGATTCCGCACGGGGGCGGACAGGTCAGGCGCGTGCACGTGCATCTGCCCTTGCATCCAGTGGTCGCATTCGGAACCATGGACCCCGCGCAGCCGCGTACTCGTTCGTGTTGTCGTGTTGTCGCACCACAGTCGCGATTCCCGGGAGTGCCTCGCATGGGGACGAATGGATCGACCGTGCTCGAGCCGTTACGGCAGGGCCTGCCGCCGATCGATCCCGGCGCCGTCTCCACCTCCGCCTCCTGCGCCCTTCCCGCGCGGTACGAAGCCGTGCGCGGGGCCCGGAAGTTCACCAGCGCGACGCTGGACCGCTGGGAACTGTCCGAACGCTTCGACGACGTGGCGCTGGTCGTGTCCGAGCTCGTCACCAACGCGCTGCGGCACGCGGTGCCCGGTGACGCGCCCCAGGAAGAAGGCCAGAACCCACCGGTCCGGCTGCACCTGATGCGCTGGTCCTCGCGCCTCGTGTGCGCCGTGCGCGACCCCAGCCAGGAGAGCCCGGAGCCGCGCGGCGGCGAGGAGGACTTCGCCGCCGAGTCGGGACGCGGGCTGTTCCTGATCGACTCGTTCAGCGACAGCTGGGGCTGGCACCCGCTGGCGGGGACGCTGCGGGGCAAGGTCGTGTGGGCGCTGTTCCGGATCGGTGCGGAGTAGGGCGCCGGAAGGCACGGACGTACGGATAGACAGAGGAAGAGAAGGGCCCGGGCGGCATCACGCCCGGGCCCTTCTCGTGTCCGCCGTTCGCGCGGACCTCACACCAGGTGGTCGAACTCCCCGTCCTTGACGCCGAGCAGGAGCGCCTCTATCTCCGCCGGCGTATAGACGAGGGCGGGGCCTTCGGGGTGGCGCGAGTTGCGCACGGCGACGTCTCCCCCCGGAAGTTTGGCGAACTCCACGCAGGATCCCTGGGAGTTGCTGTGCCTGCTCTTCTGCCACACGACGCCTCGCAGCTCCGTGGCCGCCATGCCGTTGTACGCGTGATGCGCATGATGCACTGGTAGCTCCCCGAGTTGCTTGGTGCAGGTGTCAACTTCCTCGGATCATAGCTGTGTTCATATGCCGATGCATGAGCAGATGCACGTGCACGGGGGGTGGCGTAGCGGCTACGCAACTCAGCGTGCTACCACCGGGTACGGGGGTCCGCACCGGCCCCCACCTGGGCCACCTTACGGCTCCCGATCTTGGAACCCGACGGCGCCGTCGGGACTCGGCCCGGCGCCGTCGTGGCTCGGCCCGGCGCCGTCGTGGCTCCGTCAGTGCCGCCGTGACTCCGTCAGTGCCGTGGTGAGTTCTTCCAGGACGTCGAGGAGCAGCACAGCGCCCTTGTGCAGCAGGAAGTGGTCCGGCGGGTCGGCCGACCAGGCGTCGACCGTCTCGCGCAGGTCCTCCCAGTGCGGCTCCCGGCGCTCGCGCACCTCCTTCGCACCCCGCTCCGTCGCCCGGTGCAGGGACTCCGCGAGGGTCGCGGCGGCGGGTACGGGCGGGGCGCCGCGTTCCGGCACGTGCGCCTCCATGAGCATCGCCACCCGCCCGAACTCCGCGAGCGCGTTGTCGGCCTGCTCCACCGCCGCATGCGAGAGCCCCCGGTGTCGCACCGGCTCGTGGGTCGCCCGCTCCACCGCCTCCTGCCAGGCCACCCTGGCCGCCCGGGTGTCGAGCAGCGCCTGCCGTACGTCGGGGCTTCCGGTGCCCTCGGGGTCGGCGTACCGCGCGACGACGGCCGCGGCGTACCGGCCGACCGAGGCCAGCCAGTCCGCCAGCCGGCCGCGCAGCCGGGGCGTCTCCCAGGCCGGGTAGACGGCGTACGACAGCATCGCGAGGACCCCGCCGAGCAGGGTCAGCGTCACCCGGTCCCGTACGGTCTGCGTCAGCCCCGCGCCCTCCATGCCGAGCAGGAAGACGACGTACGCGGAGACGAAGACCTGCCCCGCCGCGTACCCGGTGCGCATCAGCAGGTACATCGCGAAGGCGCACAGCACCGCGAGCGCGGCCGACAGGTACACGTCCGGGTGCGTCGACTGCACGATCGCCGTCGCCAGCGCGACGCCGATCAGGGTGCCGCCGAAGCGCGCCACCGAGCGCGCGTACGTCTGTGTGAAGTCCGGGCGCATCACCATCACCGAGGCCATCGGCGCCCAGTAGCCGTGCCCGAAGGGCAGCACCGCGCCCAGGAGGTAGCCGGCGGCCGTGACCACCGAGACCCGGATCGCGTGGCGCAGGATCGGGGAGTCACGGCGCATCTCGGCGCGCATCTTGGCGAGGACGACGGGGGTGAGACGGGCGAGGGAGGGCCGGGTGCGGGGGGTGTGGGCGGGGGGTTCCGCCGCGCCGGAGGCGGCCCTTCCCGAAGCGCCGGACTTCGCCGCGTCCGAGCCGCCCGAGCCGCCCGATGTCTCCGTCCTCGGTTCCGCCGTCTCCACCACGTCGCCGAGCAGCGCGGCGAGGCGGACGGCCGCGCGGCGGGACGGGCCGGTGAGGACCTCACCCGTGTCCGGGGTACGGAGGACGGCGGCGGCTGCCCACGGGAGGTCGACCGGATCGCCGTGCCGGATGGCGTGCGCGGCGGCGTCCAGGATGGCGCCCGCCGCGGCGAGCAGCTCCCGTACGCGCGCGCGTTCCGGGCCTTCCTCCGGAACCCCGACCGCCGGGTCGGCGAGCGAGGCGAGGACGGGGCGGATGCGTTCCGCGAGGCCGCGTGCCCCGGCCAGTTCCGCCGGGCGGCGGCGGGCCTGGCCGGGTGTCACGGCGGCGGCGCTGCGGGCCGTCATCAGCGGTACGGGGTCGAACGGCGCGACCGGGTCGTGGCGGAGCCTGCGGGCGTAGTCCGCCTCGGCGGCGAGCGCGTCCGCGAGGGCGTCGCGCTGGGCGCCCCAGCGGCGTACGGGGAGCAGGACGACCAGGGCGGCCTGGACGACACCGCCCGCGAAGATCATGGCGGCGTGGCCGGCGGCGGCGGCGACGGAGGTGGGCAGGGTGACCGTGACCAGCATGATCGCCACGTTGGAGGAGGCGATGATGCCGACGGTCGGCCCGGCGGCCCAGACCAGCCCCGCCAGGAACGTCCAGAGCAGCAGGAGGGCGAGGAAGAGCAGCTCGTGGGCGCCGGTGACGTAGCCGAGGAAGGTCGACACGGCGAGGCTGGCGCCGGAGGCGAGGGCGAGGGTGGGGCGGGGGCGCCAGGAGCGCTGGAAGGTGGCGATGGCCGCCTGGAAGGCGCCGAAGGCGGAGGCGGCGGCGACGGCGGGCCCGAAGACGGCGAGGGAGAAGCCGATGACCAGGGCGAGCCCGAGGGCCGCTCGGGCCGCGATGACGGGTTCGAGCCGCCGCCGTTCGACGGTGAGTCCGGAACGGGCGGTCTCCCTCAACGCCCGGAGCCAGCTCATGGCCCGAGCGTATCCGCGATCTACCCTGAACCGGGCATTTCACCCCGCGGGGGTGGGGTGGGGCGGGGAGGCCGACGAGGGGTGGGGGCCGGGGTCGGCGGTCGGGTGGGGCCGGGGTCGGCGGTCGGGTGGGGCCGGGGTCGGCGGTCGGGTGGGGCCGGGGTCGGCGGTCGGGTGGGGCCGGGGTCGGCGGTCGGGTGGGGCCGGGGTCGGCGGTCGGGTGGGGTCGGGGTCGGCGCGCGGGTGGGGCCCGG
>NZ_JBEOZK010000042.1:0-8363 GCF_040297565.1 Streptomyces sp. NPDC001728
CCGGCACAGCAGGGTGATCGGGTAGTTCGCCTTCTCCGCATGGATGAACCGGTGCAACTCGCTCACCGGTCGTTCTCCTTCACGAAGAAGGCGGTCGCTTTTTTAAGGATCTCGATCGTCTGCTGCTGTTCGCGGTTCTCCTTGCGCAGCCGCCGCGGTTCCTCGCGCTCGGCGCTGGTCAGCTCGCCGCTCCGGCCCTCGCCCCGGTCGGCCTTGGCCTTGCGGTACCAGCCGCGCAGGGACTCCGAGCTGATGCCGAGTTCCCGGGCCACCGCGGTGACCGTCTTGCCCGAGGAGTCGACGAGCGCGATCGCGTCCCGCTTGAACTCCTCGGTGTACCGCTTCGTGTACTTGCTTCCCACCTGGTGCTACTTCCTCTGGAACCTCAGGTCCCAGTCTCCAGGTGTCCACGATCAAGGGAAAGCTTCATTGACCCAAGGCCCGTCAGCTACGAACCCGTCCTGTAGCACAACCCGAGATTCGGAAACGCCTGTCTGGTGTGCCGGAGTCGACCGGTGGTCGACGGAGGTTGCCATGCCTGTGATCGCTACGCGGCCGTAGTCTCTCAGCGCCGGGGCATCGTCGACGGAGGGGGGACGTTGTTCAGTCAGCGGTCAATGAGTGCGTGCATGCGGGGGACGGGGAGGGACGGGTTGGCTGCGGCGCCCTCTGCGGTGCGGGGGTCGGCGAGGAAGGCCTCCAGGGCCTGCGGTCGCAGACTCGGGTTGGCTGCGGCTGCCCGGCGCACCGAATTGTCGGGGTCTTCCACCGGCGGGTTGGGCAGCGTGGGATCGGCTGCGGCCAGGGCGCGTACCTGCGGATCCGGGTGGCCGATGAGGTGGGTCATGCCAGTGCGGGGGAACGCAGGCAGGGTTAGTAGGTGCGGGCGGTGGGCCGGGCGGGTGACAAAGACGTCCAGGAGGAGGTGTGGTGGGGCCAGGGGGTGGTGGCAGGCCAACCGGATCCGTGCGTCCTCGTCGTCGTCCTGCGCGAGTGTCGCGACGAGTTCTGCGGGCAGGCCGGGCCAGCTCGCCGCAGCCCGGCGGAGCACCGGTTCCTCGGACGCCGCGCAGGCAGCGAACCAGCCGGGTGACGGCCGCAGGGCGGGCTCGGTGATCGGGCAGGTGCAGTCCGGGCCGTGGTCGATGATCCTGTGGATCATGTCGTACTCGACCCAAGTGTGGGAGAAGGGGTGGAGGCGTGCCCGCGCCCGTACGTTCTCGTCAGGGTCTTCCCTCAGCTCCGCGACCAGGTCCGGCCCCAGGTCGGGCCGGGTGGTGACCAGCGCGCGGACCCCCGCCTCGGGATGGCGGGCGAGCCGGGCGACGGCGTAGGCCGGGGCGTGTCGGTTTCGGGCGAGGGGGCGCACCGTGCCGTCAGCGAAGCACTGCTCGACGAGCGCGGGGGACAGGGCACACGTGCCGAACACGAAGGGCTTGCCGCGCGGCTCGTAGGACGGCAGTCGGGCCTCTACTTGTTCCGGATCCAGCACCCAGCTGTGGTCTTTCGCCGCTTCACGGACTGCGGGGTCTGGATCGTCGAGCAGCGCCGCCCGCTGTGCCGGGGTGAGCGACCCCCAACTCCAGGTGGCCCGTATACGGAGTTCGGGGTGCTCGCGGTCGGCCAGGGAATGGCGGAAGGATAGCGGGATCTGCCGGGACGATTCGAGCACCCCGATGATCTCACCTGCGGTGAGTCTGCCGTCCTCTCCCCCATCCTGCGCGGTCAGCAGAGTTACGAGAATGTCGTCCGGCAGCGGCCGGACCCATCGGGGCCGGGACCGGGGGCCGTCGGCGAGCCACGCGCGGACGAGTCCCGACGGGTCCGTCGCCAGGGGGGCGAGCCGCGCCGGGTCGACGTACAGGTTGCGGGCGAGCGCGCTGCGGACGGCTTTGATCTGATGGCGCAGGGCCGCGTCGATGACAGCGTCGGGTAGGTCGCGGCCCTCGCACATCAGCAGGCCGGCCTCACCGGCCGCTTGATCCATCAGGCGTATCAGTACGCCGGAGGGCGCCGCCGGATTGAAAGCGAGGCCACGCAGCCACAGTTCATGCAGAGAGTCGGACACCGCATCATCCTTCCACCTCGTCTCCCGAACCGGGCCGCCCGACGCCTACCACGTCGGCGCTCACCAGCTGGCTCCCGTGGCGGGGCCGGGCAGGCCGATGCGCTGGCGGGCGGTGGACGTCGTGGCCATCACCGCAGCGAGCACCTTCGTGATCTCCGGGCCGGTCCCGTCGAGCACGTCGGCCGGGAAATGTGGGAGCTTCTCGCGACACGAGACAACCGCCTCTGACACCCGATCACCTACCGCCCTACGCCAGGTAACAAGATGATCAACTTGCGGACAGCTTTGTCCGCCGGTGGGCTCCCGTGTGCGGTTGGTGAAGATTATTTGATCTTCACGTGCTGAGTGTTGCATGACATCGTCGCAGGGTAAGCGGCGGCGCTGGTTCATGGGGAGGGGCGGCCGCACTGACGCATGCCGTACTAGAGGGGGGAGCCCGGGCGGTAAGCCGCCCGGTTTGGTATGCCCATGAACGACGCTGTCGAACGATCGACAGATTGTCAGGCACACCATGTCATTGTTCAGAGACGTCGGCAGACGCCGGCGTCGCATACGGTCGGTCCTCGCCAGGGCCACCAGCACGACGGCGCTCGTCACCGCCGCCGCCGTACTGGCCGGCGTTATCCAGGCCGCTCCGGCCTTTGCCGACCCGGTACCTGAGGTGGACGACGGCTTCTACCGCAACAGTGAGCATTTTCAGCGTTGGCGCTCCAGGGTGAGGACGGCCTTGGTGATGACGGTCATGCGGTTCGGGCTGATGCGGGCTCTGCGGAAGATCTGCCAGGGCTTGAGCCGTGCCATGCCGCGTTCGACGGGCGCTCTGGCCTGGGCGAGGGCACGGTTGACGGTGCGCTGGGTGGGGGTGAGTTCACCGCCGGGTGGGCGTTTGAGTCCGGTGGTGACCCAGGGGCCGGCGCCCTGGTAGGCGCGGTCGGTGAGGATCGGGACGCCCTGGCGTTCGCAGATCCGGATGATGCGGTGGGTGCGGGCTGCGGTCAGGTCGTGGGTGCGGCCCGGCAGTGCGGGCGAGATCCACACCACCTCACCGGCGGGGTCGGTGACGACCTGGATGTTCACGCCGTGCCGGCGGTGCTTGGCGGAATAGTCGGCTCGGCTGTCGCCGACGCGGTCGCACTCGGCGAGGGTTCCGTCCAGCAGCACGAAGGCCGGATCGTGCTCGCGCAGCGTCTTGAGCAGGCCGGGAGCGGTGTCGGCGAGCAAGCCGGTGACGGCGGTGACGTAGGCGTGGGCGGTGCCGACGGATATCCCGAACCCGGCCGCGATGCGGGCAAGGGCGTCGTGGCGGCGCAGGTACACCAGAGCGACGAGCGCACGCTGGTGCGGCGGGAGCTTGCACCGCCGGTCACCCTCGCGGGTGACGATGAGCATCGTGACCCACTCGACCAGAGCATGCGGGAGGTCGAGTGCGGCAGAAGAGGGAACCAACAAGGCTCCTGTGCCGGTGGGTTGAGACTTCGAACACCTCCCTCAACGGCACGGGGGCTTTGCTCGTTGCGGCCCTCACCTCAACCACACCGGCGTCACCCGATCAGTGGCCACGCTGAAAACGCTCAGTGTTGGCGAGCTCCGGCGGCTCGACCGCTGTCATACCGGTGTGGCACTGCACACCGGAGGTCCCACGATGAAGGCCAAGGCGGTCGAGGGCCTCACGGGTGCCGACGAGCAGCTGCGTGAGATTGTCAGCAACGGCGGCTGGATTTTCTACGGTCCTCTGGGCCTGGCCGATGACGCCGACGAGGAGGCGGCACAGGCCTACTATCAAGCCTGGGCCAAGCGGGTCGAAGAACTCAACGCAGCCAACAAGCCCTACGTCCAATCTGCCAATACCGCCGAGGGGATGGAGTGGCACGCGCCCGAATTCGGCGCGGACATCGACTACTTCACCGCACTCGCGCAGGTCCAGATGGCTTCCCCGCTCGGTCGGGACGGCCACAGCCAGGCCAGTGAGCCTCTTCCATCTTGATCAGCTGGCGAGTTCGAGGGCGACGACGGCTCGGACGACCGCGGTGATTCGGGTGGTGCTGCAGCGGAGCTTCCGCAGGAGTCGCCAGCACTTGAGGATCGCCATGGCGCGTTCGCCGAGGCTGCGGATCTTGGCGTGGTCCCGGTTGTGACGCCGGCGCCAGCCGCGAAAGGTTCTTGCCCCGGAACGGGACGCGGACGGCAGCACCCGCACCTTGGTAGGCCTTGTCCGCCCAGCACTTGACGCCGTCAGCGGCGAGAGCGGCGGGAATGCCGTGGGTCCGGGCCGCGGTCAGGTCGTGCGTGGCCCCCGGCAGCGCGTCCGATGCCCAGATCAAACGCCCGGCCGGATCGGCGATGACTGCACGTTCATGCCGTGGTGCTTCTTCTTCCCCGAGTAGTACGGCCTGTCGGCGGCGATGCGGTCGATCGGCAGCACGGTGCCGTCGAGGATCACGTACGCCTTCTTCCGCACGGTCTGCTGTTCGAGCGTGGGCGCGAGGGCGGCCAGGAGGTCGACGGCCTCGCGTATGTACCGGTAGACCGTCGCGATCCCGACCCGGAAACCCGCCGCGAGGCGGGCGTAGGTGTCGCCGCAGCGCAGGTGAGCGAGAACGAGGAGGGCCTGCCGGCCGCAAGTGAGGCGCCGCCAGCGGGAACCAATGCGGCGGCGGTGACCTGCGAGAAGACCGGAGAGGTGCTCCAGGGTGCGGCTGGACAGATCGATGGCGGACGGGTAGGCAAGCACGAGAGCTCCTGGCGGACTGGTGATCTTGGTCGTGAACCCGTCTACCAGGAGCTTTCTTCATGCCCGCCACCGGGGACGCCGATCCAACCACCCGTCAGCTTGGAAGAGGTTCAATGGATCTTGATGGTCCAAGGAGGGATGTCCAGGTGGGACGCCAGTCTCCGTACTCGGAGGGGTTCAGAAGGGACGCCGTCGCGCTGTATCGCGCGGGCGGCGGCGAGCGCACGTATGCGGCGGTGGCTACGGATCTCGGGATCACGGCCGAGTCGCTGCGCACGTGGGTGCGCAAGGACGCCGGAGTACCGCGCCGGCCGCTCGTGGCGGGAACGGCCTGGAGGGCCAGGCTGAGGAGCGGTGTCCACTCCCGGGGGTCAACCTCAGTCTGAGCATGGCCCGGTTATGCGTATGAGCTGTTCACCCCGGGGTTCGGTGACGTTCTTCGCCTCAAGTCTTATGCCTGCTCCGGCGGAACTGTTATGCCCCTGCCGCCTTGGAGGACGGAGCCGGGCCAGTAGGCCTCATCTGCCCTCCGACCAGGCTGTTCTTGCTCGGCGCCGGCTCAGCACAGGCGCCGCCGTGCACTGGCTGGCAACCCTGCGTTCTCTCAGGCGGGTTCCCTGTGACATGTCACCTGTGCAATGGTCCGGCCCATAGAGCGTGGCCATGCCAAGCCGGGCGGCCCTTCTGCATCCCGTCACGTCGTCCACATGGTCTTCCCGCTGTCCACGCCCTTTCCCCCACCCCGTCGGTCGCGTCCCGCGCGGCCGGATTCCCTCATGGGAGGCGTAGTGAGAAAGTCACTTGTCCGACGAAGTCTGGGCGCGGCGTTGCCGCTGACCCTGACCCTCGTCATGGGCATCGGCCTGCTGACTCAGCCGGCCGGCGCAACCGAGAACGCTGAGCTGGCAGCACGCATCACGGCGGAAGGCCCGAACCGGGCTGACCCCGCGCCCGTCGGGCAGCAGACCACAGCCGAGACCGAGCACGTCGCGAAGGGGCGCCTGAAGGCATCCCAGCTGCCGCCCCTGGCCGCGAGCAAGGACGCTCTCAAGGAGGAGTACGGCAAGACCGCCAAACCGCCTGTGCCCCCCTCGAAGTCGGCGGAGAAGGCGTTCGGAAAGACGGTCGGAGAGAAGAGCGCTGCGGCGTGCAGCGTCTCCGACTTCACGAGCCGCACCGGCAGTGCGCTGGTCCAGCAGATCAAGGCGTCGACGCTCGACTGCGTCAACACTCTGTTCAACCTGACCGGGAACGACGCCTACTACGCCTTCCGTGAGGCGCAGATGAGCACCGTCGCCTATGCCCTGCGTGACGGTTCGGCGTCCTACCCCGGCGACTCCAGCACCGGTATGCCGCAGCTCGTGCTCTACCTGCGTGCCGGCTACTACGTCCACTACTACAACGCCGGCACGGTCGGCTCCTACGGCAGCGGCTTGCAGACTGCTATTCGCGCGGGACTCGACGCCTTTTTCGCCAGCGCTCACTCCCGGGACGTCACGGATGCCAACGGCGAGGCACTCTCCGAGGCCGTCACGCTGATCGACAGCGCCGAGGAGAACGCCCGCTACATCTACGTCGTCAAGCGGATGCTGGCGGACTACAACTCCTCCTGGAACACCTCCCGGGAGATGCTCAAGGCGGTCAACAACGTCTACACCGTGACCTTCCGAGGCCACCAGGTGCCCGCGTTCGTGACCGCGGTCCAGTCCGACCCTAGCCTGGTCGATGCGCTGTACAGCTTCACCTTCGGCCACATGTCACTGCTGGGGACGGAGCAGTCCTTTCTGACGTCCAACGCCGGGCGGGAGCTCGGCAGGTTTCTGCAGCACTCCGTGCTGCAGCCGAAGGTCCGCCCCCTGGCCGGTGGCCTGCTGAACGCCAGCTCGATCAAGGGTACTACCGCACCGCTCTGGGTCGGCGTAGCCGAGATGACGGACTACTACGACAAAGCCAACTGTTCCTACTACGGCACCTGCAACCTGCAGTCGCAGCTGGCGAACTCGGTGCTGACGGTGACATACCCGTGCAGTTCCAGCATCACCATCAAGGCCCAGCAGATGACCTCGAGCGAGCTGTCGTCGAGTTGCTCCAGCCTGCGCAGCCAGGACGCGTACTTCCACAACATCGTCCGTGACAACGGTCCGGTCGCCAACGACAACAACAGCACCATCGAGGTCGTGGTCTTCGACTCCAGCACCGACTACCAGACCTACGCCGGCGCCATGTACGGGATCGACACCAACAACGGCGGCATGTACCTGGAGGGAGACCCGGCGGCGGCCGGCAACCAGCCTCGGTTCATCGCCTATGAGGCCGAGTGGGTGCGCCCGAACTTCCAGATCTGGAACCTCAATCACGAGTACACGCACTACCTCGACGGCCGCTTCGACATGTACGGCGACTTCAACGCCAACATCACCACCCCGACCATCTGGTGGATCGAGGGCTTCGCGGAATACGTCTCCTACTCCTACCGCGGTGTCCCCTACACCGAGGCGATGACGGAGGCGGGCCGTCGCACCTACGCCCTGAGCACCCTCTTCGACACCACCTACAGCAACGACACCACACGCATATACCGCTGGGGCTACCTCGCCTCCCGGTACATGCTTGAGAACCACCGCACGGACATGGACACGGTCCTCGGCTACTACCGTTCTGGCAACTGGAACGCCGCCCGCACCTACCTGACCAGCACCATCGGCACTCGCTACAACAACGACTGGTACACCTGGCTGGCGGGCTGTGCGGCCGGCAACTGTGGCGGGGGCACCAACCCGCCCGGCAACCAGGCACCCACCGCCGCGTTCACCACGGCCGTCCAGGGTCTGGCTGTCACCTTCACCGACCAGTCCACGGACGCCGACGGCACTGTCGCCTCCAGGTCCTGGAACTTCGGCGACGGCACCACGTCCACCGCCACCAGCCCCAGCAAGACCTACAGCGCTGCTGGAACCTACACGGTGAAGCTGATGGTCACCGACGACAAGGGGGCCACCGCCACTGCCACAAGGACCGTCACCGTCGGTAGCGGCGGAGGTACCGGCACCGAGTGCATCGGCGCCGATGCCAGGGAGCTGGGCCAGAACTGCCAGCGCAGCAACCAGTCCGCCACCACCGGGAACTACGCCTACCTCTACCTCTACATCCCGGCCGGCACCACCCAGCTGAAGATCACCAGCACCGGCGGCACGGGTGACGCAGACCTGTACTACAGCTACAGCGGCTGGCCCGGCACCACCAGCTACACGCAGCGTGCCACGGGAGCCGGCAACAGCCACACCCTGACCATCACCAACCCGCCGGCCGGCGCGAACTACATCAGTCTGTACGCCGTGAACAGCTTCAGCGGCGTCACCGTCACCACCAGCTACTGACACACGGCACCACGGAGAACCACAACTCCACTACCGCCCGGGACGGCTCCCCCCTTCCCGGGCGTTCACCCGGGCGGCGGTACGGAGGTGCACCGGGCCAGTCCCCCGGATCCATGGCCAGGACGTCGAAGTCCGGGCCCGCGGGTGTGGCGGCGCTGCGGCGGCGGAGGAAGGACATACGGCCATG
>NZ_JBEOZK010000043.1:0-7267 GCF_040297565.1 Streptomyces sp. NPDC001728
ATGAGGTGGCGTGCGCCGTGGTGGGTGACGAGGTGGCGGGCGAGGAGGCTGCCGAGTGCGCCGGTGCCTCCGGTGATCAACACCGTCCCCTCCGGATCGAACCCTCCCGCGGTCGACGCGCCTTCGGTGCCCGAGGCCACCTCGGCCGAGCGGTCCAGCTCGGCGCGGGCCAGCGTCGGGGCGAACAACTGGCCGCCCCGTACGGCCACTTCGCCACGCCCGGTGGCGGCCACGGTCGGCAGCGACTCCACCTCCGCCGCCCAGTCGCCCTCGAACCCGTCCGCGGCGCCACCGATGCCCATGGCCGGCGGGAGGTCCACCAGGGTGAACAGGCCCTCGGTCTCCTGCCGCGCGGTCCGCAGCAGGCCCCACAGCGTCGACACGCCCGGTGAGGTCACCCGGGGATCCGGACCCGCCGCGACGGCGCCGCTCGTGACCATGAGGAGCCTGGTGTCGGCGAGGCGTGCGTCGGACAGCCACTCCTGCACCACGGCGAGCGCGTCGACCGCCGTGGCGTCGGCGGTGGCGAGCACGTCGTCGCCGTCCTCCCGCCAGGGCAGCACGACCACCGACGGCACCGTCTCGCCCGCGTCCAGCGCGGCCCGCAGCCCCGCCAGGTCCGCGTGCCGGGCCCGGATGCCGAGCCGTCCGGCCACCGCGTCGCCGTCCTTGCCGAGCGTCGCCCACGAGGCGGCCGGCCCGTCCGGATCCGTCGGCCGCTCCGCCGGCACCTGCCGCCAGCGCAGCACGTAGAGCGGATCGCGCGAGCCCGCCGAGGCCTCGGCGAGCGCGCTCAGGTCCACGGCGCGCAGGGCCAGTTCGGCCACCTCAGCCACCGGCGCGCCGGTCGCGTCGGCCAGCGTCAGGGCCGCCGTGTCCGGCCCCGTCCTGCGCAGCCGCACCCGCAGCGCCCGGGCACCCTCGGCGTACGCGGAGATGCCGGACCAGCTGAACGGCACCCGGGGTGGCGCCTCCGGGTCGGCCACCAGCAGGGCGTGCAGCGCGGCGTCGAGCAGCGCGGGATGCAGCACATGACCCACGGTGGTGTCGTCCTCGGCGTCGTCCGGCAGGGCGACCTCGGCGTACAGGTCGTCGCCGTCCCGCCACAGGCCCGTGAGGCCCTGGAACATCGGCCCGTACGCGTACCCGCGGGCGGCGAGCGCGTCGTACGCGTCGGCGAGGTCGACCGGCTCGCCCGCCGGGGGCCAGGCGAGATGCTCCGGGGACGTGCCGTCGGACGCACCGGCGCCGAGGGTGCCGGTCGCGTGCCGGGCCCAGTCCGACCCATCACCGGCCCGGCCCCCTGCGGTCTCCTCGCCGACGTCCGCCGGGCGCGAGTGCACGGCGAGCGGCCTGCGGCCCGCCTCGTCGGGGGCGCCGACCCTCAGCTGGACGTCGACGGTTCCCGCCCCGGGCAGCAACAGCGGGGCCTCCAGGGTCAGGTCGTCGACCGACCCTGCCGCGGCGAGGTCCGCCGCGTGCAGCGCCAGGTCGGCCAGGGCCGCGCCGGGCAGCAGGACCGTCCCGCCGACGGCGTGCTCCTCCAGCCACGGGTGGCCGCGCCGGGACAGCCGCCCGGTCAGCACGAAACCGTCGTCGTCGGCGAGCCGGACCGCGGTGTCCAGCAGCGCGTGCCCGGATCCGGCGCCGCCCGTCCGCTCCGCGCGGCGGGTGAGCCAGAAGTGGTCCTGCCGGAAGGGGTAGGTCGGCAGGTCCTCGGGATGCGCCGGGGTGCGGTCCGGCCGCCAGTTCGTGGGGGAGAGCCCGCCGACGTGCAGCCGGGCCAGGGCCGCGCCGAAGGTGGCGGCCTCGTCGCCGCCGCGGCGCAGGGCCGGGGCGAGCACGGCGGGACCGGACAGCGACTGCCGGGCCAGGGCCGTCAGGATCGCGTCCGGGCCGAGCTCGACGTACCGCACGACGCCGCGCTCCTCCAGGACGCGGACATGGTCGGTGAAGCGGACCGTGTCGCGGATGTGGGCCGTCCAGTGCGCGGCGGTCGTGGGGTCGCCGCTCATCACGAGCGGGATCGAGGGCTCCCGGAAACGGATCCCCGCGACGGCCTCCCCGAACTCGCGGAGCATCGGCTCCATGAGCGGTGAGTGGAAGGCGTGGCTGACCTTGAGCCGGGTGGTGCGCCGGCCGAGCGCGGCGAACGCGTCGCGCACCGCCAGCGCGTCCTCCTCTGCGCCCGAGACCACGGTGGAGTCCGGGGCGTTGAGCGCGGCGACGGACAGACCCGTGGTGAGGTGCGGCAGCACCTCCTCCTCGGTCGCCTGGACGGCGATCATCGCGCCGCCGGTCGGCAGCGCCTGCATCAGCCGGCCGCGGACCGTGACGAGCCGGGCCGCGTCGTCCAGACCGAGGACGCCGGCGGCGTGCGCGGCGGCGATCTCGCCGATGGAGTGCCCCGCCAGCTGGTCGGGGACGACGCCCCGGTGCTCAAGGGCCCGGTAGAGCGCGGTCTGCAGGGCGAAAAGGGCCGGCTGGGTGTACTCGGTACGGTTCAGGAGCTCCGCGTCCTCGCCCCACATCACCTCCCGCAGCGGCCGGTCGAGATGCCGGTCGAGCGCCGCCAGCGCCTCGTCGAGTGCGGCGGCGAACACCGGTTCGGCAGCGTGGAGTTCGCGTCCCATGCCGAGCCGCTGGCTGCCCTGACCGGTGAACAGGAACGCGGTGCCGCCGCTGAGCGCGGTCCCCGTGGTCAGACCCGGTGCCTCGGCGTCCTCGGCGAGGGCGGCGAGGGCGGTGAGCAGCGCGTCCCGGTCGTCGGTTTCGACGACGGCGCGGTGGTCGAAGCGGGCGCGGGCGGCGAGCGCGCCCGCGACCTGCCGGACCGGTACCTCGGGGTGCTCGGTGGCGTACGTGTGGAGCAGGCGGGCCTGGTTCCTGAGTCCCTCGCCGGTCTTCGCCGACAACAGCCACGGCAGGTAAGGGAGTTCTTCCACTTCGACGGCTCCGGTCTCTGCCGGTGCCTGCTCGATGATCACGTGGGCGTTGGTGCCGCTGATGCCGAAGGACGAGATGCCCGCGCGGCGCGGCTCCCGGTCGGCCGGCTGCCAGGGACGGTTCTCCGTGAGCAGCCGTACGGTGCCGTCGGACCAGTCGACGTGGTCCGTCGGGTCCTCCGCGTGCAGGGTCCGGGGCAGCACCCCGTTCCGCATCGCCATGATCATCTTGATGACGCCGCCGACACCGGCCGCTGCCTGCGAGTGTCCGATGTTGGACTTCAACGAGCCGAGCCAGAGCGGGTGTTCGGCGTCGCGCTCCATGCCGTAGGTGTTGATGAGCGCCTGCGCCTCGATCGGGTCGCCGAGCCGGGTGCCGGTGCCGTGGGCCTCGACCGCGTCGACCTGGGCGGCCGTCAGGCGTGCGTTGGCGAGGGCCTGACGGATCACGCGCTCCTGCGAGGGTCCGTTCGGCGCGGTCAGACCGTTGCTCGCGCCGTCCTGGTTCGTCGCCGTGCCCCGTACGACCGCGAGCACCTGGTGCCCGTTGCGGCGCGCGTCGGACAGCCGCTCCAGGAGCAGCAGCCCCACGCCCTCGCTCCAGCCCGTGCCGTCGGCTGCACTCGAGAACGACTTGCAGCGGCCGTCCGGCGAGAGACCGCGCTGCCGGCTGAACTCCACGAAGGTGCCCGGAGTCGCCATCACCGTCGCGCCGCCCGCCAGGGCGAGCGAGCACTCCCCCTGCCGCAGCGACTGCGCGGCCAGGTGCAGCGCCACCAGCGACGACGAGCACGCCGTGTCCACGGTGATCGCCGGACCCTCCAGACCGTAGGTGTAGGCGATACGGCCCGACACCACACTCCCGAGCGTCCCCGTCAGGAGGATGCCTTCGAGCTCGTGCGGCATGTGCTGCACATGCGGCGCGTAGTCGTGGTACATCGTGCCCGCGAACACACCCGTGTCGCTGCCCCGCACCTCGCCCGGGTCGATCCCGGCGCGTTCGAGGGTCTCCCAGGCCGTCTCCAGGAGCAGCCGCTGCTGCGGGTCCATGGCCGTCGCCTCGCGCGGGCTGATGCCGAAGAACTCGGCGTCGAACTCGCCCGCGCGGTAGAGGAATCCGCCCTGGTCCGTACTGGACCTGCCGACCGCCTCCGGATCCGGGTCGTACAGGTTCTCCAGATCCCAGTCGCGGTTCTCGGGGAACGGCCCGATCGCGTCCGTGCCCTCGCTCACCAGCCGCCACAGATCCTCGGGCGAGGCCACCCCGCCCGGGAAGCGGCAGGCCATGCCGACGATCGCGATCGGCTCGTACGCGTCGTCCGCCCCGGTCCCGGCCACGGCCCGCGTCACCGGGGCGAGCGCGGAACCGCCGGAAGCACCCGGGGCCCCGGAGGAGGTGAGCCGCTCCCGCAGATGCGCCACCAGGGCCTGCGGCGAGGGATAGTCGAAGACCAGGGTGGCCGAAAGCCGCAGCCCCGTCGCCGTGTTGATCCGGTTGCGCAGCTCCACCGCGCTCAGTGAGTCGAAGCCGAGGTCCTTGAACCCGGTGGTGACCTCGACGGCCGACGCCGACGCGTGACCGAGCACCGCCGCCGCCTGCTCCCGCACCAGTTCCGTGATCCTGCGGAGCTGCCCGGCCTCGTCGAGACCGGTGAGCTCCGCGGCGAGACCGCCGCCACCGGCCGGCGCTGCGGCGGCGACCCGCCGCAGCGGCGCGCGGACCAGGCCGCGCAGCAGCGGCGGCACGCCGTCGGCCGCCGCCCGCGACCGTACCGCCGCCAGATCGAGCCGCGCGGGCACGAGCAGCGGTTCCGGACGGCCCAAGGCCGCGTCGAACAGCGCGAGGCCCTCGGCCTCCGTCATCGCCACCACTCCGGACCGGGCCATCCGGGCCAGGTCGGAGCCGCCGAGCTTCTCGCCCATGCCGCCCTCGCCCCACAGGCCCCACGCCAGCGCGGTCGCCGGAAGACCGAGCGCGTGGCGGTGGTGGGCGAGTGCGTCGAGGAAGGTGTTCGCGGCGGCGTAGTTCGCCTGACCGGCCGCGCCGATCAGACCCGACACCGAGGAGTAGACGACGAACGCCGCCAGGTCCAGGTCCGCGGTCAGCTCGTGGAGGTGGAAGGCGGCCTCCGCCTTCGGGCGTACCACGGTGTCGAGCCGCTCCGCCGTCAGCGCGGTCACCACGCCGTCGTCGAGGACACCGGCCGTGTGCACGACGGCGGTCAGCGGGTGCTCGGCGGGCACCGACGCGACCAGCGCGGCGAGCGCCTCCCGGTCGGCGGTGTCGCAGGCCACGACCCGCGCCTCGGCACCCGAATCGGCGAGCCGGGCGACGAGCTCGTCCGCACCGGGTGCCTCGGGGCCGCGCCGGCTGGTGAGCAGCAGATGCCGTACGCCGTGCCGGACGACCAGGTGCTCGGCGAGCAGCCGGCCGAGCCGCCCGAAGGCGCCGGTGATGAGGACGGTGCCGTCGGCGGCGGGGGGTGCGGGGGAGGCGGTCGGCGCGTCGTCCTCTGCCCGCGTGCCCTCTTCGATCCTGGAGTCCGCTTCGGTCCGCGTGTCCTCTTCGACCCGGGCCAGTCGGGGGACCCGGATCTCGCCCGCGCGGACCGCGCTCTGCGGCTCCCCGCCCGCGATCACGGTCCGCAGCCGCTGCCACGAGTCGGCGGCTCCGTCGACGTCGACGAGCGCGAAGCGACCGGGGTACTCGGACTGCGCCGAACGCAGCAGGCCCCACAGCGGTGCGGCGACCAGTCCCCGCGCCGTCACCTCGGGGGTCATGCCCACGGCCGGGGCCTGCGCGGTGGTGCCCACGGCGTCCCGTGTGACGACCAGCATCCGGGTGTCCGCGAGCCGCTCGTCGTCCAGCAGCGCCTGCACCGCCGCCAGGGCCTCGTGCGCGATCCCGCGGGCCTCGGCGGGCGGGAAGGCCGGGCCGGAGCCGGTCGTCACGGCCGCGTGCACGACGAGCCCGGGCACGGTCGCCGTGCCGGCGTCCAGAGCCGTTCGCAGGGCGTCCAGCGACGCGTAGATCTCGGCGCCGAGCACGGCGGCGAGTTCCCCGGCCTCGGGCGAAGCACCGAGCACCACCCGCTGCTCACGGTCCTCGCGGTCCTCGTGGCCTGCCGCTTCGGCGGCCACGGACGGCTGCCATTCGACCGTGAACAGCGGCTGACGGCGGGCACCGTCCGCGAGCCGCCCGGCCTCCGCCTGGCGCAGCACCAGCGATTCGACGACCGCGACCGGCGCGCCCGCCGGATCGTCCAGACGCAGCGTGACACCGCCGTCGGCGGACGGGGTCGCGTGCACCCGCAGCCGGGTCGCACCCGTCGAGTACAGGGTCACCCCGCCGAAGGCGAACGGCAGCAGGCCCTCGGCTCCGTCGACCAGCGGGTGGAGTGCGGCGTCGAGCAGGGCCGGGTGAAGGGTGTGCCCGCTGGTGTCGACGCCCTCGGGGAGCGCGATCTCGGCGTAGAGCTCGTCGCCGTCGCGCCAGAGGGCGGTCAGACCCTGGAACGCCGGGCCGTACGAGTATCCGTGCGCGTCGAGCCTCTCGTACGCGCCCGAGAGGTCGACCCGCCGGCCCGGCGGCGGCCATGCGATCGGCTCGGGAGCCGGCGCGGCGTCCGTGAGCGTGCCCGAGGCGTGCCGGGTCCACGGCTCCGACTCGTCCGTGCGCGAGTGCACGGTGATCGCCCGGCGGCCCGCCGGGTCCGCCGCCTCCACCGCCACCTGGAGGGTGACCGCGGTGTCCGTGCCCAGGGCGAGGGGAGACTCCAGGGTCAGGTCCTCCACCGTCCGGACCCGCGCGAGACCGGCGGCGTGGAGCGCGAGGTCCGTGAAGGCGGTGCCGGGCAGGAGTGCGGTGCCGGAGATGGTGTGGTCGGCGAGCCAGGGGTGGGTGCGCGGCGAGATCCGGCCGGTGAGGACAAGTTGGTCGGTGTCGGCGAGCGTCACCACCGCGCCGAGCAGCGCGTGATCCGTGGCGGTGAGCCCGGCGGCCGTGACGTCCGTGCCGGCCCGCCGCGACGACAGCCAGTAGTGCTCGTGCTGGAAGGGGTAGGTGGGCAGGCCCTCCACGTTCGGCGCCGGGGTCTGGCGCTGCCAGGTGGTGGGGGTGTGGCCCGTGGTGTGGAGGCGGGCGAGCGCGGTGGCGAGGGTGGTGGGTTCGGGTGCGTTCTTGCGGAGCGTGGGCGCGAGGACGACCGCGGGCCCGTCCAGGGTCTGCTGGGCGAGGGCGGTGAGGACGGCGTCGGGGCCGAGTTCGAGGTAGCGGGTGGTGCCGTTGGTTTCGAGGTGCTGGATGCCGGGGTGGAAGCGGA
>NZ_JBEOZK010000044.1:0-6377 GCF_040297565.1 Streptomyces sp. NPDC001728
ATGAGGTGGCGTGCGCCGTGGTGGGTGACGAGGTGGCGGGCGAGGAGGCTGCCGAGTGCGCCGGTGCCTCCGGTGATCAACACCGTCCCCTCCGGGTCCGGCGGAGCCGGCAGCGTCAGGACCGCCTTGCCGGTGTGCCGGGCCTGACTCAGATGACGCAGCGCCTCCGGCGCGTGGCTCACGTCCCACGCGGTCACCGGCAGCCGCCGCAGCTCCCCGGACTCGAACAGCCGCACCAGCTCGACCAGCATCTCCTGGACCCGCTCGGGCTCCACCCGCATCAGGTCGTACGCGGTGTACGACACGCCCGCGTACCGCTCCCGCACCTCGGCCTCGTCACGGATGTCGGTCTTGCCCATCTCCAGGAACCTGCCGCCCGGCGCGAGCAGCCGCAGCGAGGCGTCCACGAACTCCTGGGCCAGCGAGTTCAGCACCACGTCGAAGCCCCGGCCGCCGGTGGCCGCCCGGTACTGCTCCTCGAAGTCGAGCGTCCGGGTCGAGGCGATCCGGTCCTCGGGCACACCCAGTGAACGCAGCACGTCCCACTTGGGCCTGCTCGCCGTGCCGTAGACCTCCAGGCCCCAGTGGTGCGCGAGCTGCAGCGCGGCCATGCCCACACCGCCGGTCGCCGCGTGCACGAGCAGCGACTCGCCCCGGCGGGCCTTCGCCAGGTCCTCGAGCCCGTAGTACGCGGTGAGGAACACGACCGGGATCACCGCGGCGTCCGTGAACGTCCAGCCCTGCGGCATCCGGGTGACCCAGCGGTGGTCGGTGACCGCGACCGGCCCGATCGCGCCCAGCGGGAACAGCCCCATCACCCGGTCGCCGACCCCCACCGAGGTCACGCCGGGCCCCGTCTCCAGGACGACACCGGCCGCCTCGCCGCCGATCCGCGCCTCGTCGCCCGGGTACATCCCGAGACCCACGAGGACGTCACGGAAGTTCAGCCCCGCGGCCCGCACCTGGACCCGCACCTCGCCGTGCCCCAGCGGCGCGCCCGCCTCAGGAGCGGGCAGCAGTGCCAGATTGCCCAGGGTGCCGGAGCTGTGCACGTCGAGCCGCCAGAACGGGGTGTCCTTCGGCGGCACCAGAACCTCCGGCGCCCGGTCGGCCCGCACCAGACGGGGCGCGTAGACACCGCCGTCGCGCACCGCGAGCTGGTGCTCGTCCCCGGCGAGCAGCGCCGACACGGCGGAGCCCAGCCCCTTCGTACGCTCCCCGACGACCTCGTCGAGATCCAACAGGCCGAATCGGTCCGGGTGTTCGGTACGGGCGGAGCGCAGCAGGCCCCACACGGCGGAGGCGGCCAGATCCCGTATCTCGGGCCCGGACCTTGCGGCCACGGCGCCCCGGGTCACGGCCACGAACCGCGGCTCCGCCCCCGCACCGGCCGGCCACTCCCACTCCAGCCAGTCCTGCGTCAGCGCGAGCGCCCGGGTGCTCAACGCGTCCACCCGCGACGGAAGTCCGTCGTCCGTGGCCGGGGTCTCGTCGAGGAAGGTGGCGAGCACGACACCGGGCGCCCCGGCGCCCGCCGCGACGGCCGCGTGCAGCGCGGCGGCATCGGAGTGGGCGGGCACGCCGAGTGCCTCCGCGAGGCCCAGCGGGTCCGGGCCGAGAACGGCGACCGCCTCCGACGCGGCGGCCGGCGTCCCGGCCGTGGGCAGCGGCTTCCAGTCGACCAGGAGCAGCGGCGTCCGCCCGGCACCGGACCCGTCCGCGCCGGCCGAGAGATCGGCCAGGGCGCCGGCCCGCGCGGTCACGGCCGCCACCGTGGCGACCGGAGCGCCGGCCGGGTCGGTCAGCCGCAGCCGTACGGTGTCCTCGCCGGTCCGGGTCAGCCGCAGCCGCACCCGGGTCGCCTCCACGGCGTGCAGCGTCACGCCCTGCCAGCTGAACGGCAGCAGCACGCTCCCGGCGTCCTCGCCCATGACCTCGCGCGCCCACGGGTGGAGTGCGGCGTCGAGGAGGGCGGGGTGAAGGGTGTGCCCGGTGGCGTCGACGCCCTCGGGGAGCTCGATCTCGGCGTACAGCTCGTCGCCGTCGCGCCAGAGCGCGGAGAGGCCCTGGAAGGCGGGGCCGTACGCGTAACCGCGGGCGTGCAGCTCCTCGTACGCGCCCGTGAGGTCGACGCGCTCGCCCGGCGGCGGCCACGGCAGCTCCTCGGGCGCGTCGACCGCGTCCGACAGGGTGCCGGAGGCGTGCCGGGTCCAGGACTCGGCGTCGTCCGTGCGCGAGTGCACGGCGATCGTCCGGCTGCCGTCGCCGGCCGCCGGGCCGACCGTGACATGCAGGGTCACCGGCGTGTCCGCCCGCAGTACCAGAGGGGATTCGAGGGTGAGTTCGTCCAGCGCGGGTGTGTCGGTGTGGCCGGCGGCGTGCAGCGCGAGATCGGCGAGGGCCGTGCCGGGAAGCAGCGTGGCACCGGCGATGGTGTGGTCCGCGAGCCAGGCGTGGGTACGCGTCGAGATCCGGCCGGTGAACACCAGCTGGTCGCTGTCCGGCAGCGTCACCAGGGCGCCGAGCAGCGGATGCCCGGAGGTCACGAGACCCGCGGACGCGACGTCCGTCGCCACCGTGCCGGGCGACAGCCAGAAGCGCTCACGCTGGAAGGGGTAGGTGGGCAGGCCCTCCACGGTCGGTGCCGGGGTCTGGGGCCGCCAGGAGGTGGGGGTGTGGCCCGCGGTGTGGAGGCGGGCGAGCGCGGTGGCGAGGGTGGTGGGTTCGGGTGCGTTCTTGCGCAGCGTCGGTGCGAGGACGGCCGGCTCGGTCAGCGTGTCCTGGGCGAGGGCGGTGAGGATGGCGTCCGGCCCGAGCTCCAGGAAACGGCTGGTGCCGTGGGCTTCGAGGTGCTGGATGCCGGGGTGGAAGCGGACGGCCCGGCGGATGTGGTTCGCCCAGTACGCCGGAGTGACCAGGTCGTCGCCGGTGGCGGGCAGGCCGGTCACGTTGGAGATGACGGGGATCTTCGGGGCGTGGAAGGTCAGGCCTTCGATCGCCGCGCGGAAGTCGGGAAGGACCTCGTCCATGTGCGCGGAGTGGAAGGCATGGCTGACCGTCAGGCGCGAGGTCTTCCGGCCGAGCGCCGCGAAATGCTGAGCCACCGCCTCGGCCGCGTCCCTGGCCCCGGAGATCACCGTGGCCTCCGGTCCGTTCACCGCCGCGATGTCCAGATCGCCCCCGACCCCGGCGAGGGCCTCCCGCACCTCCGCCTCCGAGGCGCGCACGGCGAGCATCGCGCCGTCACCACGGGCGGCCTGCATCAGCCGGCCGCGAACCGCGACCAGCGTGACGGCGTCCGGCAGATCCAGGACGCCGGCGGCGTGCGCGGCGGCGATCTCGCCGACCGAGTGGCCGATCAGCGCGTCCGGGACCAGCCCGTGGTGCTCCAAGGTCCGGTAGAGCGCGGTCTGCAGGGTGAAGAGCGCGGCCTGCGCGTACTGCGTCCGGTTGAGCGTCGCCGCGTCCTGACCCCATGTCACCTCGTGCAGCGGCCGGTCCAGTATCGCGTCGAAACGGTCGCAGACCTCGTGGAAGGCGGCGGCGAACACCGGGTGGGAGTCGTACAGCTCGCGGCCCATGCCGAGTCGCTGGCTGCCCTGGCCGGTGAAGAGGAACGCGGTCTTTCCGGTGAGGGCGCTTCCGGTGGTCAGACCGGGCGCCTCACCGCCCTCGGCGAGGGCGTCCAGGGCGGCGAGCAGCCCCGCGCGGTCGCCCGTCGCGTCGACGGCGGCGCGGTGCTCGAAGCGGGTACGCGCCGCGAGCGCGCCCGCGACCTCCTGCGACGGGGTGTCCGGGTGCTCGGTCGCGTAGGTGTGCAGACGGCGCGCCTGCTCCCGCAGGGCCCGATCCGACTTCGCCGACAACAGCCAGGGCACGGGAGGGAGTTCGACGGATCCTTCCGCCGCCTGCCGGGCACCGGCCGGATCGTCGTTCCCTCCGCCGCCGATGGCCTCGGGGGCCTCGGGGGCCTCCACCCCCGCCGCCTCCTGGCGGGCCGGCCCGCCACCGGGCTGCTCCGCGTGCTGCTCGGCGGTCCGCTCCGTCGCCTGCTCGATCACGACGTGCGCGTTGGTGCCGCTGATGCCGAAGGACGACACGGCGGCCCGCAGCGGGGTCTCGTCGGCGGCCGTCCAGGGCTGCTCCTCGGTGAGCAGCCTCACGGTGCCCGCCGACCAGTCGACATGGTCCGTCGGCCGGTCGACGTGCAGGGTGCGCGGCAGCCTGCCGTTGCGCATCGCCATCACCATCTTGATGACGCCGCCGACGCCCGCGGCGGCCTGCGTGTGGCCGATGTTCGACTTCAGCGAACCGAGCCACAGCGGGCGCTCGGCGTCACGCTCCCGCCCGTACGTGTTGATCAGGGCCCGCGCCTCGATCGGGTCGCCCAGGGTCGTGCCGGTGCCGTGCGCCTCGACCGCGTCCACCTGGTCGGACGCCAGCTGGGCGTCGGTGAGCGCCTGGCGGATCACCCGCTCCTGGGACGGACCGTTCGGCGCCGTCAGCCGGCCGCTCGCACCGTCCTGGTTGGTCGCGGTGCCGCGTACGACGGCGAGGACCGGATGGCCGTTGCGGACGGCGTCGGAGAGCCGTTCGACGAGCAGCAGGCCGACGCCCTCGCTCCAGCCGGTGCCGTCGGCCGTCGCGGAGAACGCCTTGCAGCGGCCGTCGGGGGAGAGGCCGCGCTGACGGCTGAACTCCACGAAGGTGTTGGGCGTGGCCATCACCGTCGCGCCGCCGGCGAGGGCGAGTGAGCACTCGCCCTGCCGCAGCGACCGAACCGCGAGGTGCAGGGCCACCAGGGACGAGGAGCAGGCGGTGTCCACGGACACCGCGGGACCTTCGAGACCGTAGACGTAGGAGAGACGGCCCGAGGCCACACTGCCCAGGCTGCCGCTGGCGAGATAGCCCTCGTACCCCTCGGGCGCCGGCCGCAGCCGCGAGGCGTAGTCGTTGTACATCACCCCGGCGAAGACGCCGGTGTCGCTGCCGCGCAGGGTCGTCGGGTCGATGCCGGCCCGCTCGAACGTCTCCCAGGCCGTCTCCAGGAGCAGCCGCTGCTGCGGGTCGGTGGCCATCGCCTCGCGCGGGCTCAGCCCGAAGAAGGCCGCGTCCGCCTGCGCCGCCTCGTGGACGAACCCGCCTCGGGCCGTCGAGGACTTGCCGACGGCCTCCGGGTCGGGGTCGTACAGGTCCTCGTCCCAGTCCCGGTCCTGGGGGAAGGGGCCGATGGCGTCGGTGCCCTCGCTGACCAGTTTCCACAGGTCCTCGGGCGAGGACACCCCGCCCGGGTAGCGGCAGGCCATGCCGACGATCGCGATCGGCTCGTGCCGGGCCTGCTCGATCTCCGAGATCCGGCGCCGCGCCAGCCTCAGGTCGGTGGTCGCCCGCTTGAGGTAGTCGCGGAGCCTGTCTTCGTTGTTCGCCACGTTCGCCACGGGAGCTCAACCTTCACTGCTGTCGAAAAGAGGATGGACGGGGCGGCACCGGCCGCCGGGGCGGAGATCAGGACAGGCCGAGCTCCTTGTCGAGGGCGTCGAACAGCTCGTCGTCCGTCGCGGAGCCGAGGTCGTCGGCCGCCGGCTCCCCGAGGGAGGCGGCCACGCCGTGCCAGCCCTGCAGCACGGACTGCAGCCGCTGGGTGATCTCGGCCGTCTCCGCCGCGTCCAGGGCGGCGGCGCCGGCCGAGTGCTGCCGCAGCAGCTCCTCCAGCCGCTCGATCGCCTCCAGGGGATCGGCCGGGCCCGCGGGCCCGGCCGGAGCGGCCGTCACGGCCAGCCCGTCGAGCAGGTGCCGGGCGAGCGCCGCCGGCGTGGGGTGGTCGAAGACCACCGTCGTCGGCAGCCGCAGCCCCGTCACGGCGTTGAGCCGGTTGCGGAACTCCACCGCCGTCAGCGAGTCGAAGCCGAGGTCCAGAAGCCCGCGCTCGGCGTCGATCCGGTCCGGCGAGCCGTGCCCGAGGACCGCCGCCACCTGCTGCCGCACCAGACCGAGCACCAGCTCCTCGCGCCCCTCCGCCGGTGTCGCCGCGAGCCTGTCCGCGAGCGGCACCGCACCGCCGGCGGTCCGGGCGCCGGGGCCCGCCGCCGCACTGCGCCGCGCCGGTCCGCCGCGCACCAGGCCGAGCAGCGGCTCCGGTCCCGTACCGGCGGTCGCGAGGGTCCGCAGGGCGTTCAGGTCGAGCCGCGCCGGGTAGAGCAGCGGCTCCGTCGAGCCGAGCGCCGTGTCCAGCATCCGCAGCGCCTCCTCCGACGACATCGGCACGATCCCTGAGCGGCGCAACCGTGTGAGGTCGGTGTCGGTGAGGTTTTGGGTGAGTGTGCTGTGTTGGTTCCAGAGGCCCCAGGCGAGGCTGGTGGCGGGTTGTCCTTGGGTGT
>NZ_JBEOZK010000045.1:0-5128 GCF_040297565.1 Streptomyces sp. NPDC001728
TCTCCACCTCCCGCAGCCGGGCCTGCAGCTCGGCAATCCGGGTGTGGAGGTCATCGGCCAGGGACCGGGCGGCGTCCTCCTGGATCCCGAGCGCGCCAAGCAGGGCTCGATGTTCACCTCGTCACCGCTTCCGCATCGCGCCAGGTGGGGGTGTTCGCGCCGGTCAGGCGGCGGGCCATGACGCGGGTCATGGCCCAGTAGACGCGGGAGGCGGAGGAGGCCGGGCGGTGCTCGTAGTCGCGGACCAGGCGCCGGTGCAGTATCAAGATCCCGTAGGTCTGCTCAACCCTCCACCGCTTCGGCTGCGGCACGAACCCGATGTCCTGCGGGTTGCGTTCGACGATTTCCACGTCGATCCCGAGCGTTGTGCCGTGGGCGGCCACGGCGGGCTTGAAGCCCTGGTCGACCAGGGCCTTCTCAACGGTGCCCGCGGAGTTCTCGGCGACCTGGTCGAGCAGGGCGATGCCGGCCGTGTTGTCATGCGCGCTCGCGGCGAGGGCGATGACCGCGATGACCAAGCCGAGTACGTCTACGGCCAGTCCACGCTTGCGGCCCGGGACCCGCTTCCCGGCGTCGCGTCCGGTCGTGGAGGCGGGGACCCCGGCAGCCACACGGACACTCTGCGTGTCCAGCACCACCAGGGTCGGGTCCTCCAATCGGCAGGCCCGCTCACGGACCTGGCAGCGCAGGAGTTCGTGAATGACCTGGTCGGTCCCGTCGTCCCGCCAGGCCGCGAAGTAGTAGTACGTCGCGCTCTTCGGCGGTAGATCGTGCGGCAGGCAGGCAGGCAGGCAGGCAGGCAGGCAGGCAGGCAGGCAGGCAGGCAGGCAGGCAGGCAGGCAGGCAGGCACGCAGGCAGGCAGGCAGGCACGCAGGCAGCCCGTCCGGCCCTGGTAGAGGACCGAATTCACGATCTCCCGCATGGCGTAGGCGCCCTTGTGGCCGCTGACCGAGCGGTGCCGGTCCTTCCATGCGATGATCACCGGCTCGATCAACGACCACTGCTCATCCGATAAGTCGCTGGGATACGGCTTGCGTTCGCTCACATCATCACACCAGCAGACGGACGACTGTGGACCGGCGCATTCCGCCCCGCACCCACACCATCAGGCGACGACAGAACCCTTCAAAGAGCCAAGAACCGCCCTCTGAGGCGCTCCATGCAGGCACTCGGCGGACTCAGACCCGTCAGCCCGGACCTCGGCTTCCAGCTGCTCCTCCAGCGCCAGCAGGCTCATCTGCTCGCCGAAAGCCAGGCAGCCATCAGCAAGCTCCTGGACGAGTACTCCGAGCTGAGGACCGGTGAGCGGCACGGTGTCGAGTACCTCCAGGGCATCGACGCCATCCAGACCCGCGTCGAAGAGCTGGCCCACCGCTCCACGAGCGAATGCCTGTCCTTCATGCGCGGTGGTGCGCAGTCCGTGGCCAGCCTGGACGCCGGCAGGCCGCTGGACGAGGACCTGATGCGGCGGGGCGTGCGGGTACTGACCGTGTACCTGGACAGCGTCCGCAACGCCAACCCCACGGTCGAATACGCCCAGTGGCTCCACGGCAACGGCGGCGAGGTGCGCACCGTGCCGGCCCTGCCTCTGCGCATGGTGCTCTTCGACCACGAGGTGGCGCTGCTGCCAGTGGACCCGAACAACACCAAGAAGGGCGCGGTCCAGCTGACAGGCTCCCTCTGGCGTACCGTCAAGAGGTATGACCGGCGCGCGTCCTGCGCCATTGCCGCCGGGCCAACAGGGAGAACGTGCCGGTGGCAGCCAGCGCCAAGACGGCGATGACTGCCTCAAGGGTGCCGCTTCCTGCGTCGGGGTCGACTCCGAAGACCGCCTCGATCCAGTCAGGCCATACCAGCACCAGGATAAACAGGAGGCCGCTGAGGCAAGCGCCCACAGTCTCCACCCATCCACGCAACTTCATCCCACGGCCCTCCGTGGTAACCAAACACCCCCGTCGCTCCTTCATCGTGCGCTCTTTTCCGGTGGCCTGCACCTCGAACCAGACGTTGTGCGCCATCACTTACACGTGAAGTCGGCAGGGCCTGTCTGAAGCAGGTGTCAGGTCGGCAGTCCAGTAGCGGAGGATTATGGGGCGATTCATGATGGAAGGAGGGGTAGTCCGGAAAGTTGCAGCCATGGCCAAATCGCCGAATCGACTGTGCCGCGCCTTCTCTCTCGTCCCGAGTGTCCTGAGGCAGTTCCCTTCCCTGTTTCCTCTGACGCGCGAGGTCTGCCGGGCTGTGCGGCGAAGCTGCAGGGACCGAGGGGCGGACCGTTGTCACCCTTCTCTTCAGGACGTCCGTGTACGCCCAGATCCGCTGATTTACGCGCAGTACTACCTGATGGATCAGGGACTCGCCGTCACCTGGGACAATCCTGACATCGTGGTCTTCGACGGCGGCGTCGCCGTGGAGTCCTCATCGATCGAGCCCGACCATACATACGAAGTGCGGGTTCGAGTTTGGAACGGATCGTATTCGGCACCGGCCCTGGGCATGCCGGTGACACTGACTCAACTCAGCTTCGGCATCAACACGACCTCGGTCATGGTCGGCGAGGATCGCATAGACCTCGGGGCAAAGGGCACACCGGAACAGCCGGCCTTCGCCCATTTCACGTGGCGCACGCCGTCGGAGCCCGGTCACTATTGCCTACAGGCGCAACTGCACTGGGCTGACGACGCGAACCCGAACAACAACCTAGGGCAGGAGAACGTTCTGGTCGGTGAAGCCGCTTCCCCGGCCCGCTTCACCTTCATGCTCCGCAACACCGCGTCGGTCCGGCAACGGTTCGTGCTTGAGGCGGATTCCTACCGGCTGAGTACGCGCCCGTGCGGCGACGAAGAGGTCCGGCGTCAGCTGACGGGCGGTAACGAACGGCCCACCCGCATTGAGGAGAGCCGCACGCGCTGGGCCTGGGCGCTGCGCACGCAAGCGTACGGGCAGTTCCCCGTCCCGGAAGGATGGTCGGTCCGGATCACGCCCAGCGAGCCGGTCGTCGACGCCGGGGAGCAGGTGGAGGTCGAGGCGGTGATCGAGCCCGACGACCCGGATTTCTCCGGCCCAGTGCCCTTCAACATTCACGGATTCGCGTTGGGGCCTGGCGACACGCGGCGACTGGTGGGCGGAGTGACGCTCAAGGTGACGAGCTCGCGACCGTAAGGGAGGAGCGATGGGTTTCAAGAAGTTCACCCAGTGCTACGAGTACAGGCCTGAGCTGCAGCCCACGAGCAGGCCGTTCAAGAAGGCAGACCTCCTTGGAGTCGTCGGCGTCCACACTATTTTGGCCCTCACGCTCTGGGGAAGCATCACCCTGATCGGCCTGATCGGAGGCCCGATCGGTGTCGTCATCGGTGCCATCGTCGGCTTCTTCGTGGGTATCACCACCGGCGTGGCGACCGCCATCAAGCATGTCTCCTATCAATGGCTCTTCCACCGTCTGATCTGTCTGTCCAGAGCTCCGATATGTGCGGTGGGAACCGTCCGGGAAGGGCCGAAGTACTCGCAGTGGGGCGGAGTCTTCAGCGACACCCCGTACGGGAACTTCGACAACGACGAATACTTCGATGTGCGGCTCATGCCACATCGGGTGCAGGACGACTACACCACCCTCTACGATCCCCCGAAGCCCGATTCCGACCAGGCCCCGGGACCTCCCAGGTGTGGTACCACCGGCGATGACGCGAACATCTTCAACAACGCTCGGAACGAAATCTACCTGGACGGATTCCAAGGGGAGACGCTTCTCCGGCCCCGCGAACTGCTCATGGATCCGAACCCCGACCACGGCCTCGGATACAACAACCAGGCAAAGGATCCGAAGGAGTTTCACACGGCGAGCGGGCTGCACTGCGAGGCGGAGGGGGACTTCTGGGTCCGGATGAACGACATGGCGTTGTGGTTCGGAGTCCTGGTGACCCTCCTCACCACCGCGATCGTCGCGGGAGCAAGCGCGGGCGGCGCGGCCGGTGCCGCCGCCGGATGCGCCGTGGGTACGTGGCTCCTCGGGCCGGTCGGCTGTTTGATCGGTGCGGTGATCGGGGCCCTTCTCGGTGCCGCCGGCGGCGCGGCGGCCGCGGCCGCACTTGGTGAGGCGATACTCCGAACCATCCTGCACGCGGTCTTCTACGCGTCTCCCGGTGAGGTCGAAGATGCCAACGTCGGAGACACGGCGCTCGGCCCGATCACAGAAGGGGACGAGGTGGCGGTTCTGGGGGAGCACGTGTACGACGGCTTCCACGACGGCTGGCACGAATTCCACCCGCTCATGGCGGTCCAGAAGATCGGGAACGGCCGGTCGGACGCCATCTTGACTTGGGACCCGAACTTCGCCCCTGAGCGGCACAACGCTACGGGCCTCACACAGGAATCGATGAAAAAGGGACTTGAGGACAAGGAGTTCACACGCGTAGCCAAGGACCTGATGGAGGGCTGGTGCGGAGCGCTCCGCAAGGCATTCGACCCCACGACACGGCAGACGCAGCAGAAGCTTAAGCACCGATGGACCATTCATCCGCGCGTCGACGGCTGCGAGCCGGAAGCCGGACCGCACATCGGATGAGCCCTGTTACGCGCTGTGAAGATCCGTGGCGCGGGCGAGGGCGGGTACGGCCCGCAGGCCCGGCGCGCATCGCAGGTCGGCGACGGTCTGCCGGCCCCGTGCGGGCCGTGGGACCGTCCGTCTGGGCCGTGCTGGCCGGCGTGGCGTTCGAGGTCGCGGGAGTGGTGCGGGCCATCAGGTGTCCTCCTTCCCGGCGCCGCCCTCGATGAGGGTGAACATGCGGTCGTAGGTGTCCAGCTCGCGTTGCTCGACCTCGAAGCCGAGGCTGTCCGGGGCCAGAGCTGCTGCCCTGGTGGCGGCTCGGGCGGCCTGCTGGTGGATCACCTCGCCGCGCAGAGTCCGGGCCGCGGCCGCGTGCTCGGCATCGGTCAGGCTCTGGTGTCTGGCCCAGCAGCGGGCATGGCGGGCCACCAGCTCGTCGCCGCAGGTCACGGTGATCTCCTCGGTGTTGGCGCGGAACCGCCACCGTCCTGCTGATCGCGCGGGGGTGGACGGAGTAGTCGTTGGTGTCGACGCGGACGTAGTGGTCGTGGCCCAGGCGGATGCGAGACGGCCACCAGGACGAT
>NZ_JBEOZK010000046.1:0-5058 GCF_040297565.1 Streptomyces sp. NPDC001728
GCCCAGGAGGCGGGCTGGACGACATCGACCCGGTCCAGGCCCGGTGCGCCGTCCTCACCACGGAGCACGGCCGTGAGCGACCAGTCCACGAAGGGCGCCAAAGCCGTCTCGCACTCGGTGATCACCCGCGCGAACTCCGGCGAGGAGTCGAGCAGCCCCGCCGCCATGCCCACCCACTGCGAACCCTGCCCGGGGAACACGAACACGACGGGCGCACCGGAAGCGCGGCCCGGCTTCGCACCGGAGACGGCCGCCGCCACGGCGTCCACCTCGCGGGAGGCCAGCGCGTCCAGACCGGCGAGCAGCCCCTCACGGCCGTCGGTGCCGGGGACGACGGCCCGCGACTCGAAGGCGGACCGCCCGGTGGCCAGGGAGAGCGCCACGTCGGCGGGGGTCAGCTCGGGCCTCGCCCGTACGTAGGTGGCCAGCTGTCCGGCGGCCTGCGCGAGCGCGTCCGCCGAGCGCGCGGAGACCAGCCACGGAAGACCGGTGTCCCGCAGCGGTACGGGCGCGGTCTCCTCGGTGGCGGGCTCGGCCGGTGCCTCCGCGAGGATGACGTGGGCGTTGGTGCCGCTGATGCCGAAGGACGACACACCCGCGCGTCGCACCCTGCCGTCCGTGGTGGGCCAGGAGCGCGGTGCGGTCAGCAGCTCGACGCCGCCGGTGTCCCAGTCGACCAGCTCGCTCGGCCTCGTCACGTTGAGGGAGGCGGGCAGCTCGCCGTGGCGCAGGGCCATGACCATCTTGATGATTCCGCCGACTCCGGCCGCAGCCTGGGCGTGTCCCAGGTTGGACTTGAGGGAGCCGAGCAGGAGCGGCTGTCCGTCCCGCTCGGTGCCGTACGTGGCGAGCAGTGCCTGCGCCTCGATCGGGTCACCGAGGACCGTGCCGGTGCCGTGCGCCTCGACGGCGTCGACACCCGAGAAGGTGATACCCGCGTCCTGGACGGCGGCGCGGATCACCCGCTCCTGGGCCGGACCGCTCGGGGCGGTCAGTCCGTTGGAGGCGCCGTCCTGGTTCACCGCCGAGCCGGCCACCACCGCCAGCACCGTGTGGCCGAGGCGCCGGGCGTCCGACAGCCGCTCGACCACCAGCACGCCGACGCCCTCCGCCCACGCCGTACCGTCGGCGTCGGCCGAGAACGACTTGCAGCGGCCGTCCTCCGCGAGGCCCCGCTGACGCGAGAACTCGATGAAGGTGTTCGGGGTGGACATCACCGCAGCGCCGCCCGCGAGGGCGAGCGAGCACTCGCCGGACCGCAGGGCGCGTACCGCCAGGTGGAGGGCGACCAGGGACGACGAGCACGCCGTGTCCACGGTCAGCGCCGGGCCCTGCAGGCCGAGCGTGTAGGCCACCCGGCCGGTGGCGACGCTGCCGGCCGTGCCGGTCAGGAAGTGCCCCTCGGCCTCCTCCGGAAGCCGGCCGCCACCGCCGTAGTCGTGGTACATCACCCCGGCGAACACACCGGTGTCGCTGCCGTGCAGCGACCCGGGGGCGATGCCGGACCGCTCCAGGGCCTCCCAGGACACTTCGAGGAGGAGCCGCTGCTGCGGGTCCATGGCCAGCGCCTCGCGCGGCGAGATCCCGAAGAAGGAGGGATCGAACTCGGCGGCCTCATGGAGGAACCCGCCCCGGCGCACATAGGACGTGCCCGAGTGGTCCGGGTCCGGGTGGTAGAGGCCTTCGAGGTCCCAGCCACGGTCGACCGGGAAGCCGGAGATCACGTCGCGCTGCTCGGCGACGACCCGCCACAGCGCCTCGGGCGAGTCCACGCCGCCCGGGAATCGGCACCCCATGCCGACGATCACGATCGGATCGTCGTCCGTACGCGGTGCGACCACGACGGGGGCTGCGGGCTGCGGGGAGGCGCTCTCGGCGCGTTCGCGCGCGAGCGCGAGCGTGAAGTCGACGACGGCGGCCGGTGTGGGGTGGTCGAAGACCAGGGTGGCCGGGAGACGCAGTCCGGTGGCGGAGTTGAGACGGTTACGGAGCTGCACCGCGAGCAGCGAGTCGACGCCGAAGCTCTTGAACGGCTGGTCCGGGTCGATCCCGTCCGCCGAGTCCCGGCCGATGACGGCGGCGAGCTGGGCGTGCACGAGGTCGGCCAGCAGCAGGCGGCCCTCGTCCTCGGACAGCAGGCCGAGCTTGCGGCGCAGACCGGACTCACCGGCGCGCCGCTTGGGGACCCGTACCAGCGAGCGCAGCACCGGGGACAGGGTGCCGGAGAGCGCGTCGGAGCGCAGTGCGGCAGGGTCGAGGCGGGCCGGTACGAGCAGCGGGTTGTCGTCGGCCAGCGCCCGGTCCAGGAGGGCGAGGCCCTGCTCGTTGGAGAGCGGGGAGATGCCCCGGGTCGACAGGGTGTCGTCGTCCAAGTGCCCGGTCAGAACGGTGCGTTCGGCCCAGAGGCCCCAGGCGAGGGAGGTCGCGGGGCGGCCGGTGGCGCGGCGGCGGGCGGCGAGCGCGTCCATGAAGACGTTGGCCGCGGCGTAGTTGGCCTGACCCGGGTTGCCGAGGACGCCCGCCACCGAGGAGAACAGGACGAAGGCCACGAGGTCCTGATCGGCGGTCAGTTCGTCGAGGGAGGCGGCGGCGTCCACCTTGGGCCGCAGCACGGCGGCGAGCCGGTCCGTGGTCAGCGACTCGACCACACCGTCGTCGAGCAGACCCGCGGTGTGCACGACGGCGGTGAGCCGCTCACCGGCGAGCAGCCCGGCGAGCGCGTCGCGGTCGGCGATGTCGCAGGCGGCGAGAACCACCTCCGCACCCAACTCGTGCAGTTCGGACGCGAGTTCCGGCGCTCCGGGGGCGTCGGGGCCGCGACGGCTGACGAGCAGCAGGCGGCGGGCGCCGTGCTCGGTGACCAGGTGCCGTGCGACGAGTGCGCCGAGGACACCGGTTCCGCCGGTGACCAGCACCGTGCCGTCCGGGTCGAGACCGGAGGCGCCGACCGGTTCCGCGGGGGAGCTGTGCCGGACCAGCCGGGGGGTGAGGACCGTCCCCGCCCGCAGGGCGAGCTGCGGCTCGGTGAGCACGGCCCCGGGTGCGGTGCCGGTGGGAAGCGCGGTGTCCGAGTCCAACAGGACGAAACGGTCAGGGTGTTCGGACTGGGCCGTACGGATGAGGCCCCACACGGTGGCCTGGGCGGGGTTGGTGACCTCGGGGCCCGCGGCGCCCTCGGTCAGTACGAGCAGACGGGAGCCGGCGAAGCGGGCTTCGGCCAGCCAGTCCTGGACCAGCCCGAGCGCCCAGCGCGCCGCCTCGTGGGCGTCCCCGGCGAGGCCGGTTCCGGTGCCCTCGGAGTCCTGCGTCGAGCCCGGACATCGTACGGCGACGATCCGGGGCGCCGGATCCTGGACCTCGGCCAGGTCCGCGACCGTACGCACCTCGATGTCGGCCGCCCCGGCCGGGACCGGCTGCCATTCCAGGCGGAACAGCGAGTCGGTTCCGCGTCCGGCGGTCAGGTCGGCGGTGAACGGCCGCATCGTGACGGACTCCGCGGACAGCACCGGCTTCCCCGAGCCGTCGGTCACCCGCAGCCGCACCCCGTCACCGTCCCGGGCGCTCAGCCACACCCGGAGGGCGTCCGCGCCCTCGCTGTGGCCGGTGACGCCGGACCAGGAGAAGGGCAGGACGGTGCCGCCGTCCTCGCGGAGCAGACCGACCGCGTGCAGGGCCGCGTCGAGCACCGCCGGGTGCACCCCGAAGGATGCGGCGTCCAGCTCGGCGGGCAGGCTCACCTCGGCGAAGACGTCTCTGCCGGCGCGCCAGGCGGCGCGCAGACCCTGGAACGCGGGACCGTAGTCGTAGCCCGCCTCCGCCAGGGTGTCGTAGCGGGTCTCCACGTCGATCGGCTGCGCACCGGCCGGCGGCCACTCGACGAGGTCGAAGTCGACGCTTTCGTCGTCGATGTCGAGCAGGGCCACGGCGTGCCGGGTCCACGGGGCGCTCGGGTCGGCGTCCTGCGGTCGGGAGTGCACGGCCAGTTCACGCTGTCCGTTGGCGGTCGGCGGTTCGACGACCAGCCGGAGCTGGACGGCCTCGTCGGGCGGCAGTACCAGCGGTGCCTGGAGGGTGAGTTCGGTGAGGCGCCGCCAACCGAGCCGGGTGCCGACGGCCATCGCGAGTTCGAGGAACGCGGTGCCCGGCAGCAGTACGGTGCCGAGCACCGCGTGATCGGCGAGCCAGGGCTGTGTGTCCAGGGCGAGCCGCCCCGTGTACACCAGCCGGTCCTCCTCGACGAGTTCGACCACGGCGCCGAGCAGCGGGTGCCCTGCCGAGGTCAGCCCGAGCCCGCGGGCGTCGGTCGACGCGGGCGCGGTGTCCAGCCAGTAGCGCTGCCGCTGGAACGGGTACGAAGGGAGTTCGACCGTACGGGAGCGGTACGGGGCGAGGACCGTCGGCCAGTGCACGGACACACCGTGGGACCAGGCTTCGGCGGCGGACTGGACGAAGCGCTCCAGGCCGCCCGTGTTGCGGTACAGCGTGCCGACGACCGCACCCGTGTCGCCCAGCGTCTCGGCGATGCCCGAGACGAGGACGGGGTGGGCGCTGATCTCCACGAACACCATCTCGGGGGAGGCGAGATGCTCGACGACCTCGGCGAGCCGCACCTTGCTGCGGAGGTTGCGGAACCAGTAGGCCCCGTCCAGTTCGGCGGTGTCGATGACACCGCCGGTCACCGTGGAGTGGAACGCGATCCGGCCCGAGCGCGGGGTGACGTCAGCGAGTTCCCCGGCGAGGGTCTCGCGGATCTCGTCGACGTGCGGGGAGTGGGAGGCGTAGTCCACCGGAACACGCCGCGCCCGCACGCCCGTCGACTCGCACCGGGCGAGGAGTTCGTCGAGGGCTTCGGGCTGTCCGGCGACCACGGTCGAGAACGGACCGTTGACGGCGGCCACGGAGATCCGGCCGGTCCACGCGGTGAGGAGATCCTCCGCCTGCGCTTCCGGCATCCCGAGCCAGGCCATGCCGCCGCCGCCGGAGAGGACGCGGAGTGCCTTGGAGCGGAGGGCGACGACGCGGGCGCCGTCCTCGAGGGTCAGTCCGCCGGCGACGACG
>NZ_JBEOZK010000047.1:0-3046 GCF_040297565.1 Streptomyces sp. NPDC001728
CGCGCGCAGCGGATAGGGACCGAACTGTCTCACGACGTTCTAAACCCAGCTCGCGTACCGCTTTAATGGGCGAACAGCCCAACCCTTGGGACCGACTCCAGCCCCAGGATGCGACGAGCCGACATCGAGGTGCCAAACCATCCCGTCGATATGGACTCTTGGGGAAGATCAGCCTGTTATCCCCGGGGTACCTTTTATCCGTTGAGCGACGGCGCTTCCACAAGCCACCGCCGGATCACTAGTCCCGACTTTCGTCCCTGCTCGACCCGTCGGTCTCACAGTCAAGCTCCCTTGTGCACTTACACTCAACACCTGATTGCCAACCAGGCTGAGGGAACCTTTGGGCGCCTCCGTTACCCTTTGGGAGGCAACCGCCCCAGTTAAACTACCCATCAGACACTGTCCCTGATCCGGATCACGGACCGAGGTTAGACATCCAGCACGACCAGAGTGGTATTTCAACGGCGACTCCACAACCACTGGCGTGGCTGCTTCAAAGTCTCCCACCTATCCTACACAAGCCGAACCGAACACCAATATCAAACTGTAGTAAAGGTCCCGGGGTCTTTCCGTCCTGCTGCGCGAAACGAGCATCTTTACTCGTAGTGCAATTTCACCGGGCCTATGGTTGAGACAGTCGAGAAGTCGTTACGCCATTCGTGCAGGTCGGAACTTACCCGACAAGGAATTTCGCTACCTTAGGATGGTTATAGTTACCACCGCCGTTTACTGGCGCTTAAGTTCTCAGCTTCGCCACACCGAAATGTGACTAACCGGTCCCCTTAACGTTCCAGCACCGGGCAGGCGTCAGTCCGTATACATCGCCTTACGGCTTCGCACGGACCTGTGTTTTTAGTAAACAGTCGCTTCTCGCTGGTCTCTGCGGCCACCCCCAGCTCAGAGTGCAAGACTCATCACCAGACGTGGCCCCCCTTCTCCCGAAGTTACGGGGGCATTTTGCCGAGTTCCTTAACCATAGTTCACCCGAACGCCTCGGTATTCTCTACCTGACCACCTGAGTCGGTTTAGGGTACGGGCCGCCATGAAACTCGCTAGAGGCTTTTCTCGACAGCATAGGATCATCCACTTCACCACAATCGGCTCGGCATCAGGTCTCAGCCTTAATGTGTGACGGATTTGCCTATCACACGGCCTACACCCTTACCCCGGGACTACCACCGCCCGGGCTGGACTACCTTCCTGCGTCACCCCATCGCTTACCTACTACCACCTTGGATCAGCGGCTCCACCACTTTCCTTTCCCCGAAGGGTCCGGAACGGCTTCACGGCCTTAGCATTAATGGATTCGATATTGGGCGTTTCAAAGCGGGTACCGGAATATCAACCGGTTGTCCATCGACTACGCCTGTCGGCCTCGCCTTAGGTCCCGACTTACCCTGGGCAGATCAGCTTGACCCAGGAACCCTTAGTCAATCGGCGCACACGTTTCTCACGTGTGTATCGCTACTCATGCCTGCATTCTCACTCGTGAACCGTCCACAACTCGCTTCCGCGGCTGCTTCACCCGGCACACGACGCTCCCCTACCCATCACAGCGCCCGTTGGGGCTCATGCTGCAATGACACGACTTCGGCGGTACGCTTGAGCCCCGCTACATTGTCGGCGCGGAATCACTTGACCAGTGAGCTATTACGCACTCTTTCAAGGGTGGCTGCTTCTAAGCCAACCTCCTGGTTGTCTCTGCGACTCCACATCCTTTCCCACTTAGCGTACGCTTAGGGGCCTTAGTCGATGCTCTGGGCTGTTTCCCTCTCGACCATGGAGCTTATCCCCCACAGTCTCACTGCCGTGCTCTCACTTACCGGCATTCGGAGTTTGGCTAAGGTCAGTAACCCGGTAGGGCCCATCGCCTATCCAGTGCTCTACCTCCGGCAAGAAACACACGACGCTGCACCTAAATGCATTTCGGGGAGAACCAGCTATCACGGAGTTTGATTGGCCTTTCACCCCTAACCACAGGTCATCCCCCAGGTTTTCAACCCTGGTGGGTTCGGTCCTCCACGAAGTCTTACCTCCGCTTCAACCTGCCCATGGCTAGATCACTCCGCTTCGGGTCTTGAGCGCGCTACTGAATCGCCCTGTTCGGACTCGCTTTCGCTACGGCTTCCCCACACGGGTTAACCTCGCAACGCACCGCAAACTCGCAGGCTCATTCTTCAAAAGGCACGCAGTCACGACCCATTGAGTAAACTCAATGAGCGACGCTCCCACGGCTTGTAGGCACACGGTTTCAGGTACTATTTCACTCCGCTCCCGCGGTACTTTTCACCATTCCCTCACGGTACTATCCGCTATCGGTCACCAGGGAATATTTAGGCTTAGCGGGTGGTCCCGCCAGATTCACACGGGATTTCTCGGGCCCCGTGCTACTTGGGTGTCTCTCAAACGAGCCGTTAATGTTTCAGCTACGGGGGTCTTACCCTCTACGCCGGACCTTTCGCATGTCCTTCGCCTACATCAACGGTTTCTGACTCGTCTCACAGCCGGCAGACTGTGAAAGAGAGATCCCACAACCCCGCATGCGCAACCCCTGCCGGGTATCACACGCATACGGTTTGGCCTCATCCGGTTTCGCTCGCCACTACTCCCGGAATCACGGTTGTTTTCTCTTCCTGAGGGTACTGAGATGTTTCACTTCCCCTCGTTCCCTCCACATGCCCTATGTGTTCAGGCATGGGTGACAGCCCATGACGACTGCCGGGTTTCCCCATTCGGAAACCCCCGGATCAAAGCCTGGTTGACGGCTCCCCGGGGACTATCGTGGCCTCCCACGTCCTTCATCGGTTCCTGGTGCCAAGGCATCCACCGTGCGCCCTTAAAAACTTGGCCACAGATGCTCGCGTCCACTGTGTAGTTCTCAAGCAACGACCAGCCACCCATCACCCTGATCCATAAGAACCAAGTTCACTGGGGCCGGCATCGCGAAGATACAAACCTTACGGCCGTACCCTCAGATACCCAACAACGTGCCAAGCACAGTCCGTTCCTCGATCCCGTTTTCCACGCCGAAGCAGTACTCACGTTC
>NZ_JBEOZK010000048.1:0-2971 GCF_040297565.1 Streptomyces sp. NPDC001728
TCGGGATGTCGGTGTCTGGATACTCCCGGAGTTGGCCAAGGGCAGGCCGGACCAGCGATGGCACTTCGGCAGATACAGTCTTCCCGGCAGGTCACGGGGTGTCGAGCCCTGTTTCATTTTCCCAGGCCGACTGACCTGGCAGCTCGTCATGAACCGGAAGCTGGTGACTTTGTCGAATCCCTGCACGGTCAACCCACCACGTACGTGAAGATCACGGGATGGATCTTCAAGGATTTGGGGCCATAGCCGCCGCTGTCGTTGCTGCCGTTGGGGTCCCAACTGCGCTCGTTGTAGGCCGTTGGCAGATGAAGGCAGCCATACGTGCCGCAGAGCAGTCAAGTCGCGCTGGATTCGCCCAGGCAGAGGCCAGTTACCGCGCTGCTCTCGATACTGTGCGGGCCGAAGCCGTCAACGCGCACTCCCACTGGCGACGCGGGCTACGGCGAGAGGCCTATACGGCACTGCTCTTGGCCGCCCACCAGGCGCGTACCGCTGGCCGACTGCTGACTGAAGGCTCCGTCGAAGACCGCGTGTCTCGCGGGGTGTTTCCGGCGCAGCGCACCGCTCTTGCCGAGGCTCGGATTGCGACCCAGGAGGCCGCTCTCGTCGTCTCCTTGGAAGGCCCAGAGCAGCCTGCCGTCAAGGCAGAGGCTCTCGTTCGTCACTGCCAGCGATTCATTGACGTGCGTGAACTAAGGGCAGAGGCAGATGAGGCCGCTCACAGCATCCGGACTGCACGCGCCGGCCTCGCCGTAGACGATCCGCTGAGTGAGTTTGTCGAAGCCATGGACGTCGTCAGGGCGCAGATTCATGTGTACCCTGACGGCCCGACGGCTCTGGAAACAGAACTACGCGTGCGCTCATCGCCATCACAGATCCGCGACCTGCAAGACGTCGCGTTCGCCAAGCTGATGCAGATACCCGAGTCTCTTCGCAAGCAGGGACTGACCTTCCTCCACACCAGCCTGAGACACCCGGACTTGGTCCGCGAAGAGCGACAGGGGACCGAGGCGCAACTCTTGGAGGCCCAAGAGGAGTTCCTCGCTGCTGCCAGGGCCGTCCTGGATGGCAGCAGCTCGTCTCATTGAGCCCGCCAACGTGATTTCCGCTGGTCAACAGGGCCAGCGTGCTGTCTCGGTGAGCTGGTCGCACTGGTCCGGCCGTAGATCGTTAGCACGTGATCGTCTGCCATGGGTGGTCTCTGGCATTCTCGAACCGGGACAGCGGACCGGCTACCGCTTCGGGAAGTGGGGGTGCCGGTCGTACTCGGGGTGACCAGGGTGGCAGACGTCCACGATCTGTTCACCAGGGATGTCGGCGGTGTAGTGGATGGTGATGCCGTTGCCGTCCACGCCGAGGTGGATACCGATGAAGTCGAAGATGAGTTCCCGACCCGTACCCGCGGCGGGTGGAGTTGAAACGTCGATACCCGCGATGATCAGCGATGGGCGCCCGAGGCTGCGGATACTCTCAAACTCACTGTCCGTCCAGACGGGGCCGAACTGCCGGACCTCTCCGCCCCAGTTGGACAGCAACCGGTGGGGCCACGTCTTCGCGAGCGGCTGTCGAGAGCTGACCATACTCACCTCTCCGAACCGATGCCGCACCGCGTGCAGCGGCTCGTGGACGAGCGCGGTCGATTCACACAGCGCGTTTAGATAGCGCGCGGGGATGCTGCCCGCCTTGATCGCCCTGTCCACCCTCTCGGCCAGGGAGCCCTCGGTCAGGGCGCGCAGGCCGCACGCCCGGACGTCCTCGATCTCGTGATCGAGGAGCCGGGTCGCATGGTACGTGCGTAGCAGGCGTCCGGCGAGCATCTCGCGGACCTGGTCGTCGTGCTTGGCAAGCTCGCTGACCTCATTGTGGAGGTCACTCCCGGTGTCGAGCTCTCCGGGGACGGCGGAAGCGAGTTCGGCGATCAGGTCGGAGAGATCGGTCGGCCACGTGGCGGGGTCGTCGAGGTCGACGGTGTTGGGTGCGGTCACGACACAGGCATACCGGATCGGGACGGGCACGCACACCGGGGTACCGGCGGGCACGACCTCACGAGCGTGTGGTCGCCCCGGCAGCTACTCGGCCTGCTTGCCCGGCACATTGCGCAGCAGCGCGGCTGTCATTGCCAGCAGAGTCTCGGCTTCGGCACGGCTGTATTCGAAGTCACGGGTGATCTCGTCGTCGTGGAGCGCTCCGCAGGTCTGGCTGTACAGGGAGTCCAGGATCCGCCACCAGCGCTCGGACTGGCTGCAATCACGTGCGCGCTTGCCCTGGCTGGCTCTGTCCCATCCGCAGTTCTGCTGCACCCATTCCAGTGCCAGCCGGATCTGCAGAATCGCCGGAAGGATCTCGCTGGCGTTCAGAAGCCGCTGGGCTTCCCGCAAGGTGCGGCCCACCTTGTCCCGCTCGGGATCGCCGAGCGGATACGGGACGGCCATCTCGTAGGCCGCCGAAGGGCCCAGCTGCGCGAGCTGGTCCTCCCAGCGGCTCTTGGCGACGGTGAACCGCAGGGATTCCTCTGTGGAGCCGGGATACCCACTTGCTCGGGGCAACGTCGCCCGCATCGTGATCTCGAACGCGATGTCCCCCTGGCGCCCCTCGTTCACCGCGTACACCTGGCGCGAGGTCAGCGGGAACGACAGGTTCAGGCGGTGAATCAGTATCTGCTCGGTGTACGGCAGGCTGGTGGTGTACCGGGCGAGCCGCGACCGCTGACCAGGCACAGCGCCGAAGCCGAACAGTTCGACCTCAAGCGCGAGAATTCTGCCCGCCTTGACAAACGTCGGCACAGAGACAGCGAGCGGGACGAACAGCTCATGGCCGCCGAGCGCGGGACGCAGAGCCACCTGATCCCCGCTCACCTCCACAGCGAACCGGATGTTCTCATCGAAGCGGAGTTCCTGCACCATGCCCCCCAGGGTGGTCGTGATCAATGCCTTGATCCTGCCGCACCACCACCGGCAGGCGCACTGCCAAT
>NZ_JBEOZK010000049.1:0-2532 GCF_040297565.1 Streptomyces sp. NPDC001728
AACAGCACCAGATCCTCGACGACTTCAACGACACCACCGTCGACTACGCCGACGACACCACCGTCCACCGCCTCTTCGAGCAGCGGGCCGCGCTCGCCCCCGAGGCGCTCGCCGTCGTCCACGGCGACAGCTCGTACACGTACCGGCAGCTCAACGAGCGGGCCAACCGGCTCGCCCACCACCTCATCGAGCAGGGCGTCACCACCGACACCCTCGTGGGGATCTCCCTCGGCCGCGGGATCGACATGATCACCGCGCTGCTCGCGGTCCTCAAGGCCGGCGGCGCGTACGTCCCCCTCGACCCCGACAACCCGCCCAACCGCCTCGCCTTCATGCTGGAGGAGACCCGGGCGCCGCTCGTCCTCACCCACTCGGACCTCGCCCCGCGTCTGGAGCACACCCCGACGCCCCTCGTCCTCCTGGACCGGCTGGCCCTCGACGACCGGCCCACGGACAACCCCGTCGCCCCCGCCGGCGCCCGGGACCTCGCCTATCTGATCTACACCTCCGGCTCCACGGGCACCCCGAAGGGCGTGCAGATCGAGCACCGCTCCCTCTGCCGGCTGATCTCCAACAACTGGTTCCACACGATCACGGCCGACGACGTCGTCTCCCAGATCCTGAACTTCGCCTGGGACTCCTTCGCCCTCGAATGCTGGCCGGTGCTCACCTCCGGCGCCACGATGGCGATCCTGGACCCGAAGGTCCTCGCGGGCAGCGAGCCCTTCGCGGAGGCGCTGGTGCGCCACTCCGTCACGACCGTGCTGATCCCGACTCCGCTGTTCAACCAGTACCTGGTGGAGCGCCCGGACCTGCTGAAGGACCTGAAGTCCGTCTTCTACGGGGGTGAGGCCGGCGACCGTTCGATCGCGGACGCGCTGCTGTCGGGGCCGTACGCCCCGGGGCGCCTCGCGCACCTCTACGGGCCGACGGAGGCGGGCGTCGTCGCGACCGGTTTCGTGGTGGACGAGAACCGGCCGGGCACCACCTCGATGCCGATCGGCTCACCGGTGGCCAACACCCAGGTCCTGGTCATCGACCGGCACGGTGGTCTCGCTCCCGTCGGCGTCCCCGGTGAGCTGTGGATCACGGGACCGGGTCTCGCCCGCGGCTATCTCGACCGTCCCGAGCTCACCGCCGACCGCTTCACCACCACCCACCACACGGCCGAGCCCACCCGCGCCTACCGCACCGGCGACCTCGTCCGCTGGCTCCCCGACGGCGCCATCGAGTTCCTGGGGCGGATCGACAACCAGGTCAAGATCCGTGGCCTGCGCATCGAGCTCGGGGAGATCGAGGCCACCCTGACCAACCACCCCCACATCAGCCTCACCACCGTCGTCGTCCGGGAGGACACCCCCGGCGACAAGCGGCTCACCGCCTACTACACGACCCCCGCGAACACTCCCCACAGCTCGGGCGATCTCCGCGCGCACTGCCGCACCCACCTTCCCGACTACATGGTCCCCAACCACTTCGTCCACCTCGCCAAACTCCCCACCACCCCCAACGGCAAGGTCGACCGCCGCGCCCTCCCCGCCCCGACCGTCACCGCCGACACCACCAGCCACACCCCGCCCCGCACCCCCACCGAGACCACCATCACCACGATCTGGGCCGAAACCCTCAACACCCCCCTCGGCATCCACGACAACTTCTTCGACCTCGGCGGCCACTCCCTCCTCGCCACCAAGGCCGCCAACCGGATCGGCCAGGCGCTCGGCGTCGAGGTCTCCGTCCGCCGGCTCTTCGGCAACCCGACCGTGGCCGAGCTGGCCGCGAGCCTCGCCGAGTGCGAGGAGCTGACCGCCGCCCCGATCACCCGCCGGGCGGAGGGGGTACGGGAGGTCCCGCTGTCCTTCGCGCAGCAGCGCCTCTGGTTCCTGGACGAACTGGACCCGGGGAGCGCGGAGTACGTGGTGCCCACCGCGTTCCGGGTGCGGGGCCCGCTGGACCCGGCGGCGCTGAACGCGGCGCTCGACGCCCTGGTCGTCCGGCACGAGGTGCTGCGGACCCGGTTCACGACGGGCGCGGACGGCGACCCGGTGCAGGTGATCGACGAGCCCTGGCACGTGGAGATCGAGCACAAGGACCTCACCGGCACCCTCGAAACCGGCCCCGTCGAAACCGGCGCTCCCGAAACCGGTGCTCCGGAGGCCCTCGAAGCCGGTCGCGCCGCCGTCGAGTCCTTCGGCGAGCGTCCCTTCGACCTCTCCGCCGGGCGCCTGCTGCGGGCGATGACCGTCCGCCTCGGCGAGGACGACCACCTCCTCGCCCTCGCGATGCACCACATCGTCGTCGACGGCTGGTCGATGGGCGTCCTGGTGGAGGAGCTGCGACAGCTCTACGCCGGTACGTCACTGACCGAACTGCCGCTCCAGTACGCGGACTTCGCACTCTGGCAGCAGGACCAGCTGACCGGTGACGCGCTGGACGGGCACCTGGACTACTGGCGGACGCAGCTGGCCGGCCTGGAGACCCTCGAACTCCCCACGGACCGCCCCCGTCCCCGTATCCGCTCCGGCGCCGGAG
>NZ_JBEOZK010000050.1:0-1502 GCF_040297565.1 Streptomyces sp. NPDC001728
CAACGCCGTTCAGTTAGGCGTAGAGGCTGTTCGTCAAGGCCGGTGAACGAGGCAGCGGAGCTGCTGTAGAAGAGGTTTGTCCTCCAAGACATCCTCACCACAGGAGCTCCGCTGTTGGAACAGGCTGCCATAACCAGGACGGTCGGGGTAGCGGCCGGGGTGTTCGCGCCGGGCCATATCGGCGAGCTGACCCGGATCGTGCCGTTCGAGATGGTCGACGAGGTGCTGGCGGAGGCCGGCGCGGTCCAGCGGAGGGTCCGGCTGGTGCCGGCGCGGGTCACCGTGTACCTGCTGCTGGCCGGAGCACTCTTCGCCGGGCTGGGCTACCGGCAGGTCTTCGACCGGTTGTGCGCCGGTCTGGCGGGCCTGTCGGTAGCCAGACCGAGCGGCAGCGCGTTACGGCAGGCCCGTCAACGTCTGGGGGCAGCCCCGATGAAGGCGCTGTTCGACCTGGTCCGCGGGCCGGCGGCCACGACCGCGACGGCGACGCGGTGGCGCGGGCTGCTGGTCGTGGCGGTCGACGGCACGCTGCTGCCGGTGCCGGACGCTCCCGCGAACCTCGCGGTGTTCGCCAAGCAGCGGTGCAACAACGGGGCCGGGGGCTATCCGCAGATCAGGCTGACGGCACTGGTGGCCTGCGGGACCCGGTCGGTGATCGGGGCCGTGTTCGGCCCGGCGACCACCGGTGAGCTGGAATACGCGCGCCGGCTGGCCGGCGATCTGCGTGCCGGGATGCTGCTGCTGGGCGACCGGAATTTCGCCGCCGCCGACCTGCTGAACCGCTTCGCGGCCACCGGCGCCCACCTGCTGGTGCGGTGCAAGTCCGGGCGGAACCTGCCACCGGTGGCCCGCTGCCGGGACGGCTCGTTCCTGTCCCGGCTGGGAGCGCTGACCGTGCGGGTCATCGACGCAGAGATCACCATCACCACTTCCCAAGGGATCCGCACGGGTCACTACCGGCTGCTGACCACCCTCACCGACCCCATGACCCACCCGGCCCGCGAGCTCATCCGGCTCTACCACGAGCGCTGGGAGATCGAGACGGCCTACGCGGAGCTGAAGTCCACGGTCCTGGGCGGACGGGTCCTGCGGGCCCGCACCCCGGCCGGTGTCGAACAGGAGGTCTGGGCACTGCTGGTCGCCTACCAGGCACTGCGGACCGCGATGACGGATGCGACCGACAGCATCGCCGGCACCGACCCCGACCGGGCCGGCTTCACCGTCGCCTTGTCCGCCGCCCGCGATCAACTCGTCCTGGCGGCGGGCATCATCGCCGACACTGACATCGACCTGGTCGGAGTCATCGGCCGCCATGTGCTGGCCCAGCTTCTGCCCGCCCGGCGGGTCCGCACCAAAGACCGCATCGTCAAACGCGCGATCTCCAAATACAACGCACGCGGACCCGCCATCGACCGGGCTACCTACAAGGCCACCATCAGCATCAGCATGCTCACGACCGACCCTTGACGCCCCGGCCCCGCCCTTAACTGAACGGCGTTGGT
>NZ_JBEOZK010000051.1:0-1331 GCF_040297565.1 Streptomyces sp. NPDC001728
CTGTCGACCTCCTGGTACGGGCCGCCGAGCGAGATCGCCTCGTTCGCCGGCTTGTTCACCGCCGCCGCGGAGTCACGCGCCGCGAGGGAGGACCGTACGGCCGCGAGCGCCTTGCCCGCGGTCACCGCCGCCCAGGACGCGGTCTGCGCCGCCTCGGAACGGGCGGCAGCCGCCTCCGTCTTGGCGACCTTGGCCGCCGCGGTCGCCTTCTCCGACTGCTCCTTGGCACCCTTCGCGTCGGCCGCGGCGGCCTGCGAGGCGTCGATCGCCTCGGCCGCCGCCGCGTGCGCCGCGGCGGCGGAACCGGCCGCGACCCAGTACGACGCCCACGCGCTGTCGGCCGCCGCCTTGGCACGGGACGCGGAGCCCTGCGCCTTGGTGGCCGCCTCACGGGCGTTGGTGGCGGCGGCCGTGGCCGCGTTCGCCGCCGCGCGCGCGTTGGTGGCCGCCGTGGTCGCCTCGTTCGCGGCGGAACGAGCGTCGGTCGCGGCCGCACGGGACGCGACGGCCGCGTCCGTACCCTCGTCGGCGGCGGCCTTGGCCTCGAAGGCCGCGGCCTTCGCGTTCAGCGAGTCACGCCGCATCTCGGCCTCAAGGGCCTTGTCACGTGCGGCGACCGCGTCGCGCTCCGACTCCTCGGCGACAGCCCGCTTGGACGAGGCCGTCGATCCCGCCGCCTCCGCCGAGGTACGGGCCTCGCTCGCGATCCGGCCCTGCGCGACGGCGTCGGCCTCATGACCCGCCGCCTTGTCCCGCTCACGCTCGGCGGTGGCCCGGTAGGCCGCCGCGTTGGCGCGCTCCAACTCCGCGACGGCACGCGACGCGTGCGCGTCCGCCGCCGCCTTCTTCGCCTCCTGCTCCTCCGCGAGGGCCGTCTCCTTGGCCTTCTTCGCGGTGGCGGCGTTCGCCGCCGCCGACGCCGCGTAGGCATCGGCACTGTCCGCCGCCGCCTTCGCCTGCGCCGCCGCCTCCTGAGCGGCGATACGACGGAACTCGGTGTTCACCGCGTGCGTCTCGGTCTGCGCCAGAGCGAGCAACGCCTCCGACGTCGACACCGTCGCGTTCGCCGCGTTCAGCGCCGTCTCGGTCGCCTTGGAAGCGGCCGTCGCGGCAGCACCCGAAGCACGCGCGACCTGCACCGACTGCTGCGCGTACATCAGACCACGGCCACGCGGCACCTCGGCCGCGTCCGCGATCGTCCACGCCTGCTGCTGCGCCGACACCGCACGCTGCGCTGCGGCATTGGCGGCGGTCGCCTGCTCCTTGGAAGCGGTGACCAGCGCCTGGACCTTGCCCCGGGCCTTCGCGAGGTCCGTCTTCGCCTTGTCGAA
>NZ_JBEOZK010000052.1:0-1134 GCF_040297565.1 Streptomyces sp. NPDC001728
GTCGGGGTGTTCCACAAGTACCAGACCAACCCCACGAGTTGGTCGGAATGGGAGCCGACGGGCGGACCCGCCGACTCACAGCTCAGCAGTGAGCGGACCGCCGACGGCCGGGTCGAGGTCTTCGCGATCAACGGCAGCGAGGCCCGGCACATGTGGCAGACCGGAGTGAACGCCCCGTACGGAACGTGGGAGGCCTTCGGCGGCGCCGGTACGGAGATCACCGCCACGGTCAACGCCGACGGACGGATCGAGGTCTTCGGAACGAGCCACGCCGGCGTCTACCACAAGTGGCAGACCGGACCGACGACCTGGTCCGACTGGGCATGGGTGAACAACACCTCGGGCCCCGCCGTCAACTGATCGGACCCGCCGTCGACCGATCCGATAGACGGGCGCCCCGGCGCCCCCGGCACCCACCCGGTACCCACTCCGAAGGGGACAGCAGTTGAGCAGAACCCAGCGCTCCTCCAGAGCGCCGCATCGCGTCATCCTTTCGACCCTGGCCTCGTTGCTCCTCGCGGCGGGCATCCTCGTCGGCGCCTCGCCCGCGTACGCCGCGCCGAGCGACCTGTGCGCCCAGACCGGCTACACCGCGGGCTTCCGGGGCGACGGCCTGGTGACCGCCGTCGCCGTGGCCCTGGCGGAGTCCAGCTGCAATCCGTCGGCGTACAACGTCACGAACAACACGCCCCCCTCGACCGACCGGGGCCTGTGGCAGATCAACGACTACTGGCACCCCGAGGTCAACGACGCCTGCGCCTACGACCCCCAGTGCAACGCGAACGCGGCGTTCGCCATCTCCTCCGGGGGAACCAACTGGCAGCCCTGGTCCACCTTCAACCAGGGCGCGCACCGGCGGCACTTGGACGAGGCCCGTGCCGCGGTGGACCGCCTGGGCCACCACGAACCCGGGCCCGGTCCGCTGGTGTACCCGGGAGAGTCGGGTCGGGTGGTGTCGGCACGGTCGGCGGACGGTCGTCTGGAGGTGTTCGCCGCGGCGGCGGACGGGGTGCACCACGCCTGGCAGACCGAGTCCAATGGCAACTGGTCGGCGTGGGAGGCGCTGGGTGGTCCGGGGAACGCTGAGCTGGCCATCGCGCCGAACGCGGACGGTCGTCTGGAGATGTTCGCGAT